>JALEGE010000066.1 GCA_022760335.1 Hyphomonadaceae bacterium
AAGCTGCCAGGGCGAAGGGCACGAGCACACTCAACGCAAACAGCACTGAACCCAGTAGCTCCACGAGAGACGCCCCGCGGGCACGCGCCAGCATGCGCACGCCATCCATAATCAGCCGCGCAGGCCCACCAAGGCACAAGAGCCCGACCAGTGGCGCAGCATGTGCCCAATCCGGGCCGAACACGACGGGCACATAGATCAGGGCCGCGCCAGCCTGCGCCAGATAGACAACTGAAAGCGGCGCGCCGATGCGCAACATGGCGTTGCGAAATGCGACGGCCTTGTCGGCTGCGGCACACAGATATGGATAGAAAGCCCCGGAAAAGGCCTTGTTGAGCGCGGTCGAGACACCCAGTCCGGCATTAAAGGCGAAATAGTAGATCCCGAGGGCTTCGACGCCGAGTGTGAGCGAAACGATTATCTTGTCGAGCTGGTCACGGAAAACAGAGAGCAGTTCCGAGCCGAGCACAGGCAGAGAGAATTTCAGGATATCGGCGACCGGGGCAAAGCCGGCTTGCGGCGCGCGCTGCCAGGGCGCCCCATGACGCACGCCGAACAACCAGATCGGTGCCGTCAGCAATTTTGGCAGAACAATCGCCCAAGCCCCGATCCCTGTGAGCGCCAGGATCGCCGTCAGCACGTGATCAGCTGCGGCCTGCGCTGAGGAAACGCCTGCGAGACGCTTCATATGCTGTCTGCGCTGAAGCATGTAGGCATGCACCAGGCCGAAGGGCATGATCAGGTAGACCATGGCCAATGCACCGATCATCAAACCGACCTGCCGACCTGGCAACAGCTGCTCAGCCACGGCAGCGACAATGAGCTGAATACCAGCGAGCGACAGACAGATGCGCCACATCAACCGGTTGGCTGTGTTGGCCACACGGTGCAGGTCTTCTTCTTCAGATCGGATGACCGCTGCGCCAATGCCATTTTCAGTAAAAACGCGAACCAGTTCGAACACGGTGAGAACGATGGCTGCTATGCCGAATGCTGCTGCGTCGAGCTGACGGGCAAGGATCACAGCCGCCACTATCCGCCCCAGCCGGCTAACGGCTTCCGCGCCTGTCAGCCAGCCAACATTGCGAACGAGATGATCACCGGGCAGGCATGCTGCCAGCTTGCGAGATATATGTGTGCCAATCGCCATCTTCGGGCCCTTCATTGAGTTCCCGCAAGACGTTTCAAGAATGGCCGCAGTTTACCGCATGCACGGCGCCACCGCACGCCTCTTTGTTTTTATTATGTTTTTCTAATTTTCCGCGCACTGGCAGCGCTTTGCAGCCTGCAGCAGCTCTCGCAATTTGCAGCATCTGAGTCTTGCAATCTTGAGTTTGTGACCAGGCACTCCACAGCCACACGAGGATATTAGTACGCTGTTTTTAATTATTATTTTCTGAAACAACGCCTCCGGAACGCAACCTGCCACGTGCTGCTCTGTCACTCGTGAAAGGAAAAGCGCCATGCAAGCCCTAACATTTTCTCTGCCCAAACCAATGTCGCGTCCCGCAATTGGCCCGGCACGCAAACTGAAGACCTCCGCCATTCTTGGCTTTGACGTCGTCAATGCGAAGCTGGCCGAAACCGTCTACTGGATTGCAGACCGCGCCCAATCGCGCACGCCAACCCAGATTGCCTTCCTGAATGCCCATTGTGCGAATGTAGCGCGAAAGGACTGGCGCTACCGTGATACGCTCAACACGGTCGACGCCCTGTTGCCAGATGGATCAGGCGTGGCGCTGGCGGCAAAGCTCGATGGCCAGCCCCTTGGCGACAATCTGAACGGCACGGATCTCTTCGCGCCACTCTGTCGTTGCCTTGCCTTTCGAAAGATCCCGGTCTTTTTCCTCGGAGGGCGCAAAGGCGTTGCGGCAGCTGCAGCCGAAAATGCCAGTACAGCCTTTCCCAACCTGAAAATCGCCGGTCACCGTCACGGGTATTTTTCCCCGCGAGAGGAAGACGCGGTGATTGAAGAGATCAACGCGTCCGGCGCGCGTGTCGTCTTTGTCGCCTTTGGCGTGCCAGATCAGGAGACCTGGCTCGCGCGGGTGCGCCACCGCCTGCATGCGCCCGTGGTTCTCGGTGTCGGCGGTCTTCTGGACTTTGTTTCAGGCCGTATCCCCCGCGCGCCTGAGTGGATGCGACGGACAGGGATTGAGTGGCTTTACCGGCTGAAGTGCGAGCCCCAACGCATGTGGCGGCGCTACCTGGTCGGCAACACAGCATTTCTGGCACACGCTGCCACATACGCACTGAACCGCCGTCGTCGGCCAGCCCTGCGCAGGGTCGACCGTATGCTTGCGCGCGGCCTGGACATCCTGGCGGCTGGAGCAGGACTGGCATTTCTGGCGCCCGTGCTTGTTCCACTTGCCCTGGCGATCCGTCTGGAAAGCCGCGGTCCTGCCTTGTTCCGACAAATCCGGATTGGCGAAAATGGACAGCCATTTGAAATGGTCAAATTCCGGTCCATGAAGGTCGGCGGACCAAGCAACGCGGCTCTCGCCGCCAGCGCCAATGATCGCAATGACGGTGTTACGTTCAAGCTGAAGCAGGATCCTCGCATCACGCGTATCGGCGCCTTCATTCGCAAATACTCGCTCGATGAGTTGCCCCAGCTTTGGAATGTGCTGAAGGGCGACATGTCGCTCGTCGGGCCCCGCCCGGCCTTGCCTTCGGAAGTCGAGCGCTATTCTCGCGTCGAACGTCGACGTTTGCGCGGCAAGCCTGGAATCACCTGCTTGTGGCAGATCTCCGGACGGGCCGACCTGCCTTTTGATCGGCAAGTGGTTCTTGATGTCGCCTACCTCAAGTCACGATCAATCTGGCTGGATCTCGCGATCTTGCTGCGCACACCGCTCGCTGTAATCACGGCTCGCGGAGCGTACTAGCCTCGGTTGCCCTTTGCTTGAGCCACCCTCAGCCTCATGGTGAGCGGAGACGAACCATGGGGCGAGCAGCAGAGATCCGCTCTTGGTTGCCCGCCCCCGTCCTTCGTCTCCGCTCAGGATGAGGGCTGTGATGGCGCAAGCTAAACACAACCGACTCTAGGTTTTTGGGGTCGCGCCGGCTCGTGCGAAAAACCGGGGTCCACTTTTTCGCCCGGCGCTCTAACCACCAGCCATGTGAATCGGTCGTTGCAAATTGCATCGACCGGATTTGCATTTTGCGAATATTGGTGCGGCATATTGCAATCCACAGTATGAGCCTTAGAAATTAAGAGCAACAAAGCCTTGTATTATTTCAAATATTTTCCGGATCTAAACTCGCACCGCATTTTGCAGGTCTCATCCGAACGGATTGGGAGCCAGACATGCCAACACGCAAGATTATTCTGGAACGCACAGAAGAACTGCAGCGCTTCGTGACCTCAGACATCGACGCCATCACCGCCTATACCGCCTTGCGTCACGCTGTCATCGATGTCGCGCTCGATTGCATTATCATGATGGATGCGGCCGGTTTGGTGGTGGAGTTCAACCAGGCCGCAGAGAAGACCTTTGGCTACACCCGGGAGGAGGCGGTTGGTTCTCGTCTGTCGGATCTGATCATCCCGGATGAATTGCGGCAAGCACATCGCGATGGCCTGGAGACCTATCTGAAGACAGGGGCCCACAAGGTCCTCAACCAGCGTATCGAAGTGCCCGCCGTCAACAAATCTGGCGACAAACTCCTGGTCGAACTGGCCATCTCCCCGGTCGAGTTTAAAGGCACCACATACTTTTCCGCCTATTTGCGGGACATTACTGACGCAAAAGCCGCAGAGGAAAAACTGCGTGCATCCGAAGAGCGCTTTCAGCTGCTGTTCGACCTGTCTCCCGATGCCATCGTCGTCATCGACGGAACTGGAAACATAGTCGACGTGAACACGCGCGCCTGCGAGTTGGCCGGATTCGACAAGGAAACGCTCATCACCAAGAACGCCATTGAGTTTCTACCACGCGACCAACTCAAAAAGGCGTATTCCGGGATGGAGTTCGCAGCGAGCCGGGATACCGTCCAGGTTGAGGTCGAGTTTCTCAATGCGGCTCGCGCTCGCGTTCCAACTGAAGTTGTCGGCCGAAGGATCGAATCTCCTGAAGGGTCGCTTTATCTCGGTGTGGTGCGCGATATCTCCGCCCGCCTGGCTGCGGAACAACAGTTACGAGCAGCCAAGGAAGTCGCCGAACAAGCCAACGCGGCAAAGTCTGTATTTCTCGCCAATATGTCCCATGAGATGCGCACGCCCCTCAATGGCGTCATTGGTTCGCTCTCGCTTGTGAACAAGGATGAGACAGAGCCGGAGAGCGCGAAACTGATCAGCGCGGCGGAGCGATCTGCAGAAACTCTGCTGACACTGATTGATGACTTGCTTGATCTCTCGCGGATTGAAGCTGGCGAGGTTGATCTGGAGCTCTCTTGTTTTGAGCCGGGCGAGATGGCTTCGATTGTGGACGAGCTGTTTGGGCCTCTCGCCGCGAACAAGCAAATTCGCCTCACCACTCAGCTTGACGCCCCCACCGAGCCCATGCGCGCAGACACCGGCAAGATCCGGCAAGTTTTGCTCAATCTCGTCGGCAATGCTGTGAAGTTCACACAGCGCGGCGAGGTGAATGTACACATAAATTATGCCGGTGGTCCGCTCGGCGGGGCGCTTGAATTTGAAATCAGCGATACCGGCATCGGCATTTCCGAGGCGGATCTGGAGCGCCTGTTCGACCGGTTCAAGCAGGTTGATTCTTCCCACTCGAAAGCCCATGGCGGCGCTGGACTTGGCCTCGCGATCTGCAAGGAACTGGTCGAGATCATGAACGGCACGATAACCGTGCAAAGCGAGCCAGGAGTCGGCTCCTGCTTCCGCTTCACGGTGCCCGTTACAAAGGATTGCGACGCCTCACCCAGGGCACCTCGTATAGATGCAACGGAAGAGCGCTTGTCGGGGCGCGTCCTGATCGCGGAGGACAGCGAAACCAACGCCATGGTGGCAAAGACAATGCTGGGCCGACTGGGCCTGGACTTCGAGCATGTTGGAGACGGCGCCGCAGCAGTGGATGCCGCACTGAACGGCCAGTTCGATCTCATTCTCATGGATGTGTCCATGCCAACACTGGATGGTCTGGAAGCCACCCGCATTCTGCGGGAGCGCAACTACAAAAAGCCGATCATCGCCATGACCGCGCACGCTCTTAAAGGTGATCTTGATCATGCCCTGGCCAGCGGAATGACCGGTTACATTACAAAGCCGGTACGCCCGGATGCTTTCCGCCTCGCTCTGGCAAAGTGGCTACCTGCACAACGCCAGACCACTGAACCGCCCATGTCAGGCGGACTGGACCAAGCCGCCATTACAGAGCTCTGGGGCGGTGATATTGAGACTTTCGCGGAAATCGCTGAGATCTTCATCAGTGAACTGGACTGGCGGTTACCAGGCCTGGACGAGGCCAGCACCGATGAGGTGGAACATCAGGCTCACTCGCTGAAAGGGGCTTCGGCCAATGTCGGCGCAACGCATCTCAGCGAGCTTGCCGCCCAACTGGAAATGGCCGCCTCGAGCGATAGTGGCCGCAAGGCTGAACTGATCGCCAGAATTCGAAGAGAAGCAGACCGCGTTTGTGCACAGCTTCGCGCAGAGTTTGTGGAGCCCCATCATGGCTAAGTTCTCTCGGTTACTGATTGTCGAGGATACCCCGTCTCTGGCGCGGACCTATCAGGCGCATCTGCGCCACGAGTTTGAAACAATCGACATTGTCGATACTGGCGCTCAGGCGCTCCAGGCTGTGGCGGCTGAAGTGCCAAGCTGTATCTTGCTGGATTTGAAGCTGCCCGATGCGGATGGCCTGGACCTACTGGCCCAGTGGGCCCGCGATGGCATCGCAGCCCCGATCATCGTCATCACCGCGAACGGAGCCATGTCCGTAGCGGTCGACGCCATGCGGCGCGGGGCGGCAGATTTCGTTGTGAAACCGACAACGGCTGAGCGATTGAAGGTCACGGTTAGAAATGCCGTCGATAGCTTTCAGCTGAAAAAGGTCGTTCAGACCTATGAAGCCAGTGTCGACCGCTCCGATTTCTGCGGCATTGTCGGCCGTTCCTTGATCATGCAGGGCATTTACAAGTCGATAGAAGCCGCCGCCCCCTCGCGCGCAAGTGTCTTCATCACCGGCGAGACCGGAACGGGCAAGGAGTTGGCCGCGCGGGCAGTGCACGAGCTCAGCCCACGCCGCAACGCGCGTTTCGTCGCCCTCAATTGCGGCGCCATTCCCAAAGATCTGATAGAAAGTGAGATCTTCGGCCATGTGAAAGGTGCTTTTACAGGTGCCACCAGCGACCGGGCCGGCGCAGCTGAGCTTGCCAATGGCGGAACACTCTTCCTGGATGAACTAGGCGAAATGCCAATTGATCTGCAGCCCAAGCTGCTGCGCTTTCTTCAATCGGGGGAGTATTCCAAGGTTGGTGAATCAAAGCTGCAGCGTGCAGATATCCGCATTATAGCCGCGACCAACCGAAACCCGCTCGAAGCCGTACGTCAGGGAAGACTGCGCGAAGATCTTTATTACCGCTTGCACGTCATTCCCGTCGAGTTGCCCCCTCTGCGTGAACGCGGCGCTGATGTCTTGTTACTCGCAGAGCGGTTTCTGCAACGCTTTGGCCAGCAGGAAGGCAAGGCCTTCTCCGGCTTTGCGCGCGATGCGGAGGAATGGCTGGTATCCCATGCCTGGCCGGGCAATGTTCGCGAGTTGGAGAACCTGGTACAGCAGATTGTCGTGCTCCAGCCTGGGGGTGAGATTGACCGCACAATGCTGCCGCGGATCATGCCATCTCAGCCGACAAGGTCCGTGAGTCCTGTCCTGGCAATGCCTGCCAATGATTTAAGCGTACCGGCCGAACCTGAGTATGGTGTCGAACCATTATGGCTGACAGAGAAAAAGGCCATTGAACGCGCCATCGCGCTGTGCCGCGGAAACATCGTGGCCGCGGCAAAGCAACTCGAGATCAACCCTTCGACGATTTACCGCAAGAAGGCCGCCTGGGAACAAACACCTGAAAACCAGCATTCGTGAAGACGATGCCATGCCCTGTGGCTGAAGCTCAAGGATCAACGCCCTCCTAGAAGGAGGGCGTTGCACTGGTTCAGAGTTGGAGCTGTTCTCGCCGCTAATCCAATAGTCGTTCACGGATGCTGGCGAGTTCAGCGTCCGTGACATCCAGCTCGGTCTGGATGAAGGCGAGCACGCTGCCATGTTCGGCTTCGATATCGGCGAAGACCGCCTCAATGTAAGCCGGGTCTGAGCGCATCAGCGGCATCACCAGTTCCGGCGGCAGCTGGCGCAGGAAGGCATAGGGGCTGTCTTCCTCGACCTCTTCCTCGCCAGTGAGTTCAAACTCCTTGGCGTAGTCCACCAACTGTTCCGACAGGGCATAATCGGACACCACAGTTTCGCGCGGCACGCCGAGTGCTGACAGGATCAGCGCCGCGCCAACGCCGGTGCGGTCCTTGCCGGCCGAACAGTTGAACGCCATGGGCGCGTCTTCGCCATTGGCCAGTTCGTCAAACATGGCGCGATAGGCCGGGGCTTGCTGCTCCAGAATACCGGAATAGAGCTCGGTCATCATGGCCGCGACCATTTCCGGCGTAGCGTTCGGATCGGAGAACACCTGCACCAACGGGTTGGCGTCCTGGTCTTCTTCCGGATCAGCGAAGGTGACGTATTCGATTTCGCCGGCGGCCCATTGCGTGGGCTCGGAGGTGCGCTCTTGCGATGTGCGTAGATCGTAGACCGAGGCGATCTCGAGGCTGGCAAGATAGGCATAATCTTCTTCAGTGAGCCGGTTCATGACGCCGGACCGATAAAGCTCGCCCCATTTCACAGTGCGACCATCTTCGGTCTGATACCCGCCCAGATCGCGGAAATTGCGCCCACCTTCCAGCGGCAGGAGGCGGGTTGCGGCGATCACGGCCGGGCCGCTTTCCGGATCCACGAGGAAATAATGGCGCTCTGCGGGCTCGGCACCGGGCGTCCAGGTGAAGCTGGTCTCGGTGACGTCCACCGCCAGGCTCTGGGCATTGGCGCCATCCGGGGAGGTGGCGACCAGAATATCGACCGGTGCGCCGGCCTCGCTTGCGGCCCAGCTAAGCGTATAGGCACCGGCCTCCTGATCGAAGGTGACCGACACGGTTTCCACTTCGACAGGAGCAGGTTCAGCAGTCTCTGCTGCTTCGGCGGGCGCGGCGGGTGCTTCTGCAGGCTCGGCTGGCGCCTCAACCTGGCTGGCACAGGCACCGGTCATCAAGGCGAGCGCGAGGGCGGAAGTTTGCAGGATATGTTTCATGGAAAATGCCTCTGTTCAGTGGCGGAAGAGAAGCGCGGGCCGAAGATCCTGAAAGGTCACGGCCCGCGCGCTGGAAAACGCGCTAGTAATCCACGCGCACGCCGAGCAGCCAGCGACGGCCATAGCCCTCGATCTGGTTCGGCGTCGCTATTGTGCCTTCATAGCGCACATCATTCTCATCGGTGAGATTGTTGGCATTGGCGAAGACGGTGAAACGCGCGCCCTGAACATCCCAGGGCAGGTTGTAGCGGATGGAGGCGTCCACACGCTGCTGCTCGTCCCAGTATTCGGCGAAACCGTCATTTTCCGTCGTCGACAGCCAGGCATCGCGATACTGATAGTTCAAACGGGCCGAGAGACCGAACTTCTCATAATAGACCGAGGCATTCCAGATCAGGTCCGAAGTGCCCGGCAGGGAGAAGGTGGTGCCCTCATTGGTCTCGAACTCGGAGTCGAGCAGGGTCAGGTTGCCGCTGACGCCCAGGCCATCGAAAGGCTCTGGCAAGAGGTCTGCAGCCTGACCGATAAAGTTAAGCTCCAGGCCCGAAAGATGGCCGCTCTTGCCGTTCACATAACCGGTATAGGTCCAGTCCTCGCCAGCGGCGCTATCGAGATAGAGGCCACCATCAATGTCGGTGGAGAAGGCATAGATCACATCATCCACATGGCGGTAGAAGGCGCCTGCGGAGAAGATGCTGGCCGGCGCATAATACCATTCGAAGGAAACGTCGCCGCCCCAGGTGGTCTCGGCATCAAGGCGCGGATTGCCCCCGGTGACCGCCTGACCGGGCACATCCACGGCAACGGAAGCGCGCATTTCGTTATAGGTCGGGCGGCTGAGCCCGGTGGAGGCCGAGAAACGCAGCTTCATATCCTCGTTGAGATCGAGGTTCAGGTGCGCGCTGGGCAGGAAATTGACATAGTCGTCGCTGTGATCAACGTCGATAAGATCTCCACCCGGCGTGGTCACATCCGGCCCGGCTGAGGTGTAGTCGGTGGCCTCGACACGGGCACCAAAGACGAAATTGCCGCCATCGAACTCCGTTGTCGCCATGGTGTAGAGAGCGAGGATGTCCTCTTCGATGGAGATCTTCTGGTCATCGGTTACATTGACCGGGAAACCGCCAATGCCGCTGGCCCAGTCTGCGCGCAGCTTTTCGTTCTGATAATAGGTGGCGCCAATTGTATTGTTGAAATCGGAATACCATTCCACGCCGGTCATATAGTCGGCAAAATCGAAATCGTCCGGGAAGCCGACAGAGGTGTCCTGAACCAGGGCGAAGCCTGTTGCCTCGCGGGTGTCCCACTGGCCGCCAAGCTTCACGACTGTGTCGCGGCCGAACAGCTGCAGGTCACGCTCGGCATCGAGCTTGAACTTCATCGCCTCATTGTCGAGCTTGGTGGCCACGACCAGACCAATCGAGGCGGCATAGGACACCTGGTTGATGTCCATCTCCGTCATGGTGAACGGTGCATAGACATAGACTTCCGGGTCCTCGACATTGCTCACATCATAGGCGGCTGCCGCCTGGCCGAACAGGCTATACGGGATGGGCAGGAAGAGATTGTCTTCAGTCTCTGTGTAATTGGCACGCGCCTCGACCATCCAGTCACCGGCATTGAAATCCGCGCCAAGCGTCGAGGTCCAGGTGGAATTGTCGTAGCGGCCATATTCGAGCAGCCGGTTGACGAAGACGAGCGGCAGATATCCGCTTTCGCCAGACACCGCACTGCCAATCGCTTCAGCGCCGCCAGCCAGGTCGAAGACATACTGGTTGCGCTCTTCATTATCGATGAATTCGGTGAACAGGGTGGAGGCGAAGACGCGCTCGACCGCCCCGCCCGGACGGAATTCCAGCTTGCCGCCATAGGCATTGTCTTCGCGCTCGACAAAATAGGACCGGAAGTCGAGCTCATTGATCTCGCCTTCAGGGCTCCAGTCGAACTCGCGGTTGTCGGTGTTCTGGACGCGGCGATTATTGGAGCCGAACACCACCCAGCCGAACTGGTCATTCGACCAGGACAGGCGGCCATTATACTTGTTCACCGGGCCACCGCCCAGCTCCTGCTCGCCATAGCCGGCTTCCAGAGAAGCGCTGAAGCCTTCGGCGTCAAACGGGCTGAAAGTCTTCACATTGATGAAGCCGGACACGGCCTCGCCCGGCATGTCCGGCGTGATCGCCTTGTTGGCCTCCACGGCGCTGGTGATCACCGATGGGAAGCTGTCAAAGCGCGGGATGCGGCCATTCTGGGCGCCCGGCACATCAATGCCGTCAAAAGCGATGGCCGTGTAGCGGAACGGCGCGCCGCGGAAGTTCACATAGCGCGCCTGACCCTGGCCGCGCTCAATGGCGAGGCCCGGCAGACGGCCCAGCGAGTCGGCCAGGTTCTGGTCCGGGAAGCGGCCGATCGTGTCAGCCGAGATGATATCGACCACGTTCGGCGCCTGGCGCTTGGCCTCGATCGCGGCCTGCTGGCTGTCGCGGATGGGTGTTGCGGTGACGATGACCGTCTGCTGGCGCGACTCTGCTTCGGTTTGCTGTGCGAAGGCCGGCGCGGCGGTCAAAATGGCCGTTCCAAGCAGCAGGCCGGATGTTCTGAATGACTGGTTCATAGTGAGATCCCCTCTCGATAGACGGGGCGGCAGTATCAGCGCTGTTCAATTGTACCAATCCAGATTTTGTGAATTTTATGCGTATCTTTTTTGACGGCACCGGACTCTTCAAGAGCCATATACACGTCAAATTATCTGTGTTCGGAGGATGTTTTCGCGTTTTCTCGGAGAATTTACTTGAACCCAGGTGCAACTGCAGCAAGAAAGACCATCCTTGTCCGAGCCACTGGATTTTACAGTTGTACCAGAAAAATCTGCCACATGTACCAAATTGACGATTCCGACCTTCTGCTCCATGGCCAGGATATTGTTGTTGAAAGTGGCCTGAAAGCACTCACCCTGCGCAACCTGGCACAGAGGGCCGGTGTCAGCGCCTCGCTGCTCAATTACCGTTTCGGCGCGCGTGAAACACTGGTCGCACGCCTGTTCGAGCACGCCCGACAAGCCGATCTCGCCTTCTGGAACGCCTGCCGGGAAGAAGTCTCATCACTCCAGATCACGCCATCGAGCCTGCCGGCACTGACCCTCTCGATCGCCCAAAAAGCGCTCTGGCAGGCCCACCGCTCGCAAATGATACGCTGGATTTGCATCACCGCTGCTGCGCGTGATCGCCAGTATCAGTCCGAGGCTGCAGCCTCGGCCAATTCCGGCATGGACTTCTGGGTCAGCCTGCTTGAGCAGGCGCACCTGCCAGTGAAGCTCGCTCCGTCGCTTGCCGCGATCATGACTGGCGCAATCCGCATCGGCCTGGTCTCACGCCGTGATGCGCGTGCATTGTCCTGGATGTCAGACATCATCCTGCGCGCCACCGCTCGCCTTTTTACCCTTCCTGTCATCATGCATGGCGACAGCCCGGCACGCGCAGATTTTGAACAGGCCACAATTAACGCCGTCGCCCCGCCAACAAGCGCCCGCACGGATGCGCCAGAGCGAATCGTTAGCAGCGCCGCGAGCTTGATCCTTTCCGCCGGGCTCGACGCGGTCACGCATCGCGAGATTGCCCGGCATGCCGGATTGTCCCTGTCTTCCCTGACCCATCACTTCGCCTCGCTGGACCTCATCCTGCAAAGCGCTTTCGGGCATATCTATTCTCGTGCACGCGCCGAGACCGATACCAATCTGCACGAAGACATGCCAATTTCGAAATTCATTGAAACCGTCCTGCCGCGCATCTTCGAGCAGGCCCGCAAGCGCGGCCAGGAAGGCGTGGCAATTGACGAAATTATCCTCGCGACCGCGCGCTCTACGGCCACGGCGTCCCTCAGCAGTGGACTGCTGGCGATGACAGGGACGACCTCTACAGCCATGCTGCAGAGCCTGCATGAAGGAAAACAGGCCGATCGCCTGGATGGTCAGATCTTCAGGTTTGCCATGGGAGGGCTCAGCGAACAGGCCGCGGCGATGCCCGCAGGTGCCCGCGATGCCTGGCTTTTGGAGCACTGCAACCTGTTTCTATGCCACTATTTTGAGGAAACTTCAGGCACAGGTGCCGGTTAAAAACATGCCTTCCAGGCAGTCGCCGGCTGACCTCGCCAGCGGCGCTATCCTGATCCTATCAATCTTGCCCTAAGGCGCGAGTTCAGGACCCAACGCGGCTTTCAGAGGGCCGAGATGCGGCTCAAATTTCTGCCAGGCGTCCAACCCCCTGGTGTTGATCGGCTGGCGCACCTGCTCGGAACTGGCCGTACGCACGGCCCGCTCGGTCTTGTGGAACTCCAGGCAGGCCGGTTCGAATTCCAGGCCGCAATAGTCGAGAATGCGGCGCACCTGACCTTCCAGATCGGCCACCAGGTCTTCATGCTGAACGCGCAGCACCTTACCTGGCAGCACAGCGTCCCAATGCTCCATCAGGTCGACATAGCCGCGATAATACCGGCCGATCTCGTCCAACCCGTAGGTGAATTCCTGGCCCTCCGCGAAGAGCTGTTTGAAGCCGGAAAAACAGCAGGCCATGGGCTCGCGCCGCGCATCTATAATCTTCGCATTCGGCAGGATGAGATGGATCAGGCCGATATGGCGGAAATTGTTCGGCATCTTGTCAGTGAAGAAGGGCGCGCCAGCACGGTGAATGCGCGTGGTCTCGATATAGTCCCGGCCAAGCTCGGCGAGTTGGCCGGCAGTGAGATCATGGAGAATGCCGGGATAGGCCCCGCCGCTGGCCCGATCGCGTCCGCGCAAGCGCTGTGACAGGGCCAGGATATTCGGTAGCTCCAGCGTGCCATCCACCTGGCTATGCGAGGCGAGAATCTGCTCGATCAAAGTCGAGCCAGCGCGCGGCAGGCCGAGAATGAAGATCGGGTCCGGCGCGGGATCGCCCTTTCCGGCTTGTCGCTCGAAGAGCGCCGACGTGCAGACCTCTTTCTGGGCGGCGAATTCGGCCTCCATGCCTTCAGATGTGTAGCGCGACTGAGCACGCTTCAAATCATTGCCGCGCACATAATAGGCAAAGCTTTCAGCGATCTCCCCGCGATCCTCCAGCGCCTTACCGAGGGCGAAGCAGAAATGCACGCGGTCATTCGGCCCGGAATCGGCGCCGACCTCGCGTGCCTTCATCTCAGCGATATCGGCATCAGAGAATTCATAGGTCTTGAGATTGGCGAGCGCATACCAGGCATCGCCCTGTGTCGGGCGTGCGCGGCAGGCGGCGCGATAGGATTCAATCGCCTCGGCCTGTTTGCCCCAGGTTTTCAGCGCATGGCCGCGCGAGGTCAGCGTGGCGGGGTCAGCAGGAAGTTTTTCCAACACCGTGTTGAACAGGGCGACGGCGGTCTCATAGTCGCCGGTCTGCATCTTCTCGATGGCGAGATGAGAGGTGAAAACGGGATTACCCGGCTCGCGCGCCGAGAGGGCCTCGGCCTCGCGGAGGGCAGCGGCGAATTTCTGCCGCTTGCGCAGGGTCTGGATATAATCGAGGCGGAGCTGGATATTGTCCGGCTCGAACTCAACGGCGTTCTCCAGCAGGATCTCGGCATCTTCGAGAATGCCGAACCGCACTGCGATCTCGGCCAGCAGGCGCATGCCTTCGACATGGGTCGGATGCTGTTTCAGGAAGGCCCGGCAGAGATTTTCCGCCTTCAGCAATTTGCCTTCAGAGAGCAGGTGCGTGACGGTGACCAGCTCGCGCGGCAGGGCCTTCAGACGCTCGGCCTGGGCCAGGGCGGCCTCGGCCTCCTGGGCTTGTCCGGCGCGGGCGAGCAGATCGGCCTGCGCACGCCAGCTGGCCTCCAGTGCGGGATTGTACTGGCAGGCGCGCTGATAAGCCGTCAGTGCGCGGGGCACATCGCCCGTGTCCCGTGCCAGATGCCCGGCCTCCTGCCAGGCCCGTCCGAAATCCGGTGCGGCTGCTGTCAGCTGGCTCAGCAAAGCTCCGGCTTCATCAAACCGCTTCAAATACCGCGCGCAAACCGCGCTCATATACAGCGCCTCAGCGTTCGCCGGCTCGCTCGCACAGGCAGGGGCGAGCACAGCAAGAGCCGCCTCGAACCTGCCAGCGCGCATATCGGCGCGGGCGGATTTGATGAGATCGATATCGCGCTCTGGCTCGTTCATATCCTTGCCATCAAATGCAGAGAAAGCGCCCCGCGAGGCAGGGCGCTTTCAGTCTTAAATAGCATATGGCGATGCGCCAAATGCCGATCAGAAGTCCACGCCGACGCGAACACCCAGCGTGCGCGGGCGAGCCACGGTGACGCGTTTTGCATCAAAGCCGAAATTGCCGGAATATTGCGCGGCCTCATTGGTAAGGTTCTGGCCGTAGACTTCCACGCTCCAATTGTCCTTGGTCACACCCGCCGAGAGCGCCAGCGTCGTCCACGAATCCAGGTCCATGCTGTTGATCGTGATGATGTCGGTCTGTGCCTCGGAGGAATAGACCACCTGGGGCATCACATGCGCATCATAGGTCTCACCAGCCAGGGTGAGCGGCCATTCATAGCGCACGCGAATATTCCCCTGGAATTCCGGCGCAAAAGCAAGCGGGGAACCTTTCTCAACATCATCGGTCGGCACCAGCACTTCGGTCACTTCGGTGTCCAGGGCGGAGAATGCCCCGGCAATGGTGAGGCCTTCCACGCTGTCGGGCGCATAGGCAAAATCGCCTTCAATCCCCATGACCTCGGCATTGGCCGCATTGTCGGAGAAAAAGAGGTTCACGATGGACGGGTCGAAGATCGTGGTTTGCAGGCCTTCGATCTCGACGAAGAAGGCACTGCCATTGAAGCGCAGCTGACCATCGGCGAGGAAGGTTTTCCAACCCAGCTCGTAATTGGTCACTTCGTCGGTATCGACCTCAAACGGCACGGTGTAGCCACCCGGCCCCTGCGCGCCGCCGGGACGGTTCAGGAGACCCGGACGGAAGCCTTCGGAATAGGTCGCGAAGAAAAGCAGATCCGCCGTTGGCGTCCATTCCAGTGTGCCCCTGAAGATCACGCCATCGGTCTCGGCTTTGTCTGGCGCGCGCGTGGCATTGTAGATCTGGGTCGCCTGGCCCAGCGAAAGGGCCGGGTCGATCGCCATGATCTCATCGATCGTCTGGGTGTCATTATAGGTGATATGGCGGGAGGTGTCGCAGGTGCCACGGAAGGTGTACTCCCCATCGCCATTATAGAGATCGGAAATATCCGTCCCAAAGGCGTCCGCATCGGCCTGGAAACTGTTACAGAAAGAGGAGTTGGCGCCCCCTTCCAGATCATCCTTGACGTCATACCAGCGCGCGCCAAGTGTGATCGCCAGTGTGTCAGGCAAAATGTCATAAGTCGCTTCGCCGAACAGGCCGAGCTGCTCATTGGTGCGCAAGACATCGTTTCGGAAGATCACGTCCGGCGGAAACGGACCGGGACTTGATGTATAGCCTGTATCGAACGGGAAGTTCGGCGCGAAACCGTTATTGGGATGGCCCGGCACCGGCTGGCCAAAGACATCGGCGAGAACCGACCCCGGATAGGTGAAGTCATTGCGCTCAGCCAGTTCCAGATCGCTGTAGAAACCACCAAAAGTGGCGCGCAGGCGATACTCATTGGGCGTGTTGAAACGCAATTCCTGGGTCACAACCTCGGTATCGGTGATGGATTTCACAAACAGGTTCGGCGCCTGGCAAACCCCGCTCGGTGCGGCCGCGCCTGGATAGGAGACCGAACCATCGCAGATATAATAGGGCAGATACTGGCCGACGAAGAGATAGTCGGAATAATCCACCGTCTGGTCGCTGTCACGGTTTGTGAATGCGCCAGTGTAGACGGCTTCGAGCGCGCCAAGCTGACCTTCCAGGGTCCAGCTGACATTGGTGAAGCTGTCTTCCAGACTGTCCTCGGAAAAGCGCTGGATCTCCCAGTCATCCAGATCCGGATCAGCCATGAAAACGCCGTCACTTTCCAGCTTCTGCTGGGCAATGCCGACGGTCAGCTGCCAGTCGGGATTGAACTCATAAAGGCCCGCCAGGCGGTAGCCATTATAAGTGGTATCGTTGAAATTCTTCTCCACCAGCGCGGAATTGTTGGCATCAATGAATGTGACGCCGGAAAGGTCCGATGTGGACTGGAAGCCCGCGCGCTGGGCCGAGACCGGTACGCCATTGTCGCGCACGGTGCCTTCCGGACGGAAGCGTGCGGACTCAGATGCATTCCGCAGGCCGGGCACATTGTCGATATAACCGCCCTGGGTGTCGGTATAGACCACGCCGCGCAGGGCGAGATCATCGCCGATCGGAATGTTCACAACACCCTCGGCCTTGTTCGACATCTCCCCGCCCTCGGTAAAGCTGGTGCCGAGACGCACAGCGCCTTCGAACATGCCGAGCTGGGGCTTGTTGGTGATCAGGCGCACGGTGCCGGCCTGCGAAGAGGCGCCGAACAGGGTGCCTTGCGGGCCGGGCAACACCTCGATGCGCTCAAGGTCAGCCGCATAGACGTCCAGGTTGCGGCCCGGCTGGGCGAGCGGTTGCTCGTCAAGATAGAAGGCCACGTTCGGGGCAAGGCCCGCGACACCCGCCGTGGTGAGGTTCGGGGTCGTGGAGGCCACACCGCGAATATAGATCGTGCTCTGGCCCGGGCCACCGCCGCCCGCCGTCACGCCGGGCAGTTGGGTGAGATAATCGGTAAAGACCTCAACGCCGAGCTGCTCAAGCTCCTGCTCTCCAATAGCATTGACAGCTATGGGAATGGATTGGGCGCTTTCGGCGCGCTTGGTGGACGTGACTGTGACAGTCTGCAAGCGGCGGTCGGCAACCGTGGCTTCTTCAGCGGTCTGAGCCAGGGCTGTGGTCGCGCAAAACACGGTAGAGATGGCGAGCATGGACACGCCATTCATCATTCGGGACATGTAGTCTTCCCCTCATAGGTCGCAGGATTTTGGCGCGTCTGCAGCGCCGGAACGGAGGCTGTTCGCGGGCGAGTGCCAGCTACCTCGTTGCAACTTGGCCTAACAGATATTTCGATGATTGAAAGTTTTTGCCTGCGACAATTCCAACACGAAATGTTGCAGACGCGAAGGAGAATGTATTTTTCTGTTTTTATACAATGACATAATAAAATGTTGCCCATCCGCCACGCCCTGCAACTTTATGCACAGACGATTCGACATCAAAGCATATAACCCTCAGAACAAGTGAGCTTTTCCAAAGCCGAACCGATTCCAAGGAGCGCATATTTGCCCGATTCAGAGCCCACAAGTGATTATGAGACCGACTATGAAGTTGGACAGGACAATGTCGAATGGCTCGGCCTGGACATCCACAATCCTGTCTTCTTTCTCGCCGCCGGCCTGGTTGGGACTTTCGCACTTGCGGCCCTGCTTTTCCCGGATTTCGCTTCTGTGGCCCTGACCAGCGCGCGGGACTGGACGATCAACACTTTCGACTGGTTCTTCGTGGTCACCACAAATCTGGTCCTTCTGTTTTGTGTTGCGATTGGCGTCTCACCGCTCGGCCGGATCCGTCTTGGCGGAGCCGCGGCAAAACCGGAGTTCTCGACCCACTCCTGGCTTGCCATGCTGTTTGCCGCCGGGGTTGGCATCGGCATGGTCTTCTATGGCGCGGCCGAACCCCTAGCCTATTACAATGACTGGGCTGGCACACCGCTCAATGCGGAACCCTATACGCCTGAGGCCGAACGGTTAGCCTTTGCTGCCACCATTTTCCACTGGGGGCTGACGCCTTGGGCAGTCTATGCCGTGGTCGGCATGGCGCTCGCCTTCTTCACCTTCAACAAGGGCCTGCCGCTGACCATGCGCTCGGCCTTCTATCCCATTTTCGGTGAGCGGATCTGGGGCTGGCCAGGCCATATCATCGATCTCATCGCGGTTGTCGCGACTCTGTTCGGTCTGGCCACATCACTGGGCCTGGGCGCAAAGCAAGCGGCCAGCGGCATCGAGTTCCTGTTCGGCGTGCCGGCCGATTTGCGGCTGCAGATCGTAATCATCTGCGTGATCACCTCGCTTGCCATTGTATCGGTGGTGCGAGGTCTGGATGGCGGTGTGAAACTGCTCAGCAATCTCAATATCATACTGGCGATTGGCGTTCTGGCCTTTGTCATCGTGGCCGGGCCAACCCTGGAAATTTTCAAAGGGTTTGGTCTCAACTTTGTGGCCTATTTCGCTGAAACGCCGGAGCTTTCGAACTGGATCGGACGCGAGGACAGCGCCTGGTATCATGACTGGACGATCTTCTACTGGGCCTGGTGGGTCTCCTGGTCGCCTTTTGTTGGCATGTTCATCGCCCGCGTATCCAGAGGGCGCACCATTCGCGAGTTTCTTGCCGCTGTTCTGATTGTGCCCGTCATCGTGGTGACGATCTGGTTCACTGCCTTTGGCACCACCGCGATTGAGCAGGTAAAGGACGGTGTCGGGCAGTTGCCCAATGGTATTGATGATGTCTCGCTCGTTCTCTTCCACATGTTGGAGAACCTGCCCTTTCACGAGATCATCTCCTTCATTGCCATCATTTTGCTGATGGTCTTCTTCGTGACCTCTTCGGATTCCGGCTCACTGGTGATCGATTCCATCACAGCGGGCGGTAAGCTTCATGCGCCAGTGCCCCAGCGTGTCTTCTGGGCCAGCATGGAAGGCCTGGTGGCGATTGTGCTGCTCGTGGGCGGTGGACGCGCGGCGCTGGCCTCGCTGCAGGCAGGCGTGATTACGACCGGACTGCCCTTCGCCGCCGTCCTTCTGGTCTGTTGCTACAGTCTTTACAAAGGCCTGCGAAGCGAAACCGGCGCCTCATCCTGAGCCTGTCTGTGCGCGCCACTAGGCCGTAGCGCGGCTCTCCAGAGGCGCTTCGGCAGCAGCGGCGATATAGTCAGCCAGACGAGTGATAAGTTCCGGCCCGCGGATCGGCTTGGTCAAGACACCTGTAAAACCTGTGGCCAGGCAGTGCGCGCGACGCGCTTCTGAAGCATCGGCGGTAACTGCCAAGCAGAGTGTGTCACGGTTCGGCCCGGGCAGATCGCGCAGGCGCGCCAGAAACAGATCCCCGGTGCCGTCACGCAAATGATAATCACACAGGATCGCCTGATACGGCATATGCCCCGCACGGCGATTGGCCTGGGCGAGCGTGTCGACTGTGTCCACGCGCCAACCGGCCGCCTTGAGTGTGGACTGGATCACCGCCTGGCTGGCGGGATGGTCCTCAATCAGCAACACAGCGCCAAGCTGGAAGGCAGCATGGCGCGCGCGCGGGCTTTCGAGCGGACTGCGTGTCGCAAGGCGCGGCCCCGCCGCCTTGACCACAAGCCGTAGGTCGAACTGGCTACCACCGATTTCGCCCGGCGCGTAACTGAGGCGACCGCCCATGGCCTCTGCCAGACCGCGCGCAATATTGAGCCCCAGGCCCGTACCGCTTTCCGCTCCCATGCTTGAAAGGCGCTCAAAGGGCTGGAACAGGCGGCCAACCTCCTCGGCCGCAATGCCAGGCCCTGTATCGCTGACGGAGAAACCAAGCGCGAATTGACCCTCTTCGCGCTCGGTGATGCTCATGGACAGGCTGACGCCGCCCCGTTGTGTATACTTCACGGCATTGGACAGGAGATTACAGAGAATTTGACGCAAACGCTGCCCATCGGCCAGGACACGGTCGACGGCAAGGCGCGGCGGCAGCACAGTTTCAAATTCCAGTCCCCTGGCCTCTGCCGGAGCACGCCACATGGCATCGAGATCCTGCATGAGGCTGCGCAGACTGATCGGCGCTTCCTCAATTCGCAGCGCGCCCGCACCGGCCTGGCCGGCCTCTACCGAACGGGTGACGAGATCAGCAAGCGATTCGCTGGCGCGCACCAAAACCTCAGCATTCTGACGCAAGTGAACTGGCAACCCTGCCCGCAAGAGGCGCTCGGCATGGCCCAGCAGAGCCGTCAGCGGCGTGCGCACTTCATGACCAAGCCGGGCGAGCGCCTCATGGCCGGCCTTGGTCGCGCGCGCCTCGGCGCCGCGCATCGCCTCAATCTTGCGCGCGGCAAGCTGTAGTTTGTGGGCGCGGCGGGTATTTTCACTGGCAAGCTCACGGGCCAGAGTCGCTGCAGGCACGAAACCGTAATACGCCCCGCCATGGGTCACCACGACGCCTTGCCGGAAGCCTTTCCCGCCCTGCTCGGCAATGTTGCGTGCAGCCAGTCCCAGCGGGGTACCGGAGGCCACAATTTCCGGAGCGCTATCCAGAATTCGCGTCAGCGCCATGTCGTCCAGGGCCGGTCGCCCGATCCGCACGGCCAAATCAAACAGTGTGCTGCGCTGGACCAAGCCGACCAGCGTGCGCTCAAAAACAACCGGCAGGCCGACGCAATCGGGCTCACTCAGAAAACGCTCCAACAGCGTCCCGGCACGCATGTCCGGACGCAGCGGCGCCTCATCTGCGATCAGTGCTTCAATACGGATAGGCATGAGTGTCGAACCCCTATTCGGCACGACACTGACCAAGAGAGCTTAACCATGGCTAAACGGCCACTCACAAGCGCTCTCAGACGATCTCACTCTTGTGGCTAACGATCTTTCCGACCAATCCGTACTCAACGGCTTCTTGAGCACTCATCCAGAAATCACGATCTGTGTCTTCCTTGATTTTCTCAAGAGACTGACCCGTGGCAGCTGCGAAAATCTTGTTCAGACGCTCGCGCATCTTGATGATCTCACGGGCCTGGATCTCGACATCCGTGGCCTGTCCGCCAACGCCACCGCGCGGTTCATGCAAGAGGAAGCGCGTATTTGGCAGGGCGTAGCGATTTTCCTTTTGCGCCGCAGAGTAAATCAGCGCGCCGGCGCTGGCGCACCAGCCAGTACCCAGGATTTTCACTGGTGCACCAACGAACTTGATCATGTCATGGATCATGTCGCCACTTTCCACATGCCCCCCCGGCGAAGAGAGGACAAGCAGGATCGGCTCAGTACTTTCCGCCGACAAGGCAAGGAGGCGCTCGCACACTCGGCGGGCCTGTTTGTCATCAATCCCGCCGGTCAGCAGGATGGTGCGCGCCTTGAACAGGGCCTCTTCAAGAAAGGCATTCGGCTCGCTTTGTGGCGTGGCATCGGTCTCGTCATCGAGGCGCATGGGGGCATCTCCGGCACGGAAAAAACATCAACACATTAGGTGAGGTGCACCGCGCGGCGGGTCAAGCCGCGAGGCGCAAAGAGGTTAGCCGGTAAAGTCGCGAAACACATCTTCGGCAGAAAGTTCGCCGGAAGGTGCATCCTCTTCGGGCGTCTCATCTACCGGCTCGGCCGGCTTCAGGCCTGGGCCGTCTTCCAGAGCCGCCTTTTCCGCATCCATCTTGCGGCGCTTGTCTGCGGCCTTGGCAATCACTTCATCAAGCTCGATCTGGCTGCACAGGCCAAGCGTCACCGGATCGACCGGTTTGATATTGGCGGTGTCATGGTGGGTCCGGTCGCGCACCTTGGTGATGGTCGACTTTGTGGTGCCGATCAGCTTGGAAATCTGCGGATCGGTCACTTCCGGGTGATTGCGGATGAACCAGGCAATCGCGTTCGGCTTGTCGGCCCGGCGGGTCACCGGCGTATAACGCGCACCTTTCCGCTTGGGCTGGGGGATATGGTCGATCCGGGATTTCTGCACGCGCAGATGGTATTCCGGGTCATCCTCGCCCTTGCGGATTTCCTCGCGCGTCAGCACGCCGCCAGCGATCGGGTCGACCCCGCGCATGTTTTCCGCAACGTCGCCATCAGCGATGCCTTTCACTTCCAGGTGATGCAGGTTGCAGAATTTCGCAATCTGGTCGAACGACAGCGTGGTGTTGTCGATCAGCCAGACGGCGGTGGCCTTGGGCATGAGAATTTCGGCCATTTACGCCTCCTCGTCCCGCCTCCAGATACGCCGCCGCCCGGCACTTGCGTACCGGGCGGTCAGGGTAATTCGGCGGGGATTATCCTAACAATGAGTTTGATATAGCGCTCACGCGCAACAATTGAAAGGGCGGGGAGCGCACTGAGATGCAAACAGTTTCCGAACACAGCCATAGCCTGTTGGCGCGGCGCGCACTTGTGCCTATCGCACTGATTCAAATGGCTTTGGCGCTGTTTCTGCACGACCTGCCGGGCCTGCCGGACACGGCCTCCATTGACGGCGCCCAACGCCCACCGGAACTGCCGCCCGCTGAGTTTTTCGTGCCGGTCTGGGTTGTAATTTTCGCCGGCTACACTGGCTTTGCCATCTGGGCCTGGCGCGAGGAGGTCCATGTCACCCTACGTCTTGCCACCCCACTCGCAGTGGTTGGCGTGGGATGCATTTTTACCCTGGGGCTACAAGCCAGCAATATAACAAGCCTTGCCGCATTGCCGGTTTTGACGGGCACCGGGCTGGCCGCCGCCCTCGCCTGTCAGCGGTTTGACCAGATGCGCGGCATGGGCGGCAGTCCGGGCAAATGGGTGGCTGATCTCACCACCGGCCTGATCTGCGGCTGGCTGGCGCTGACCGTCACGCTGGGATTGATGGCCGCGCTGCGAGCCATGTTCGGCCTGGGGCAGACAGATGCGCCCTGGCAGATGCTCCTCCTCACGCTCATCCTGTTTGCCGGCCTGGTCTGGCTGTGTTTTCACAGGGTGACGCGCAGCCCCTATCTCATCTTGGCCCTGCTCTGGGGGCTTGCGGGGATTGTCGCCAATCTCTGGTGGCAGGCCGGGCTCAACGCACCGGCTGTTATTGTTGGGATTTTCAGCCTCTGGCTGATCCGGAGACGCTTGCGATTCGGCGCGTCCGGGGCCAAAGCTCTGCCAACATGATCGCCCGATTCGTCACCCTCTCGGAAACCGCGCCAGCCTGGCTGCAAGCTGCATGGCCAGCGCTTGCCGCGCTTGTCGATGTCACCCTGGTCGGCGGCGGGCTATGGCTGGCTTCCTGGCTGGCCAAGCGCGCGATCAAGACGATCGGGCGTCTGCGCATGGGCAAGGAGGAAGTGTTTGAAGGCTCGGCCTGGGATCTTGGCGGTTCGCTGATCCAGTTCTTCGTCCTGCTGCTGGGTATTCCGCTGATCCTGTCGATTATCGGCCTGGATATCGGACCATTCCTGGAGCGCAATGCGGTCGGCATGGTCGGCGCATTCCTGATCCTGGGCGCGGGCATCGCCCTGGCGCGTTGGTTATCAGTTTCAATCCGCAGCTTTGGCGAACGCGCGCGGCGCAACCAGAACACGGACGAGACCCTGTTCCACTTCGCCGCCTCCCTGGGGCGTTATGTTGTAATCGCGCTCTCAGCCATCTTCGCGCTGCAGATGGTCGGCTTCCAACCGGGAACACTGATTGCCGTGGTCGGCGCGGCGGGTTTGGCCATCGCGCTCGCCCTTCAGGACACGCTGCGCGCTGTGGCAGCTGGCGTTCTACTGGCCGTGTTCCGGCCTTTCCGGATCGGCGACTGGGTGCTGATTGCCAATGCAGAGGGCGAGGTCGCCGATATCACGCCCTTTCACACCACGATCATTCCGGTCGACAATCGCGCTGTCGTCATTCCCAATGACAAAGCCTGGTCAGAAGCCATTACGAATTATTCGCGCTATTCCGAACGACGGCTGAATCTGTTTTTTGATGTCTCCTATGAAGACGATCTGGAGCGCGCCCTGGTGGTTTTGCGCGAGACGATCGCCGCGCTGCCGCGTTGCCGGCGCAGCCAGGATGTCTGGGTCGGTGTGCATGAGATGACGGCAAATTCCGTCACCCTGCGCGTGCGCCCCTGGGTAGGACGCCAGGAGGTACTGGATTTCCGCTCTGACTGCATCATGGCGGTCAAGACCGCTTTCGAGGCCGCGGGCATCACCATTCCGTTGCCCCAGCAGGTCGAGTATACCCGCCCCTATGCCGAGATCGATGTCCGCAAGGCATCACCGCAACTGGAAGACGATCCCGTCTCCTGACAAGAAAGCGTTATCGCCTCGCACTACAAAGGCACCAGCAACCCAACGGAGCCAAACCATGCACGAGATCTTACTTGCCGCCACCACTGCGCCCGGCTCTGCCGAGGCCGTGAATATTCTCGATCCTGTCGCGATGTGGGAAAGGTATCAGCCCGCCCTGCTCGGCTGGGGCTTCAAGGCGCTGGGCGCGCTTGTACTGATCCTGGTCGGCCTGCGCGTGGCGGGATGGCTTGCCGGCATGGTGCGTAGCCAAGCTCTGAAATATGAATCGATTGACGACACGCTGGGCAATTTCTTCGCCTCTATCGTGCGCTGGGCGATCACTGCCGCTGTGTTCATCGCCGCGCTGCAGGTGTTCGGTGTTCAGGCGACCAGCTTTGTCGCCATTCTCGGCGCGCTGACGCTGGCCATTGGCCTGTCGATGCAAGGCGCGCTGGGCAATATTGCATCCGGCGTGATGATCATCTTCTTCCGCCCCTACAAGCTGGGCGATTATATCGAGGCGGCAGGCGTGGCCGGCACGGTGAAGGATATCAACCTCTTCCAGACCGTGCTCGCCACCGTCGATAATGTGAAGATCATGGTGCCCAACAGCCAGGCCATTGATGGCGTGATCAAGAATTATTCCGGCTACACCACGCGCCGCGTCGATATCACTTTCGGCATTGATTATGACGATGATGCCGACAAGGCGATCACCATCCTCAAGGGCCTGATCGAGGCCGACACCCGGATCAAGAGCACGCCGGAGCCCTTCATTCGTCTCACCAATCTCGGCAATAGCTCGGTGGACATCACCACACGCAGCTGGGTCGAAGCGGCAGATTACTGGGATGTGAAATTCGACCTGACCAAACAGGCCAAGGAGGCCTTTGATGCTCAGGGTATCTCGATCCCCTATCCGCACACCACAATGGTGCAGAAAGTGGCTGCACAGTAATTTGCGTCGTCTGGGCGGGGTCTGGTCTTATGTCTGATGAAGATCCCGCTCCAGACAAGGCAAGTACAGTGCCCCAGACCGCATTAGAACCGACACAGCAGGCGCCCGCACCGGCGCCTGTCGCCCGCCCGGATCCACCGCCGCCAACCGCACCGCAAGCGAAGCGGAAGATACCGGATCTTGAGATCGACCCTGGCCCAGCAAGGCGCGGCAAGGAAAAACCAGCAAAACGCCCTCTGCTGTGGCGGATTTTCGGTGTCTCTATCTGGGGCGTGATCAAGCTGCTCATTGTCTGCATCCTGATCGGGTCTGTCTTGATGCTGGTGGAAGAAACCCAGCGCGCAACGCAGGAAAATCTCGCCAATGCCACGGCAGACGCGGCGCGCCAGCTCTGGGCCGGCACAGTCTGGGCGGTGAAGAATTTTTGGCAGCCGGCCCTTTATGGCGCGGGCGTGGTCCTGCCGGTCTGGACGCTGTGGCGGATCGTATCGCTGCCTTTCCGGAAATAGAGGTCCCGCCCAATTCTGGCCGCGATCAGGCGGGATAGATTGCGGCCATGTCATATCTTCTCAAATCCGCCCTGCTTGGCGCGCTCGCACTGTTGCTCGCCGCCCTGCCCGCCCTCGCCTGCAGCTGCATGCGGGCCGAAAGCGCCGCCGCACAGGCCGAGACCGCCGATATTGTCTTTATTGGACGGGTGATCGATTCCGGGCCAGTAGGCGATCCGCGTGGTTGGTGGAAACAGGTCAGTGACTGGGCCACGGGGCGCCCGGCACCGAGGATGATTGAAGACATCACCACCTTTCAGGTGGATGAGGCGCTGAAAGGCGCGCCTGGGCGCAATGTGCCCATCCGGCATGTCAACGGGAACCATAGCGCCACTTGCGGGGTCAGCTTCCCGCGCGGCGAGGCGGTGCTGATCCTGGCCTATCGCCAGCATGATGGCAGCGGCTATGCCACCTCGCTCTGCTCCATGCCGCAATTCCCGGTCGAGGAGTTCCGCGCCGCCCTCACTGGGGAATAGGATTTCACAGCCATTAACCCCGGCATTCAATGGCCGCGCCCCGGCCACGCTGCCGCCTGATTTGGTGTGTTGTCTCCGCGCCCATAGCAAGGAGGACTGATCATGAATCTGTTCCAGACCAGAACCGGCATTCTCGCAGCCTGCGTCCTGACGGCGGCGGCTTGTGCAACTGGCCCCGACTATGGCCCGGCGCGCAGTTCCGGTGGTGAGGGTTACAGCTCTCAGCAGATCGAAGCCAATCGATATCGCGTCAGCTATACGGGCGATCTGAATGACAGCGCCCAGGATGTGCGCGACCGCGCCCTCTTGCGGGCCGCCGAGCTGACTCTCGAAAATGGCGGAGACTGGTTTGAAATCACCAGCGCCAGCACGAATGAGGACACCGAGACACGCACGCGTTTCGAAGATCGCGGCTTTGAGACCGAATCCCGGATCGTGCGCGATTGCGGCCTCCTGGGCTGTACGTCCACGGTTCGCCCCGTGACGACCTATGGCGGCGTGGACCAGGTTGAGGAAACTTCAACCGTGTACGACCATTCCATGGAGATTCTGATCCATTCCGGCCTGAAACCGCTGGACAATCCGAATGCCTATGAGGCGGCGCAAACCGCAGTCAATCTGCGTGCATCCTTGGACTGAATGCCCTCAGCAGCCAAGGGGCAACTCATCCCCCATACCGGAGGGATGAGTTTGCACAGTTCTGCCTCACGTCTCGAAAATTCAGGAAAGCCTTCCACCACGCACGACAAGCGCGGGAAGATCTTGCAAATCCTGTGGGCGCACCTTGATAAAATAGCCTGATTTATCAGATCTCTATTATGCGTCTTACATCATATCCCGAAGAAAAGTTTGCCCATAAGTCTCAGCCCGCCAAGGCAGATGATATTCGTCAAGGTGAAACGCGTCCTATGGCGCGCCACACTCTCATGAACTCACTGCTGCTCGGCGGACTTGTCCTTACACTGATCGCTTTGATCGCAGTTGTCGCCAGTTAGACAGACACTTTCGCATCAAGCATTCCCATCATGCGCGCGGAGATAATTTCCTCCGCCTGCGTCATGATGCGATCGATGAGCTCCTTGCAGGTCGGAACGTCATAGATCAAGCCGGCGACCATGCCACAACTCCAGGCGCCGGCATCCATGTAACCTTCCTGCATGATTTTAGGATAGACACCGGCCACCTCGGGCAGGATGTCCTGGATGGTCAGCTTGTCGCCCAGCGCGGCTTCCTTCTCCAGAAGCCGTTCCACCCCGGCATTGTTCATCACCCGCTCGGTGTTGCGCAGCGGGCGCATGACGAGGCGTGTATCCAGCTCGCTGGCCGCGACAATGGCCTGTTTCACATTCTCATGGACCGGCGCTTCCTTGGTGGCGATGAAGCGGGTGCCCATATTCATGCCCTCCGCGCCCATGGCGATTGCCGCGACCAGTGAACGGCCATCGGCCATACCACCAGAGCTGACGAACGGAATTTCCAGCTCATCGGCCGCGCGTGGCAAAAGGATGAAATTCGGCACATCATCCTCGCCCGGATGCCCGCCGCACTCGAAACCATCCACGCTAACAGCGTCGCAACCGATCGCTTGAGCCTTCAGTGAATGGCGCACCGAGGTGCATTTGTGGATCACCTTGATGCCAGCATCCTTGAGCGCGGGCAGCACCTGTTCCGGGTTGCGCCCGGCGGTTTCCACCACTTTCACCCCACCCTCGATCACCGCCTTCACAATTGCGGGATAGTCTGGCGGAGTGAGGCTCGGCAGGAAGGTGATGTTCACGCCGAAAGGCTTGTCAGTCATGTCCTTGCAGCGCGCGATCTCATTGGCGAGATCGGCCGGGGTC
This sequence comes from Hyphomonadaceae bacterium, assembly GCA_022760335.1. GTDB lineage: Bacteria > Pseudomonadota > Alphaproteobacteria > Caulobacterales > Hyphomonadaceae > UBA5336. Next base: position 28,064 of record JALEGE010000066.1, read on the forward strand.
TTCTGCGTGAGCGCCGTGATGATGCCGAGCCCGCCGGCATTGGACACAGCTGCGGCCATCTCGGCAAAGCCGACATAGTGCATGCCACCCTGGATAATTGGATGCTGAATACCGAACATTTCGGTGATCTTGGTCTTCATGGCGTGCCTCCCATGCTGCACATGCTTTTGGCGCGACAGTGCCGGGCCAAGCCGCATTGGGCAAGCCTGACCATAGGGTAAGAGGCATCCGTCGCGAGACCTTTCATGAAGGTAAAGGAAGCACGTGGATTCTGCAGGCCATGTATCACAAAGCCCTATCCTATTTGCGCTAGATGACTGGCTTGAGGTTTGAGTGCTTTGGGGGCAGGAGCCAGGATTGGACGTCGACTTTCAACTTCTAAGTCCGTTGGTCTTTACGATCTTCGCGGTCGGTTTTTTCAGCATACACATGCTGAGGCCGAACCGGGCTGCCTTCATGTTTGCCATCTCCTATCTCGTTGGTGCATTGGCTTTCATTTCCGATATTTTTCTAAGTGAGAGCGCCCTGATCAGCATGCGCACGATGGTCACCGCACTCTATGCGGCCACTGCCATCGTGTTTTCCAGCGGGTTGTGGATCTATTATCGCAAGTGCGCACCCTGGCGCATGATGTTTGCCATTCTGATCATCCATGTCGCGCTGTATGCTTGGCTGTTGCATGTCGAGTTCTACTGGATGCGGTCCTTCAGTGCGAATTTTGGCTGCGCAATCCTGTTTTCAGCCGGCCTTCTGGCGTTCCGGGGCAATCTGAACCGTATCGTGGACACGGCGATGTTCCTGATCCACCTGGCCAATTGCACCTTGTGCTTTGTGCGTCCGATTGTGCTGACCCAGATGGTTGATGGCGCGCCGACCAATGCCAATCACAGCGAAGAACTCTTTGTTCTCACCCTGCACTTCTTTGTCGCCACCGGCGCGGTGGTAACGGCCATGGGCCTGCTGATCATGATCAGCAAAGATGTGTTCGAGGAGTTGCAGAACCATTCCATGACGGACCCACTGACCAGCTTGCTGAACCGCCGTGGTTTCGACTTGCGGGTTGAAGAGATGATCGACCGCGCGGGAGCGGCCCCAGTTTGTGCGATCATTGGCGATATCGATCATTTCAAGGCGGTGAATGACACGTTCGGCCATGCCAAGGGCGATGAGGTGATCGCCCGGGTCGGTCGCATGTTCGGCCAACTCACCAATCATGAACGCTTCAGCGCGCGGTTTGGTGGTGAGGAATTTGTCTTTCTCGGGCGTGGGCTCACCTTGAAGCAAGCAACAGCCCTGGCCGAAGAGTTGCGCGCTGAAATCGAGAATCTGAATGTCATGGCTGGCGATGACATTGTTCGCTGTACGGCCAGTTTTGGGGTTGCCCTGCGACTGCCTGGAGAATCCCCATCGAGCCTTCTGGCTCGCGCTGATGCCGCGCTATATCTCTCCAAACAAGCAGGCCGCAACCGGGTCTACAGCGAAACTGACACCTCGGTATCGTGGCTGCGTGAAACCCACTCCATCATGAAACGCGTCTCGACGCGGTGCAGCGACGCGATGGACCTGAACACCCTGCTCAACACCCCACAAGCGCGTTGACATCCCTTAAACTAATGGATCAGCCTGCAGGAAACACAGTTTTCAAATGAGCCTCGAACCGTGCCAGGTCTTCGGTAATGGTGGGCGCCTTCTTCACATCATGCATGGCAAATGTCGGTAGGGCCTGCATGCCGAAGAATTTGAAATTCAGATGCACGGGCGTCAAAAGGTCATCCAGGGTGCGTCCGGCGAAGAAGGTCTGGTCAGGGTCACCGAAGGCCGAGACCGGGGCGTTGAGAGTGACCGACAGCATGTAGCGCGTCTCGACCAGTGCACCGCCAGAGCCATATTGGCGCGAGGGGTCACTTCGCGTGCGTCCATCGCCCCTGGCCATGCGGCCATCCATGCCGGCGGTGTAGACATCATCGAGATATTTCTTGAGCCTCCAGGGCAGCCCCATGGAGTTGAGCGGAAACTGGAACACGACGGCATCGGCCCACAGATGGTGGTCGATTTCCGTATCATTGTCCCAGTCAGCGGTGACGTCGCTCTGGCGCAAGCCAAACCCGGCTTGACGAAAATACGCAGCAGCCTGTTCGACAAGACTTTTGTTGAGCGTGCCAGGCGAGGTTGGATAGGGCTGGTGGCCCTTGATGAGCAGGATATTCATCCCGACACCATCCTGCCTGTTGCCGCGCTATACAAGCCAGAGACCGGAGAGATCAGGCCGCTTCCTGAGAAGACTTGTCCTTGCGGACACCAAGTTCCTTCTTCACCCGCTCGGCAAGCGTTTTCACAGTGAACGGCTTGGGCAGGAAAGAGACCTGACGATCCTCGTCCAGTTGCTTGGCGACATCGCGCTCTGCATAGCCGGAGATAAAGATGATGCGCGCATCGCCGAGATAATCGCGCGCCTCGCGCATCAAAGTCGGGCCATCAATGCCGGGCATCACCACATCGGAGATGATCAGGTCAAAGCTGCAAGGCTGTTCTTCCAGCATCTCCAGGGCTTCCTCGCCATCGCAGGCTTGTTCGACCTCATAGCCACGCGATTCCAGGAGCTGCGCCGCAATCCCGCGCACGCCGTCCTCATCCTCAACCAGCAGAATACGGCCGCGCCCGGACATGTCGACCGGCCGCAAGGCAGCAGCCGAGGCTTCCAGGCTTTCTTCGACCGGCTCAGGCACTTCATCCGCGCGCAGTGCCGGAAGATAGAGATAGAAGGTGGTGCCTTTGCCGATCTCGGATTTCGGGCAGATGAAACCACCGGACTGTTTGATAATGCCGTAGACGGTCGAGAGACCAAGGCCCGTGCCGACACCCACTTCCTTGGTGGTGAAGAAGGGCTGGAAGATCTTGTCCATCACTTCGGCCGGCATGCCGCAGCCAGTGTCCTGCACCTCGATCAGAAGATAATCGCCATTCTCGACATAGTGGAAGCCGAGTGCGTGGGCGTCCGCGCCGGTTGCCCGCGAGGTACGGATCGACAGCGTACCGCCGGAACCATCGGTTAGCATGGCATCGCGCGCATTGGCCGCCAGATTGATGATCGCGGTCTCGATCTGGTTCTTGTCGGCGCGGATATGCGGCAGGTCGCGGCCATGCCTGACATCCAGCGTCACCCGCTCGTCAAGGATCTGGCCGAGCAGGATGGAGAATTCACCCAGGAAGTCGGTGACATTCAGCACTTCAGACTTGAAGGTCTGCTGGCGGGCATAGGCCAGCAGCATGCGCACCAGATCGCGCGCACGCACGGCAAATTCATGGATGGATTTGAGATTCTCAAAGCTCGGATCGCCAACCGGATGGCGTGTCACCAGCGTGTCGGTGTTCAGCATAATCCCGGTCAGCACATTGTTGAAATCATGCGCCACGCCGCCGGCGAGCTGGCCGATGGCCTGCATCTTCTCGCCCTGCGCCAGGCGCAGCTCCAGCGCCTTCTGCTCGGTCATGTCGATGACATAGGCGACCGAGGGCCGGCCTTGGACATCCAGCGTAACGAACACGCTGACATGGCGTATTTCATTGCCGGCGAGCTTCAGCGGCATTGGCTTGTCAATGGCCTCCAAAAGCTTCGAAGCCAGCGCTTCCTGCCCTTCATCGCCAACAAACATGTCGGCAAAGCGTGTGCCCGGCTGTGCCTTGCCATCGGTGAGCGTCATCAGGGCGCGGTTGGAATCCAGGATCACCGCGCTTTCAACCGAACCGCCTTCCAGGCGCACCGCGCCGAAGGGCGCATCGTCAAACATCGGGTCGCCATCCGTGCGCGGCGGACGCGAGGCTGTTTGGAAGCTTACCCGATCGGAGCCGGCATAGGTCTGCGCATTCGGCATCAGCACCGTGCGCCCGTGCGCCGAGGCGCCCTTGCCTGACCAGGTGGTGATCGCCTGCACCGGCACTTCGACCCCATCGCGCCCGCGCACCATGATGTCAGCCCGGCCTGGCTGGCCGGTTTTCTTGTCACGCGAGAGCAGTTTCACGAATTCCGGGCGCATAATGTCATCGATGCGCACATCCTTGGCGTCTTCCGCCAGGCCGAGCAGTTCGCGCAGCCAGGCATTGGCATAGGTCAGCGTGCCATCCGGGCGCGCTGCGAAGAAGCCCATGGGCGCGTCTTCCACATATAGCGCGCGTAGATCGGCCGCGCCGGTGGCTTCCTCGCTGCCGGCAATACGGCGCAGGCGCCAGAGCGCACGTCCCTTGGTAAGCGGAGAAACGCCAACCTCGAATTGCGCCGGCACACCATCACGCCCCAGCGTGATTGGCGGCAGGACCTCACGGCGGCTCTCGCCAGCCCGCGCGGCGCGCGACAAACGGAAGATTGGGGCAGAAACCCCGTGCGAAGCGCCAAACAAACGATCAACAGGCTCAGCCTCACTGCCAGAGCCGGGTGCGGACAGGGCAATCTCGCTAAGATCCTTGTAAGAAGCATTGGCCGCGATCGGCGCGCCAGAGCGCTCAGTGACCAGAACGGCTTCATCCAGCGCTTCGATCCATTGAAAGCGAGGACGCTGGGGCGTGGTCGCCTCGGCGGCAGAGCCGCGATCAGGAAAGAGGCCCAGCCGCTGGCCAGCCCCGCGCAACACCCAAAGCAGGAAAACCATGCCGCCCGCAGCCATGGCGATCAGCAGGATCGGCCCAGTGGCGCCAACCGCTTCGGGCCAGGCAATCGCCACACTGGCCGCGGCAACCGCCACAAGAAGGCTCGCCCAGAAGAAAAGTTGGAGCACATCCATTTTCGGCCGGCGCGCGGGCTCGGCTGCATCCACGGTCTCATCGGCCTGCGTGGCGGGGGATATGGGATTTTGCGTTTCCATAGACCTGTCCTACTCCTGCCCATACGCCAGTTTGCGACGATTCGCGGCTGCCGCATCTGCTTGTGTTCACGCACAGCAATTGGGCAGATGTTCCACCATCATAACGTCTCGTTGGCAGCCAATGGTTAACCAAACGCGAAAAACCATTAAGAATGAGCCCGCAAAGCTGCTTTTCGCAACAATAAGGTGAAGTCCCCGATGCGCCAGACCTCTACTTTTTTCGCTGCCCTGCTCGTGCTTGCCGCCTGCGGAAGCGAGCCACCAGCCTCGCCGGTCTCGGAAGCAGAAGCGCTCAGTGCACCTGAAACGCCCGCCATGGACGCGGTCTCCCAGACCGAGGCGATCAATGCCTTTTTTGAGGAGAAATGGGACGAAGCGGTCGCCCGCAGTCCGATGACCCAGACCTATCTGGGCATGAAGGGCGAAAGCTATGGCGCCTGGGATGACCCCTCCATGGCCACAGCGGAAGCCGAATTGCAGCATCAGCGCGATGCCGTGGCCGAAATGAAAGACCAGTTCGACTATGATGCGCTGGACGCTCAAGCGCAGCTGTCCTGGCGCATCGCCGAGTATCAGCTGGAACGGGCTGAAGCCGACTGGCCATATCGCTATCACGGCTACACCTTCAACCAGATGTTCGGCGTGCAAAGCTCCATCCCCGCCTTCCTGATTAACCAGCACCGTATCGCCACGAAGGAAGATGCAGACGCTTATGTGGAACGCCTTTACGGGATTGAGGATTATCTCGGCGAACATGTGGCCAATAGCGAGGAGTCAGCGCGCCTGGGCATACAGCCGCCACGCTTTGTCTATGACTATGTGATTTCTGACGCGGAAAACGTCATCACCGGCTTTCCCTTCTCCCAGAGCCGGGCGACCCTCTCACCGCTTTATGAGGACTTCGAAGGCAAGGTGGATGCACTGGTCACCAGTGGCGAAGTTGATGGACCGACTGCCGCGTCCCTGAAGGCCGATGCGGTCGAGGCCCTGCTCGACAGCGCCGGACCGGCCTATGAAAACCTGGTTGCGATGATGACGGCTCAGGCCGAAACGGCAACGGATGAAGATGGCGTCTGGAAACTGCCAGATGGCGCGGCCTATTACGAAACCCGGCTGAAAGCGCGCACCACAACCGACATGACAGCCAGTGAGATCCATGATCTCGGCCTGGCAGAAACTGAACGTATCCACAATGAGATGCGCGCCATCATGGAAGCGGTGGAGTTCGACGGCACGCTGCAGGACTTCTTCGAATTCATGCGCACGGACGAGCAATTCTACTACCCCAATACCGAAGAGGGCAAAGCGCAATATATCTCCGAAGCCGAGGCTTTGATCGAGGAAATGAAGCCCCGTCTGCCAGAGGTGTTCAACCGCTTTCCCAAGGCCGACATGATCGTGAAGGCCGTCGAGCCCTTCCGCGAACAATCGGCCGGCAAGGCCTTCTATCAGCGCCCTTCTGCGGATGGTTCGCGGCCCGGCACCTATTACGCCAATCTCTACCGCATGGAGGACATGCCGACCTATCAGATGGCTGCGCTCGCCTATCATGAGGGCATTCCCGGCCACCATATGCAGATCGCCATCCAGCAGGAGCTGGACGGCGTGCCGAGCTTCCGGCGCTTTTCCGGCGTGACCGCCTATTCCGAGGGCTGGGGGCTTTATTCTGAGTATTTCCCGAAGGAGATGGGTTTTTACGAAGACCCCTATTCCGACTTCGGCCGCCTCGCCATGGAGCTCTGGCGCGCCGCGCGCCTGGTGGTCGATACTGGGCTGCACGACAAGCAGTGGACACGCGAGGAAGCCACCCAGTGGCTGCTCGAAAACACGCCCAATCCCGAGGGCGATGCACGCAAGGCGATCGACCGCTATATCGTGATGCCGGGTCAGGCCACGGCCTACAAGATCGGCATGAACAAGATCCTTCAGCTACGCGAACATGCCCGCGCGCAACTGGGCGAAGCCTTCGATATTCGCGACTTTCACGATGTCATCCTGGAAAATGGTCCGGTGCCGCTGGCCGTGCTGGAGGAGAATGTCGAGACCTATATCGAAAGGACCAAACAGACATAATCTTAACACCCGCGCCCCATTTGTTCAGGCGAAACCGGGCGCAATACAACCACAGATAAAATTACAGCTATTACAAGGACTTATTAAGCAGACCTCATATACAGCTCGCACTTGCGTATAGAAAACAGCAAAAACCGAGTTGGGTCATGATTGAAGTTATCTCCTGCATCGCTCTGGATCATGACCTCAGATTGGTAGCGCTAGCAGGAACGGTCTGCATCCTGGGTGCTGTTGCGGTAATCCACTTATTGAGCCGTTGCCACGTCACGAAAGGTCCCGCACGGATTGGCTGGAGCCTTCTGACCAGCATCGCCCTGGGGTGCGCGGTCTGGAGCACGCACTTCATCGCCATGCTGGCCTACCAGGCAAGCGTGCCTGTTGCCTTTGATCTGACGCTTACCATGTGGTCTCTGATCGGGCCGATGGTCGCCATGGTGCCAATCATTTATTTTGGCACAGGATCGCAGCAAAAATGGGCGCCAATCGCGACCGGTGGTCTGATCGGCGTTTCCATCTCCACACTCCATTATGTCGGCATGACCGCGTACCGCGTGGACGGTATCGTGGAATGGCGCACAGGATACATCATTGCATCTGTTCTCTTGGCGGTCATATTTGGCGCCCTGGCCTTTCGCAGCACGGCGCGCCATCTAAATTCAAAGCTAAACCTGATTGGCATTGCCCTGTTCAGCGGTGCCGTGATTGGGCTGCACTTCACCGGCATGACAGCGATTCGGATCATTCCGCTGCGTCTCAGCGAGACCTCCATGTCACCGGAAACCTTCCAGGCCATGGCCATGGCAACTGCTCTTGGCGGCCTTCTCGTGATCGTCACAGGACTGGTCAGCTATCTCATCGATACCCGCACGCGGACAGAGAATTACAACCAACTCCTCAAAATGGCGACAACCGATGAACTGACCGGTATTCCGAACCGCACAGCCTATCTGGAAAGGCTTCAACACAAGCTGGAGCTTTGCGAGCGTCATCCCACGCTCCAGTTTGCCGTGATCGGGCTCGACATGGACCGGTTCAAGGACATCAATGATGCTCACGGCCATTCGGCGGGTGACCTCGTCCTGAAAACCATCGCCGAACGGATCGCGTCCGACTTGGCGGTGATGAGTTCGCGGCGATCAAGCCTTTCGAGACCCGCGGCGAACTTGAGGACTTCCTGGCACGGATTGAAGCCGCGACCACAGCAGCAGTCCATCATTGCAGCTATGATCTGAGACTCGGCGCCTCGATCGGCGTGGCTTGCTACCCATCGGATGGCACAACCGCGCATGAGCTGAGCAACAATGCCGACCTCGCCATGTACCGCGCAAAGTCGAGTGCCTCACAAACAATCTGTTATTATGACGCCACCATGGATGAGGCCGTTCGCAAGCGCCGCGAACTCTCGAGCGCATTACGCATGGCCCTACAGAACGGTGAACTCGAGCTGCACTACCAGGTACAAACCTCCATTCAGAGTGGTGAGGTGCGTGGATATGAGGCCTTGTTGCGCTGGACCCATCCCCAGCTTGGACGCATCTCACCAGACGTCTTCATTCCGATTGCCGAAGAGAACGGCATGATCATCGAACTGGGTGAGTGGGTTTTGCGCACGGCCTGTGAGGAAGCCGTCAGATGGGACACCCCCTTGCGTGTGGCTGTGAATATCTCGGCGGTCCAGCTCATGCAGGTGGAGTTGCCGCGCATGATCCATGAAACCCTGATGGAAACCGGGTTGCCGGCATCGCGTCTGGAAATCGAGCTGACGGAAACGGCAATTTTCGAAGACCGCGAGCGTTCCATGCATGTGCTTCGACAGATCAAGGCTCTGGGTGTCGGTGTCGCCCTGGACGATTTCGGGACCGGATATTCCTCACTTGAGGTTCTGCGCTCCTTTCCCTTCGACAAGATCAAGCTTGATCGCTTTTTCATGCACGAAATCGAGACCAGCCATACGGCCAAGGCCATGGTCCGCTCGGTGCTGGCACTCGGAAAGAACCTTGCCATTCCAGTCCTGGCAGAAGGCGTGGAAACCCATAGCCAACTGCTTATCCTGGCCCAGGAAGGATTTGATGAGATGCAGGGCTACCTGCTCGGGCGCCCCTCACGGGTTATACAGCCGGCCCAATTGCCAGACCTGGAAGAGGCGGGCGAAGCCTTGGAGACAAGCGCTAAAAAGACCGCCTGAGCCCACAGGCAAAAAAGTTTTGAAATAATCTGACCCCTTTCTCCGGGATCTCGCGCCTTCGTCGGTAAGCCCAACCGACAAAGGAGCGAGGCCCATGGACAACGCCATCGATCAGATCCCCGCCGAAGCCTGGCCGTGGATCGACCTTCTCTTCAACATCACCTGCGCGGCCGCCGGCATATGGCTGGCCATCACCGTCTTCGTGCTCTGGCGCCGCGCGGCTTCAAATGTTACGCCGGTTTCCAGCGTGCCCAAGAACAAGCGCGCCCAGCCCGATTTCCTGGAAGTGGACGAGAAAGCCCGACGCGAGGCGATTGCCCGTGGCGAGGCCTTCGACAAGGAACTGGAGGCCCGCGACCGGGCCGAAGCCCGCCAGGAACGCCGGGCCGCCAAGCATAAGCGCAGCCCGTTGCAGCGTATTGCCGGGCTCATCACCCTCTTGATGGCAATTTTCTCGCTGGTTTCAGCCGCCGTGTCAGTGATCTGGCAGGTCGGCTTCATCGGCAACATGCTGGAGCAGTATTCCGCCGGTGACCGTCTGATGGCGCTGGTGACCCATCACCCGATCGGCGTCACGATCGCCGTGCTGGTGATCTGCTTCCACATTTATCGCTTTTTCACTGACCGCAAGTGGCAACAGGAGGCTTGATCATGGCCAGCCAACCCCTCGTCCTGAGTGACCCCCGCATGGTGGCCGAATTTGTCCGCCAGTCCGAATTCAAGGGCATCACCGAACAGCGCTTTGCCGTTCCGCCCGACTATGCCGCCCTTCTCTTCGTCAATGGCGAGCTGAAGGACACCTTCAAGGGCGGACACTTCTCCGTCGGCGGCCTGATGAACGCCCTGAAAGGCATCATTGGCGGCTCCCAACATGTCGGCATGCTGCTGGCGGACCTGAAGCCCTTCTCGATCGAAGCCGAGTTTGAGGGAACCACGCGCGACAATGTCATCGCGCTCGGCAAGGTGACCGTCGAGATGCAGGTCAACCCCGACCATCCGTCCAATATTCTGGGCATGATGCATGGTGTTTCACGCGGCGCCAGCGACAAGCAAGGCCCCGGCCGCAAGGCGCTCTCGCGTCTGGATATCTACAACCGGATCTCCGAGCATATACATGTCCGGGTCCTACAGGACACGCTTGCCAAAGTGGATGCTGAGGATCTGCGCGGCAATGCTGGGGTCCAGGACAAGATCCAGGCCGACATGATGGTCGAGATCGAGCGCATCTTCGGCAATCTCGGCCTCATGGTGAACGCTGTCACCGTCAACTGGGCCAAGAATGAGGTTGAGGAAGCTGCGATCCAACGCGCCAAGGAAGAGCGCGAAGAGGAAGCGGCTGATTTCGAGGTGGCCCGCCTCAAGCGCCAGATTGAGCGCAACGACGATGCGTTCGAATTCCAGCTCAACAGCGACCTTGATCGCGCCAAGCTGCAAAGCGCGGCTGAGGATGAGCTCGAACACATGGCGCTCAACAGCCAGGTCAGTCTCATCGATGCCCGCACCGAGCATGAACGCCGCCAGGCCATCGAGGCACTCGGCCACGAGATCACGGTCCTGCGCACCGAACGCGTGGCACGCTTCGAAAACGAGATCGCCGAGGCCGACCAGGTCGAGACGCTGACACGCAAGATGAAGAAGCGCCGCGAGCTGGAACTGGAAATTGACGAGCTGGAAGCCGAGCACGCCAATGCCATGAAAAAGGCCGGCGCCTTCACCCAGGCCGATATCGACGCGCATCTCCAGCGCCAGCAGCATGAGCACCTGAAACGCATGCAGGAGCTTGATCACCAGAACCGCGAGTTCGACGTGAAGCTGCGCATCATGGAAGCCAAGGCTCAGGCGGAGATCGTCAATGCCGGGAAGAAAACTGACGCTGACGGCAAGATCGACCAGATCAAGGCCCTGCGCGGGCTGTCTGCTGCCGAGATCAAGGCGATCACCGCCGGCCTCTCGCCCGACGTCGCCAAGGTGCTGGTGGAAGAAGCCCGTGCGCAGGCCGATGGCGAATCCAATGCCAAGGTCATGGAAGTGATGCAGCAGATGGTGGAAGCGGCCACCGCCTCGCAGATCCGCTCTGAACAGCAGGCCCGCGACATGTTTTCCATGGGCATGGCGGGCGCGGCGAATGTCGCCCAGGGCACCGGCCACAAGGCCCAGCCCGGCACCTCGCCCACCGCCGATGCTGGCGCTGCCGAGATCGAGTGCCCGAAATGCGGGCGCAAGAACGCGGCCACATCGCGCTTCTGCATGGGCTGCGGCAACCAGCTGCGCGTCTGAGCCGGAAAGACTGGAACCAGGAGGCCTCCCATGAGCAGTGCCATCTCGCCCTTCACAGAGCGTGCCTGTTGTCACCGCACCACGCTCGCCCACGAAGCCGCCTTTTGCGGTGAGTGCGGCAAACCGGCGGTGCGCTGCATGGCGCATTCGGAATGCGGCGGCCTCCTGGATGTTGGCGACCTCTGCCAGGTCTGCGTCTGGCCGGAGGTTGTGCTGGATGCCAGCGCCATGCGCGAGGCCCAACGCGGCGGCGTGATGACGCTTCCCCTGAAGCTCAAAAACGCCTCTACAGTCGGCCTGCCGCTCTTCGTGACCGGGGTCTATTCCCGCGAGGGCCGGGGCGAATGGCAGGCCGAACCGCAAAGCTGGGAACGCCTCGACTCTGGCCGCGAAGCCACCGTCATCGTGCGGGCCGAGGACCTGGAACGGGTCGGCCCGCACCGGGTGGAGGTCCTCTTCACCGTCGCCACACGCTGGCGCTGGCGCGAGGAGCGCTATGCCTTCGTCACCTCGGTGGATTTCACCGTCGGCGAACCGCCCAAGGAGAATGGCCACAATATCAATGTCTCCGGCGACAATGTCGGCCCGACCACGGTCTACATCTCGCAATCCTCCAGCACCTCTCCCCTGCTCTCGTCCGGCCTGCCGGAACAGGATGTGGAACTCGATCTTGTGCGCGCAGATATTGTCGAGCGCGAGATGGGCCTGCGCGGAGATTCCAAGGGCGTATACACGCCGAAATCGGTGCGCCTTTGCTTTGATGGCTTTGCCGATGGCGAGGCGCCAAAAATGAGCCTGCTGGACGGCGATTCCGGGCTTCTGAGTTTTGGTCGCCTGCGCGCGCGCCCGGCCGGCGGCACGGGCGATATTCGTATGCTTGTGCGCGGGGCGAATGGCGAAACAGACGAGGATCGTTCGCTTCAGATCTCGCGCCAGCATTTCCATCTCTATATCGAATCCGGCCGCGTCATGGTGCGCGTCAACTCAGAGGCCGGGATGACCTTGAATGGCGAGCGCCAGTCGCGCGGCGCCGTTCGCGAAATCAATGATGGCGCGGTGATCCATCCGCTGGTGAAAGACCCCGCCGCACTGTCCCTCACCTTCCGTTTCGACATCCATAATGGCGTGACCGACGAGATCACCATCTCGGCGAAAAACGCTCAATCGCGAGGATAAACCTATGTTGAGCTGCAGTGCCTGCAACGCCATGATCCCCGATGATGCCGCCTTCTGCCCTGAATGCGGTGCGCCCCAGGCCAGTGCCGAACCCGAACGGCTCACCCAGCTGGAAACCATCGGCGCCATGGGCACGATTGGCCCAAACGATACCCGCTTCACACCGGGCGATGGCGAAGGTGGCCTCCTGGAACCTGGCAGTGTGTTTGCCGAGCGCTATGAGGTCGAGGCCCTTATCGGACGCGGCGGCATGGGCGCGGTCTATCGCGCCAGCGACCAGGTGACCGGAAAGCCTCGCGCCCTGAAACTGATCGCGCCTCATCTGATGGGTAGCGAGTCCGCCGTCCAGCGCCTGATCGAGGAAGGCACCACGGCCCAGGACATCCGTCACGACAATGTCGTCTCGGTCTATGATGTCGGACGCGCCGATGGGCAGATCTATGTTTCCATGGAAATGGTCGAAGGCGTTTCCCTGCGCGAATGGATCAAGCGCCAGCCCAACCATGACTCCGTGCCCATGCGCGTCGCCTCGCGGATCATCGTGGAATTGCTGGAAGGCCTTAAAGCCGCCCATGCCAAGGGCGTGATCCATCGCGACCTGAAGCCGGAAAACATCATCCTCACCGCAGAGCCCAATGACCGCGAAGCGCCGCTGAAAATCCTCGATTTCGGCATCGCCCGTAAAATCGGCACCGAAAGCTTCAGCTCCACGGCGCGCGCCCTCGGCACGATCGAGTACATGGCGCCAGAGCAGAAGACCAATCCGGAACGCGCCGGCCCGCCAGCCGATCTCTATTCGGTCTCGAAGATCTTCTACGAACTGCTGGTCACCATCTTGCCCTCCGATCACTGGCAACCGCCATCGGGCGGGCGCACCGATGTGCCGGGCGGGATCGACGAGTTGATCCGCCGGGGCCTCTCGACCCAGCCAAACCTGCGCCCACAAAGCGCGGCAGACTATATCGCCATGCTGAAAACGGCGGTGAACACCGGGCATTTGCCGCAAATGCCCCAGCCGCCGTCGCCGGAGCCAACGCCCTATACCCCGCCCTCCCCGACGCCCTCCTCCGGTATTCCGGGCTGGCTCCTGGGTGTAGGCGGCGCGGTTGTGGGCTGTATCGTTCTTGTCTCGGTTATCGCCATGGCGATGAGCGGCGGGGGCGGCACAAAATACGACGATGGGGGCGGCGGCGGAGGCGATGTCGTGACGAATACGCTCTCGATGAGCGATCTCAGCGGCGTCTGGATGGACGGCGTGGGCGTCTATGACGCGCAGGTCTACAATAATGGCAATTTCAGCGCCGAAGGCGTGCTGCAGAACGGCGCCTATGTCACGATTTCCGGGCGCATTCCCAGCAATGGCAGCGCCGGAAGCTATACGATGAGCTTCCCCAATGGCGCCCGCCGCTCGGGCTCGATCGCGTGGGATGGATACTGCCACCTGAACGCCTCGCTGCAGTCTCCAGGCGCCGGTTTCCCACCGCGCCAAGTCTACCACATCGACCATCCGCCCAGCAGCAATACCTGCCCGCCGCACCTGCAGTAGCGGCCCGCACATCCGGATTTTGAAAGGAGGCTCTCATGCCCCAATCGTATGAGCACTATTCCATCAGCGGCCACATCGCGGCTCCGCGCAAGATGGATGCACCACAGATCACCGCAAAGGCCCATGGCTTGCCGGAACAGGTGGATCTGACACCCCACTGCACCCCAGTGGAGGACCAGGGCGCTCTCGGTTCCTGCGTGGCCAATTCCTTTGTCAGTGCACTGGAATATTCCATGATCCAGTCTGGCTTGCCGGCGACCGATCTCTCGCGCCTGTTTGTCTACTACAATGCCCGCAAACTGTCGGGCTCGGAGATGGTGGATTCCGGCCTGATCGACCATCATGCCGTGGCCGCCATCATCGCCCATGGCGTCTGCCCCGAAGCCGCCTGGCCATACGACACATCCCGCTTTACCGAGGCGCCG
>JALEGE010000067.1 GCA_022760335.1 Hyphomonadaceae bacterium
CCTGACCGTGGAGAACGAGGCCGGCGAGATCTGCGAGGTGACATCGAGATTCACCCTCGATGCGTCCGGCTTCGGCCGCGTGCTGCCCCGGCTGCTGGGGCTGGATGCCCAAAGCGACCAGGATTTGCGCCGGTCCTGCTTCAAGCATGTGATCGACAGGGCCGACCATCCGGAATTCGATCGCAACAAGATTCTGATTACGGTTCACCCGGACAACCCCCAGGTCTGGCTGTGGCTGATCCCGCTGGCAGATGGGGTGTCTTCGATCGGCGTTGTCGGACCGGACGAGATCATTTGTTCGCGTGGCAGCACACCTGAAGAGCGGCTGATGGCCTGGACGTCTAGCTCTGGCCTGATGGCGGACATCCTGGCGCGCGCGACCGAAGCCAGAGCGGCCGCTGAAATTGTTGGCTTTTCCCGCAATGTTTCCTCCCTCACCGGCGAGGGCTATGCGCTTTTGGGCAATGCTGCAGAATTCCTGGACCCGGTTTTCTCCTCCGGCGTCACAATCGCAATGAAATCAGCGTCGCTGGCCGCCTCCGTGCTGGACCGCCAGTTGCGCGATAAACAGGTCAGTTGGGATGAGGAATTTTCCGGTGAGTTGAAGGTTGGCGTTGACGTGTTCAGAGCCTGCGTGAATGCTTGGTACACGGGCCTGCTGCAAAGACTGATCTTCCTGAAAGACCGCAACGAAGACATTACCCGTCACCTCACATCGATCCTTGCCGGCTATGCCTGGGATCGCGCCAACCCGATCGTGAAGGATCCGAATCGCTTTTTCAGAATTCTGGACAGGTTGACCGATGCCTAGACGTCTTGCGTGTGCAGCATGCCTGAGTTTCGCCCTGCTGGGAGCGTGCACGACAATCTTCCAACCTGAGCGCGGACCGGACCACGGTTATAGTGTCTCGATTGCTGACAGTGTCGAGTTGAGACTTCCAGAGCGTCCGGGACTGACAAGCCGTGTTGATATCGTGCAAACCCTGATCGGAACGCATGCTGGTGAAACGCATGCCTTTCAGGCTTTGGTCTCTGGCGATGCTGACGAGTTTAACGTCATTATTCTCGCGATTGCCGGACCGCGCCTGGTGGATATAAGCTGGAGTGATGCGGGGGTCCGACAGGAGCGCTCCTTACTCGCGCCCGACCAGCTTGATGCCCTCAACATTCTTGCAGACATCTTCCTTGTCCGATGGCCCGCCGAGGCCGTGCAGACTGCGCTGCCGGAAGACGCAACACTTGTCGCGGGCATTGATAGCCGGCGAATTCAACGCAATGGCGATACGTTGATCAGTGTCAGCTATAATCTTGAGGATGAAAAAGGCCGTCGCTACACTCGGCTGGTCAACACAAGCCGCCAATATTCGCTCTCTATCTATACGGACTAACTCCCGTACATGTCCCGCATTTACATCAATGATTTTGCCGTCATGTCGCGGCTTGGCATGAGCCGGGCGGAAACCCTGAGCAATCTCAGCCTGCAGGCTCCGCCCCGGCCAGATATCGTCTTTGAACTGAACGATGGCCAGTCGACCAGAGTGGCCGTGTTGCCCTCCGACTTGCCTGCTGAAACGGCGGGACGAACGCGAACAAACCAGATTGCTTCGGCCTTGCTGGAACAGCTTGCACCTACACTCGACCGGATGAAGTCAGCTTACGCTCCGGATCGTGTCGCCATTATTGTCGGTACCAGCACAACCGGGATCGAAGAAGCCCTGACAGGCCTTGGGAGCCGACTCAGCCAAGGTTTCTGGGATGAGGACTACCAGTTTGCCGATCAGGAACTTGGCGACCTCGCTGACCATATTCGGCGGCAAACAGGCTTTGAAGGCCCCTGTTACACGATTTCAACGGCGTGCACCTCCTCGACCAAAGCGATCATCAGCGCGGCACGCCTTCTTCGGACCGGTCTCGCCGATGCAGTGATCTGCGGTGGCGTGGATTCACTTTCTTCGCTGACGGTGAATGGCTTTCACGCGCTCAGTAGCGTGTCGGCAGGCCAATGCTCGCCTTATGGCGCCGACCGTGACGGTATCAATATCGGTGAAGGTGGCGGCCTTTTCATCCTCTCACATGCGCCTTCAGACTGGGCCGTGCTTGGCGGAGCGGAATCCTCTGACGCCTACCATGTTTCATCACCGGATCCGGAAGGCCAGCAGGCCGAAAGCGCCGTTCGGGCGGCACTTCAGCAGGCCGGTCTGTCATTGGAAGAAGTTGACTTCGTCCATATGCACGGCACTGGCACAAAGCTTAATGACCAGGCCGAAGGGCAACTGGTGATGCGCGTCTTCGGTCCAGACATGCCAGCCATGTCGACCAAGGGCATGACCGGGCATACGCTGGGTGCAGCAGGCGCGATTCAAGCCGCACTCAACCTGATCTGTATGGAGAGCGGTATCTACCCGCCTCATGTCTACGATGCCCCTTCGGATCCGGAGCTACCTGTAATACGTCTCACGCACCCTCAGGAGAAAGCATCCACGCGCCTTGATGCGAGTCTTTGCGTCAGCTATGCGTTCGGCGGCAGCAATGCCGTAATCGTATTAGGACGGGTATAGCCGAGGCGTGTCTTTCTCGAATTCAGTTCTGCCGGCCACTGCGGATCTTGTTCCGCATAAGCCACCCATGCTGCTCATCGACGAGATCATGTCGCAGGATGATACCTTGATACGAACGCGAACGACCCTCACCGAGGCCAATCCATTTTTTCAGCCAGGGCGCGGAATACCAAGCTATATTACATTCGAAATCATGGCCCAGAGCATTTCAGCCTATGACGGCGCGGTCCGCCGGGCATCGGGCGAGTCGCCAGCAATTGGATTTCTGATCGGCTGCCGGAAATTCAAAACCTCCTGTAACTGGCTCCAGCCCGGAACTATCCTGGAAACCGAAGCAATATCCTTGCTCGCAGACGGCGAGATGCGATCCTTCGACTGTACTATGAAAACTTCCTCTGGTTCGGATGTCGCAATGGGCATCATCAACGTCTTCAGACCGGATGATCCCGACGCCTTCCTGGCCCAGGTCTCGACACGCAATGCCAGCTGATTCCCCTTCCGCCCGCCGCATCCTCATTACCGGCGCGTCCAAGGGAATCGGGCGGGCGATTGCCATCCGTCTTGCCAGGCACGCTTTCGATATAACTGTGCACTATGGCACCGACCAGAAGGGTGCTGAGGAGACCCTGGCTGACATTGTTAAGGCGGGCGGCTCTGGGCAGATCATCGGTTTTGATGTCCGCGATGGCGATACGGCGCGCAGCAAGCTGCACGAGCTGGTCAGCGAACATGGTCCCTATTGGGGCATTGTGATCAATGCCGGGATTACAAGGGACAATGCCTTTCCTGCAATCGAGGAGCAGGACTGGCAGGATGTCACGCGCATCACACTCGATGGCTTCTACAATGTCGTCCACCCGCTGGTGATGCCCATGGTGCGTGCCCGAAAGGGCGGACGCATCGTCGCCATGGCCTCGGTCTCCGGCGTTATGGGCAATCGCGGGCAGGTCAACTATTCTGCGGCCAAGGCAGGTCTGATTGGGGCCGTAAAAGCCCTCGCGGTTGAACTCGCCTCGCGCAAGATCACTGTCAATGCAGTCGCCCCTGGCTTGATCGCTACGGGCATGACTGAAGACATCAGGCCCGAAGTCATGGCCGCCATTCCGATGAAGCGTATGGGTACGGCCGATGAAGTTTCCGCAGCGGTAGACTTTTTGTTTTCAGAAGAAGCCGGCTACATCACCCGCCAAGTGATTGGGGTGAATGGGGGATTGATCTGATGCGCCGTGTTGTCATCACCGGAATGTCGTATCTGACAGCTCTGGGTGAAGATTGGAATGCTGTTGGACCGCGTCTGCATACGGGTGAGGCGGGCATCCGCTTTATGCCCGAATGGGAAGGCATGTCCGACCTCAATGCGCGTCTCGGCGGGCCGATTGACGATTTCCGCCATGAGAAAATCTATCCGCGCCAGAAATCGCGTTCCATGGGTAGGGTCGCCACGCTTCTGGTCTACAATTCAGAAAAGGCGTTGGAAGAGGCCGGTCTGAGAGATGATCCGGTGCTTCAGTCAGGCCGCACCGGCGTGGCCGTCGGATCCTCGTTCGGCTCCACCGAGCCAATCAAGTCATTTGTAAGTTTCATGGAGACAGGCAAATCCAGCGGGCTGAACGCCACAAGCTATATCCGCATGATGAGCCATACCGCGCCAGCCAATATCGCTGTGTTTTTCGGTCTGCAAGGGCGTGTGATTACGACCTCATCGGCCTGCACGTCGGCCTCCCAGGGGATCGGCTATGCCTTTGAGGCAATCCGATCGGGCGCGCAGGATGTGATGCTTGCCGGTGGAAGCGATGAATTCTGTGTGACCATGACCATGGTGTTTGATCGTCTTTACGCCACCGCCCGCCGGCACGATGATCCGCAACATTCGGTGCGTCCCTTCGATGAAAGCCGTGACGGCCTGGTGATCGGCGAGGCCTCCGGCATCGTCGTTCTGGAAGAGCTTGAACACGCTCTGGCACGTGGGGCCAGGCCGATTGCCGAAGTGGTTGGTTTTGCAACCAATTGCGACGGCGCCCATATCTCGCAACCCAACCGCGCCACACAGGAAATCGTCATGCGCCAGGCGCTCGGCCAGGCACGGATGACGCGAGATGATCTTTCATATGTCTCGGGGCATGGAACCGGTACAGTCGCAGGCGATATCGAGGAAAGCCATGCCAGCATGGCGGTTTATGGTGACAAGCTTCCCTTTCACACGATCAAGGGTAATTTTGGCCATTCTCTCGGTGGCTGCGCTGTCATCGAAGTCGCGCTCGGGATCGAGATGTTGAAGGAAGGCCGGATATCGCCAATTGCGAATCTCACCAATGTCGATCTGAAATGCGCCGAGCTGGACTATGTGATGGGTGAAAGCCGTGAGGTTTCCTCAAACGCTTTTGCCTCGAGCAATTTCGCCTTTGGTGGGATCAATACGTCTCTCGTGATCAGCAATTACGACTAGACAGCTTCTGGGGGAGGGAATGTTGCCCAGCAATTTTGTGCTTTCACTTGCGTTGGGTCTGTTGGCCGCCACCTTGCCGTTCGCGGCCGCTGTCGCCGAGGCGCCGTCCGTGGAAGCCGTCTCCAGTGCAGTTGACGAGAATGCGCCGGAGGAACCCCTGTGGGAGGTGCGCCTTGGCGGCTCGGTCCTGAACGGGCCCGATTATCCAGGTGCCTCGGACTATTCGGTCCAGGGCGTGGCTGCGCCATTGGTGATCTATCGCGGTGAGCGGATCCGGTTCGGCGAATATGGAGTCGCGCGCGCGATCGCCGCGAAGGACAAGACGTTCGAGCTGGATGTGTCCCTCGACGCGGCCTATGGGGCAAATTCCGAAAATGACGGCGCGCGCCAGGGCATGCCCGATCTTGATTATCTGTTCCAGATCGGCCCTCAGGCGATTGTGCGTCTCTCCGATACGGGGTGGCAACCCGAGGGCCGCAAAGAGTGGCGAGTGCACGTGCCGATACGTGCCGTTGCTGCGACGGATTTCAGCTCAATCGATCATGTCGGCTATATCGCAGAGCCTCAACTTGTCTATCAGAGCAAGTCTGCCGGGGAGTTGCGCTCCAGCTGGTCCGTCACGCTTTTCTCGACTTTCGCAGACGAAGGGTTAGCCGACTATTGGTATGAAGTGCCTGCCCAGTTCGCGACGCCGGAACGCGGGGCCTATGATGCCTCGGGTGGATATGTTTCCACTGGCATTCGTGCGTCCTGGACCCGCGAGCTGACCGACAAGTTTCAGATCTTTCTGACCTATCAGGGGCGCAGCTTTGCCGGGGCAGAGAATGACAATAGCCCGCTTTTGCGCGAAGATTTCACCCATGCGGTCAGCGTCTCTTTTGTGTGGAAAATGGCGCAAAGCGCGCGCCCGGCCAAGACCACCGATTTTTAGAAACAAAAAAGGCGCGGGGTAGATCCCGCGCCTTTTCGTTTCTGCTTTGAGAGAGCCTTATTTCACGATTTCGGCTTCCAGATAGACGCGGGAGTTCGTCCAGCCGGTGATGCACTGGAACTCTGTGGTGCTGGAAAAGGGTGTGCCGGTGGCGGTGGACTTGATGCCCTGAACCGAGGTTGCGCCATTGGCTTCGGCCTGTTCCTTGAATGCGATGAGGGCCGAAAGCAGCGCCCACTCGCAGGCTGCACGGTCGCTTTTGTTAATTCCGTTGGTCGCCTTGCGGGTCGAGGTCGACATGACGCGCTGACCGGAAACAGTGTCGCCCCACACAAACCGGAAGTTGCCAAGACGATCCTGGAAGTTTTCAGAAGACATGGCTTCCTGAATGGACCATGTCTGGATATCTCTGTCCGCAAAGGCAGCTGGCGATGCCAGCGCAACCGAACAGATCGCGAATGCTGCAAGTTTGATCTTCACTTTGTCCCTCGTTCATCAAATGAGTCTCATGAGGCTGGATCTGAAGCCCCGGCCGCACAATAGCCCCGCTCCATGTGGTGGGGTCAAAGGAATTTTTCAGAGAAATACATGCCAGCGGCGATAGAAAAAATTGCAAATTCAGAGATTTCAGATGCCGGGTTCGCGTTCGGTGTGCTCATTCCGACCTATCAGCATACAAGAGCGCTTCCCGACATTCTCCGATATCTGACAGATCGCGCCATCCCTGTGATTGTGGTCGATGATGGCAATCCGCCTGAAATCGCAGCCCGCATTCAAGAGATCTGTCAGGGCTTTCGTGCCGTGCATCTGGAGGTTTGCGCTGTGAATGGCGGCAAGGGCAGTGCGGTCAAGCATGGCCTGCGCGCGGCAGCTGGACTTGGCTGGACACACGCCATCCAACTCGATGCTGACGGCCAGCATGACGTTAAGGCAGTGGTGAGTATCGCAGAACTTGCAAGGAACAATCCAGACTGCGTCATCTGCGCGATCCCCATCTATGATGACAGCATCCCCAAAGCACGGCGGATCGGCCGCGAGATTACGCATTTCTGGGTCCGGCTTGAGACCATGAGCAATGAGATTCGCGATTCCATGTGCGGACTGAGAGCCTACCCGCTTGGTGAGACTTTGGCGGTGGTCTCGCGGGAATTCATCGGCAATCGCATGGATTTCGATACCGAAATCCTCGTCCATCTGAGCTGGCGGGGATTGCGGATCATCGAACTGCCCGTGCGGGTCACTTATCCGGAAGAGAACATCTCAAACTTCCGCATGATCGCCGACAATGTGCGGATCTCGCTCATGCATACGCGGCTGTTTCTGCAGTCTCCGGTGCGCGTGCCGATCAGGCTGATCCGCCGCCTGGCAATCGCGCGCTATCGCCGTCCGGGCACATCAGCAATGTGATCTCCGCTTCGCCGTGTCCGCCGCGCCAGTAGAGCCCGAGCATCATGTCCTGCGGCAATTGGCTGAAATAGGCCGATGCCCCGTGCCTTAGCCTCAGAGAAGTATCAAAAACAAGCGGTTGCCGCATCACCTCGAATATTTCGTCTTCTGATGGATAGCGCTGCTCGGCCTTGTAGAAGGCTTCGAGAAAGACCCAGCCCCGAACCAGGTTGCACGGCGAGGGCTCAAGCTGAGCCACGGACGGTATGAACACAGCCAGGATATCCAGCCAGTTCCTGTGCGGGTCGAGCCATTCCACATCCAAACCAATCTCTATTGGCGATGATGCGAAAGCCGCCGCCGACAGACCGCGGCAATGCGTTCTGGATCCGCTCGCGGCTTGTCCGGCTCCCGACAACTCCGCCTTCGCCAACTGTCCGGCATGATCGGCAAGCGCCGATTGCAAGGGCCGAGACCAGCGTTTGAGAAGCGGGGTACGCATGGCAATTCCAACCGCGATCTGTACCGAATCTGTCACTAAACGGCAGCTCATGCTTTCTGAAATGTCATCAGTGGTTGATTTAAGCAACAAAGCCCGGCGATAATCATTGGGGTTGGGCGCAAGGGGGGACTGGTGACTGGTCAATTGAAACAAGACAACAGACCAGTTCGTGTTCATCGTATTGCGGCAATTTCCAACATAGGTGAAAAGCCGGAATACCGTGGAAGCGCGCTGGCGCTCGCTGACTTGCCCAGGGCATCCACGCGCCGACTGTCACAGTTCGAGAAATGTGTCATTGCCTGCGTCATGGGGCTCGGAGATGACCTTCGCGGCATTCCCCTTGTAATGGCATCACGGTATGGCACGGTTGCCTCCAATACGCTTCACCTGCTGAAGGAGCTTGCAGACGGGGAGCCGCTGTCGCCAACGAGGTTTTCTCTGTCGGTGCATAATGCCGCCATCGGCCTGGCTTCCCAGCTTACGAAGAACACAGCGGGATACACCGCCATTTCTGCCGGGGCACACACACTCCAGGCCCTCTGGACCGAAGCCCTTGCGCGCCTGCTCGATGGCGTCGACAAGCTGATCATTGTCTATGCCGATTTCCGACTTCAGGATGAGTATTCCCCATTCAACACGATTGCGGCGGATTGCTGTTTTGCAGCAATGATCAGCCTCGAAGCCACGGAGAGCGCAAGACCCTCAAGGCTAGGCACTCTGATGGAGGCGGGCGATATCGAGGCCTGCCTTGCCCATCTCCAAACACTAGCCGGAGATCTGGTATGATGAGCGCGAGAGCGACCGGACAGCGGATTGTGGAAGGCGGTAAATGGACGCTTGGCCGGGCCTGGCGTCTTTTCGGCACAGGGCTGTCCTTTGCCTTGTTCGGTCTGGGCGGTCTGGCCATGGCGCTCCTCTGGTTTCCCTTCATCAGTGTTTTTGTGCGCGACAGGAAGAAGCGGGCTGCTATTGCGCAGCTGTCGGTCCACCGGGTGTGGCGGATCTATATCGAGATCATGCGGGGCCTGGGCGTTCTCACCTATGATATTGATTGCGCCGAAGCGTTGCGCAGCTGTAGGGGAACGGTGGTCGTGGCGAACCATCCCTCCCTTATCGATGTGGTGTTCCTCATGGCTTTCATGCGCAATACGCGCGCTGTCGTGAAGGCTGGGGTGTGGAACAATCCCTTCATGTCCGGTGTGGTGAAAGCCTGTAACTATATCCCCAATCTCGGCGATCCGGAGCGCCTTATCTCCGATTGTGCAGATGCACTGAGGGACGGCGCGAATCTCTGCATTTTTCCAGAAGGTTCCCGCACGCCCCTCGGCCAGAAGACTGTTTATCAGCGCGGATTTGCCCATATCGCGGTGAAAGCCGGAGCCCCTGTTCTGATGATCAGCATCGAGGTTGCTCCGCCGACGCTGCGCAAGTATGAACCCTGGTATTCCATACCTGCCTCCAGGCCACATTGGACAATTCGTATTGTGGATATTGTCGAGACGGATAAGAACCCATCTTATCAGGACGGACCTGTCGGTGTCAGGACACTGACCAATGAGGTCCAGATGCGGATTGAAGAGGAATTGCGGAATTGAGCACCGAACTCGAGCGCGAAGTCAGGAAGATGATCGTGGATGTTCTCAATCTTGAGGATGTCTCGCCGGAGGATATCGGTGTGGAGGAAGATCTCTTCTCTCCCGATGGGTTGGCACTGGATTCCATTGATGCTCTAGAACTCGGGGTCGCCATTCAGAAAACATATGGCGTAAAGCTCGATTCCAAAGACGAGAAACTGGCCGAGTTCTTCAAGAATGTTCGCTCTATCGCCGCAATGATTCAAGCCCGTAGAAGCGAGTAGTACGCATGGACCGCGCAACAGCTTATGACATGGTGAAATCGGATCTCATCGAACTCTTCGAGATTGAAGAGAGTGCCATCACGCCAGACGCTCATCTCATGGACGATCTTGGTCTCGACAGCATTGATGGCGTCGACATGATGGTGCGGATCCAGGAGCGAACCGGCAAGAAGGTAACGCCTGACCAGTTCGAACAGATCCTCACAATGGATAGCCTGGTGGACTTGGTTCAGACCTTGGAAAGTTGAAGACGGGCCCTGGAATGGCGGTTCGTATCTTCAATCTTCTGGTTGGGCTGATCGCTCTGGCATATCCTCTGATCGCCCTGTTTCTGATGCGGCTGTTGGACCCGATCTGGATTGTCGGCGTGCTGATTGCCGCGCTTTTGTTGCGATCACTGACAAGCTGGAAGCACACGCCTCGTTCGTTGCTGGTCGCGAGCCTGGTTGCCGTGGGGCTCCTCTGGCTAACCAGCATGTTCAATTCCGATCTCGCCCTGCGGCTCTACCCGGTTTTCATGTCAGGAGCCATGCTCACAATGTTCGCCGCCAGTCTTGTCTATCCGCCGACCATGATTGAGCGTTTTGCCCGCATCATGGAGCCGGACCTGCCGGAAGCGGGCATTCAGTATACCCGCCATGTGACGGAAATCTGGTGTGGCTTCCTGTTCATGAACATGCTTATCGCGCTGTGGACCGCACTTTGCGCCTCCTTCGAGATCTGGGCGCTGTATAATGGTTTTATCAGCTATTGCCTGATGGGCGCGTTGCTTGCCGGCGAATTTCTGGTTCGCCGGTGGATACGATCCACATGACCGGGCCGTCCGCATCACCGCGTACGCTTTTGCGCGCATTATGCGACACAGCGCCCGACAAGGTCATGTTCGTGGCATCGAATGGAACGCGCATATGCGCCGGCCAGATCCGCGCAACGGCAGCAGAATTCGCTGGCCGCTTCAGCGGACCGGGGGACGGTCTTTATGTCTATACCAGTTCGGCCGCCGAGATGTGCGTTGCCTTGCTTGTCTCCGCCCTGACAGGTCGGGACCTCATCCTGTTGCCACAGGCCGGACAATCCTTCTGCGCCGGCATCCCATCCCTCACATCCGGCAATTGGATTGGAGAAATTCCAGGCCAGGGTGGCGAGCTCGTTATGGCAACCCATAGCGAGGCCGACGCTGACCTCTCCGAAATTCGCGATGAGGCGCCGATTGTCAGCTTCTACACATCCGGGTCCTCCGGACAGCCGAAAATCATCGAAAAACCGATCGGGTGTCTGGAAGCTGAAGCAAACTACTGGTGTGACCGCTTCGAGGGTCAGTTCAATTGGGTTTGCGGTTCGGTTTCTCATCAGCATATCTACGGCTTTCTGTTCCGCATCGCTTTTCCCGTCCTTAGCTGCATCGAAGCGGCTGACGACACACCGCTCGCCTGGGGCCACCTGCTTGCGGACACGCGCACGAGAGGCCCAGCCCTATTGGTCTCCAGCCCAGCCCATCTCACACGGATCGCGCCAGAGGAGATCGATGATCCGTCCGGCGTCGCGGCGGTCCTGTCTTCCGGCGGGAGCCTGCCCTTCGATGCGGCCCATGCCGTGCGAGACCTGTTCGGCCATCTCCCCATAGAGATCTTCGGGAGCACTGAAACCGGGGGTGTGGCGTGGCGTCGGCAGGAACAGGAAGGACATGCCTGGACGCCTCTCAAGGGGGTCCGGATCGCAATTGGGGCGTCCGGCCTGTTGACTGTCGGATCCGATTTCATCCCATCCGATACACCCTTCGAAATGGGCGACCTGGTCGAAGCCACCCCTGAAGGCGGGTTCCGGCACAAGGGTCGCGCGGATCTGATCGCAAAGATTGAAGGCAAGCGCGTTTCTCTTACCCGCGTTAGAGACACTCTGGCGGCCAGCCCGCTGGTGGCGGATGCAGCTGTGCTTGTCACCAGCGTAGAGAAGCGCGAACGGCTGAGTGCCGTGATTGTGCCCTCAGCTGCTGGGCGGGAGCGCTTTGCGCGCTCGGGAGCATTTCGTTTTTCCCGAAGCCTTGTCAGCGAGGCATCGGGCATGCTGGAACCAGCGGAACTTCCCAAGAGGTGGTGTTTTCTGTCTGAGATCCCGCGCAATGCGCAGTCCAAGCTCTCGCAGGAGATGTTGGCTCACCTGTTCGAAAGTCCGAGAATGCTGGAACTCCTGAGTGCTGATATTGTCCGCGGGCAGAGCATGGAAGCTGAAGTTTGCTTTGATGCCGTCCCGACCCTGCCTTGGTTTGCAGGGCATTTCCCGGGGCAGCCAATCCTGCCCGGCCTGTCCGAGGTGCATATTGCCGTTACCGTTGCAGAAGAGCTTTGGGCCGTACGGCCGGGCACGCATTCGATCAATCGCCTGAAATTCAACCGCGTAATCCAACCGGGAGACCGAATAGTGATGCAGCTAAGTTTCGACGATGCAAAGAAACGGCTAACATTCAAACTGTCGACAAATGGCGAATCTGTGGCATCCGGTACCATCGGCTAAGCCAAGAGAAGCCCCCTTCCTTCCAACGGACAATCCGTCTGAGTTTGCAGAGATACGCACCATGTTCAAATTCGGAGAACAGCCTCTGGATCTCGTATCCTTGGAGCACATCGCTTTTCGGCGCCTGCCGGCGGGACTGAGCACCGATAAGGATGTGCTCGCGCGGATCGAACGTTCGGCGCGCCATGTCCGCGACCATCTGGAAAATGACGGCAAGATCTATGGCGTCACCACCGGCTATGGCGACAGTGTGGTTCGCGAGGTTCCCCCTGAACTGGTCGAGGAGCTTCCGCTCCATCTCACCCGTTTTCATGGCTGTGGGCTCGGTCGCTTCCTGACACCGGAAGAAACGCGCGCGGTCATTGCTGTTCGTCTGGTATCTTTGCTTCAAGGCTGGTCGGGTGTCAGCCTCGACCTTGTCCAACGTCTCACCGACATGTTGCGGCTGGATATATTGCCCCTCATTCCGGCCGAGGGCTCTGTCGGTGCGTCGGGCGATCTCACGCCGCTCTCCTATATCGCCGGTGCGCTTGCCGGTGAACGGCGCGTCCTTCACAATGGCACGGTCAAACTGTCGGCGGAGGCTTTTGCCGAGGAAGGTCTTTCGCCCGTTCGGTTAAAGCCAAAGGAAGCCCTTGCGCTGATGAACGGGACATCGGTCATGTCGGCCCTGACCGCTCTTGCCATCGGTCAGGCGCGGCGTCTGATGCAGATTGCCGCCCGTACAAGCGCCATGACCTGCCTCGCGATTCTGGGAAATCCGAAGCATTTCGACACCCGTCTGTTCAGCGCAAAGCCACATCCGGGGCAGGCGCAGATTGCTGCGATGATCATGGAGGATCTCGACCCATTCGCCCAGCGCCATAAGGCCGCGCGGATGCAGGACCGCTATTCCATCAGATGCGCGCCGCATGTCATCGGCGTGCTCGCAGATGCCCTGCCGGCACTTGAGACCATGCTCAGCACCGAGATCAACTCAGCCAATGACAATCCACTTTTCGATCCGGAGAGCGGCGACGTTTTGCATGGCGGGCACTTTTACGGTGGGCATGTCTGTTTCGTAGCCGATTCCCTGAAGGTGCAGGTCGCCAATCTGGCCGATCTTCTGGACCGGCAATTGGCAACGCTGGTCGATACGCGCTACTCCAATGGCCTTCCGGTCAACCTATCTGGCGCCACAGGCCCTCGTGCGCCCATCAATCACGGGTTCAAGGCCGTCCAGATCGGTGTGTCCGCCTGGACCGCGGAAGCGTGCAAGCTCACCATGCCGGCAAGCGTCTTCTCCCGGTCGACCGAATGTCACAACCAGGACAAGGTCTCGATGGGAACGATTGCCTCGCGCGATGCCCTGCGGGTCAACACGCTGGTCGCCCAGGTCGCCGCCGCACACTTGCTTGCCACATGTCAGGCCGTGGAGATCCGGCTTTTACGAGGCGAACTGACCGAGGACGATCTCGGTCCATCCATTGCCCAAACCTTGGCGAGCGTCAGACAGAGGGCCAGCTTCGTCAAAGAGGATGCACCACTAGACGATACTCTGAGAGCGCTGACAGCCGATATCCTCAACGGAGACATCGTCAGTGGGACTGATCCTTAGGTGACCCATCACAGTCTCCTAGAATGTCTTTGAGACTGTGATTTTGATGTTCCGGCCAGGCTCGACATCATAAAGCTCAAGCGGGCCGAATACCGGGTGGAATGTGCTGCCTGTCCGCGATGCGTGAGAGGTGTAGGCCTCGTCGAAGAGATTATCCACGCCAGCGGTCAATGCCAGCCCTGCGACACCGGCAAGGTCATCTGCGCGTACCGACACATTGTGCACGGAGTATCCCGGTTTCAGCTCGCCCGATACGGTTGTCTTGTCTGAGATGATCTGCGCATTCCAGTTCGCCGTCAGCTTGTAAGCGGGGAAATAATAGTCGGCCGCAAAACCGAACTGATCGCCGATTTCCCGGATGCTCTCAGTTGTTACCGAGGCGAGATTCAGCTCGCTGCCGTCGAAATCCGACGTTGCATATGTCGCCAGCAGATCCAGCTCGCCATACCCCCAGCCAAGGCTGGCTTCGATCCCGTCGATCTTCGCCGTGCCCAGATTGGCGTCAAAGGCTTCACCATTGGCAGATGACTCGGCGATGAAATCGTCCAGCGTCGTCTCGAACCAGTTGGCTCCGGCAAAAATCCGTGCCTCACCGAAGGAGCGGGCAAAGCGAACACCCAATTCGGTGTTATCGCCTGTCTGTGGATCGAGGTCAGGATTGACCACTTTGATGGCCTGCGTGCTGCCGCCGAAAGGCTCGGCCAGTTCCGGCCCCTTGAACAGCTCGGTATAGCTCGCCACCAGGCTCAGCCCCTCGATGACCACAACTTCGCCGGCCAGTCCGAAGGTCACATCATCCCAGGAGCCGCTGTCACCCGTGGCGAGATATGAGACTTCATAATCATTGAAGCGGATGCCGGGGCGGATATACACCCGGTCGGAAAAGTTCAGCTCGTCTTCCAGGAAGATGCCGAGATCGCGCGCTTCCTGCTGGATGGCCGGAACGCCGGCTTCAATGTCGGACACATAGCCCAGCTGCTGGTCAAAAAGCTCCAGGCCATATTTCACAGTGTGGCGAACGGGGCCTGTTTCAAGCCGCGAAATTGCAAGCAGGTTGACGCCCTCATTGTCGGCCTGGGCCTCGCGTATGGCCAGCGCGCTTCGCGGGATGGCGGGATTGCGCTCATCGCGCCACAGGGTCATGTCGTTCATGTAGTAGGTGGCGTTAAGCGCGAACAGATCACCCAGATCGAGGTCGTATGAGAGATTGACGGTTTCGCGCGTATACTCAGTCGGGATCAGGATATCGCCCGTGATCGCTTCATTGGTCAGAACACCCATATCAGGGCGCTGGGTGTAATCGCCGGAGTCTTCGAGCCTGTCATAGCTCAGCTCGATGCGCTGATTGTCTGTCAGATCCAGGCCGATCTTGCCCAGCCAGTTCTCTGTCGTGCCATCAGAGCCGATAGTTTCGCGGCCGCTTCCGTCCTCGAAATTGTCCCGGTCGATCTGATTGTAATAGACCAGCGCGTCGATACGATCGGTGAATTGCCCGTAGGCAGTACCTGAAACTCCGATCTGAGCATTGTCATTATACGATGCCATGAGCCGGCCGCCGAACCGGTTTTGGCCCACGAGCAGGTCTGCGGCGTCCTTGGTGTCAAATCGCACGGCTCCGCCAATGCCGCCATGGGTCACCGTATTGGCCCCTAGCTGGACATCCGCAGATTGCAGAATATCGGCATTGATCAGCAGATTTCCGATATGATGGTAGAGATAATTGGTCTGAAGCGCGCCATCGATGTAAACATTGAGATTGCGGTCATCCAGTCCGCGGATATTGATCCGCGAGTTGACCGAGTGGGTGCCGCCAATATCCACGCCTGGAACCGAGCGGAGCAGGTCCGATAGGTGATCGGCCTGTTTCAGCGCGATCTCTTCTTCGCCAAGATAGAGCGAGTTGGCGGA
Organism: Hyphomonadaceae bacterium; assembly: GCA_022760335.1. Taxonomy (GTDB): domain Bacteria; phylum Pseudomonadota; class Alphaproteobacteria; order Caulobacterales; family Hyphomonadaceae; genus UBA5336. The sequence continues at coordinate 15,698 of JALEGE010000067.1, forward strand.
GACGGCTGTTCCCCAGACGACAACGGTCTCCTGCCTGGCAGACTCCTCGGAACTTTCCTGCGCCGCTGCACCAGTTGCGATTAAGGCTGAACACGCAGCCATGCCAAAATATGAAAAACACTGGGAATAGGACATGAACCCCTCTTGAGAACCACTTGCATTTGCAACAGGGGGCGTATCTATTTGAGAATGATTGTCAATAGCAAAATCTGTCATGAGCTTGTGCGGCTCAAGCGGGCAGGGGCTGGCGCATGCCAATAGCTCGCGCGGCCATTGAGAGATGGCCGCGATGCGTTTCTTCAGCGAGTTTTATGTGGTCAGATCTTGCCGCAGAGATGATTGGGTCACAGCTTCGCGTGCCCAGTCATTGGCACCAGGCCGAACGCACGACCATCACAGATAGCCGATATCCTTGGCCGTGCCGCGAACAATCGAGCGGAACCATGAACGTGGAAGAAGTCGTTTTGCCAGGACGGCTGGTCCAGTGCCCGGGCCCACAAATATGTTGGACTTGCCACGCTTGATCCCCGCAAGAATAGCTGCGGCTACGTCACGTGGATGCGCGCCCTTGTCGACATAATGTGCCTGCAGCTTGCGCATTTGCGCTTCGGGCAGGTTGACCATGGCCGGGTTCTGCACGATCGGCGTGTTGATGATTCCGGGGTGTATGCAGGTGACCTCAATATCGTGCTCGCCAAGCTCCAGCGCCAGGATTTCACACAACCCCTCAACCGCATATTTGCTCGCAGTATAGGCCGCCAGGCTCGGAACGGGCGTCACGGATGCCATGGATGCAACGTTCACAAGGTGCCCAGAGCGGCCAGCTTTGGTCCATTTGCGCGCATATGTTCTGCAGCCATTCGCGACGCCTTCAACATTGACCGCAAGCGTACGCCGCCAGGCGTCTTCCGTGCTCTCCAGGAAGGGGCCGATATATCCTATGCCGGCATTGCTTATGACGATGTCAGGCAGCCAGCCTGCTGCTTCCAACTGGTCAGCCAGATCTTTTGTGGCCTCGGAATTGGAAACATCAAGGCGCTCGGTTCGCCAGTGTGCTCCGGCCTCGCCCAAGGCCTCGCCGATTTTTGCCAGGCCAGCCTCGTCAATATCGCAGGCAATGATCCGTGCGCCTTCTGCCGCGAAGGCCATAGCTGTTTCGAAGCCGATGCCAGACCCAGCACCGGTAATATAGACGGTCTTACCTGAGAAGGATTTTTGACCCATGACTTGCCTCCCTGTCGAAGGCTGACAGCACGGCTCAGCCTTTCAGTTTTTCTGATTGGCGCCAAATCAGCGCATTCGCACGCGCGATGCGCGTCAAATTACGACCCCAACCATGCTTTTCACGAAATGAAGTCGCCGAATGAGCGGTTTGTGTCGCGATATGAATTGTCTTGCTTGCGAAGATATGAGTTGTTGCATGTCTGATGGCCATAATTTCAGAGATAAACACAGCCCCGCTAGGAGAACATGAGCGCCTCGTCCGCGTCGGTGTCCTGAAAAACCTAGATCGAGCGCTCCATCAAAGTGGCAGCTCACTGCAAGAGGTCTCGCGCGTAACGGGCTTTTCCCAGGAGCTGATGGATGACGAGGATGTGCTCATATCGCTGCGCTACGTCGCCCAACTGCTCACCGCCTCCATGCGTGCGACGAACCAGCAGCATTTTCCACTGATCCTTGCCGGAGCCCAGGACATTTCCTTTCTGGGGAGTGTCGGTCTTTTGATGAAGACAGCTTCAAGTCTGCGCGAGGCGCTGGCAGAGCTCGGGCTGTTCATTCATGCCCATGCAGAGCCGGTTGTCTGGCTGCTTGAGGAAAATGGCGCGGATGCGCGTCTCAGTGTTTCCATCGACGCTCCCTGGTTGTCGGCAGAAGCGCGCCGGCTTTGTGTCAGTCTCGCACTTGCCCAGTGCTATAAGACAATACAATGGGTGACGAATGACTCCGTTGAGTTGGAAGGGGTTGAACTTGTTGGTCCTGCACCACAAGACACATTTCACTACCGGCAATACTTTCACTGCCAGGTGCGGTTCAACTGCGAGGCCAACTGCCTCATTCTACGCCCGGAGTCTCTGAACAAGCCGGTACTTTACTCAGATGCCGCGCTCCATCAGCTTGTGCGCCAGCAACTCAGCATCGCGCTCCCCGCGTCCGGGCAGCCTATCCTGGAGCGACGCGTCCGCGCGGTCATCCGCTCACTTCTGGCATCCCAGAGGTGTGACATTGAAAGCGTTGCGCGCTGTTTCAATTGCGACAAGCGCACGCTTCAAAGAAAGCTGCGCACGGAAGCCGGGAAGACCTACCAGATGTTGCTGGATGCGGTTCGGTATGATCTGGCCCGGCAATATCTCAGCGAAACTGCAATGTCGGTGACCCAGATCGCTTTTTCGGTCGGGTTCAGTGATCCCAGCAATTTTGCGCGCGCCTTCCGCCAGAAGACCGGTGTGTCTCCCCGAGGCTGGCGGGTGCAAAACAGGACGATGGCTCGGCAAGCTGGCCATGACGTCTCTCGACCGGAGATCGTCGCGATCTGACAGGTTACAGCCATTTGCCCGCTCTATTCTGATCTCGGCCAATAAATCTAACGGCATTCGAAAAGTGGCGCTGAAAAGCCATGCCGGAAGGAAAGATAAACGGCCAGGGAGGAACAATATGGCAGGTTCTCGCAGCCGCTTGATCGTGGCTTTTCTTGCTGGAGTGGCAGCCGCGCCGCTGTCTCCGGCGCTCGCTCAGTCACAGGTCCAGACGGCCAGTTCTGCGGATGGATTGCGGCTTCCCGATGTGACAGTGACGGCGCAAAAGCGTGAACAGTCGACCCAGGACGTTCCCATGTCCCTTTCGGCCTTCAGTGGGGCTGAACTGACCGAAGCTGGGGTCCAGACCATTCATGATGTTGCCCGCCTCAGCCCGGCCCTGGAAGTCCAGACCAATACCAGCCCGGTGCAAAGCAACTTCCGCATTCGGCGTGTTGGTAATCTCGGCAATATTCCAACATTCGAGCCTGCTGTTGGGCTGTTCGTTGATGGTGCCTTCAGGTCTCGATCGATCTTCGGTGTTGGCGAACTGTTTGATCTTGAACGCGTGGAAATCCTGCGTGGTCCACAAAGTACCCTCTACGGCAAGAACACAACAGCCGGCGTAGTCGGCTTGTATACGCGTGCGCCGGCCGACACGCTTACTGCCAAGGGCGAGATAACCCTCGGCCAGGCTGACGGGGCACTTGATGCTCTCACCTCAGGTCTGCGTGGAACCGTCAGTGGACCGGTTTCAGACACCGTACGGTTCAGCCTGACGGGCACGTATGCCTACCAGGACAATGTCATGCGCCAGGCGCTGTCCAATGGCGGAGAAGATGCCAATGGGGTCGACCGCATGTCTGTGCGCGGCCAGTTGGCGTGGGACATTACCGAGTCTCTTGATGCGCGGCTGATCCTGGGCGCCGTCACGGAAGATGTTCGCCAGCAGACAGACGATTTATATTTTGATCCGAACGGTTTTGTCGCCGGCATCATCCTGCCGACATTTCAGGCTGCGGGTGTAAGCGATACCTGCACTGACAATGATCCGCACAACCGCATCTCCTGCGTGCGCCTGGCAACAACCAGCGACTTGTCCGCAAGCGAAGCCACACTGTTGCTGAACTACGAGTTTGCCAATGGCGTGACCCTCAGTTCGGTAAGCTCCTTCGACACCTACAAGTTCGAGGGCAGCAAGGACGATGTGGTCCAGGTCGCCGCGCCACTTCTGAAATTTCACGACACACAGGAAAACAAATCCTATCAGCAGGAACTGCGTTTGTCCTCGCCGGGCGATACGCGTTTTGACTGGTTGCTTGGGGCATTCTGGTTCTCCAGTACGTTTGAGAACGGAGATGGCGGCAACCGGGCGATTTTCGAATTCGACACATTGAGCGATGATCCAACCGTTTCTGCGATCAATCAGGCTCTGCTCGGAACGCCGATTCCACTGCCATTCGCCACGCAGGGCCAGCTCGGATTTCTGGATTCCCGTCAGGAGACTGAGTATTTCGCGCTGTTCGGGCAGTTCACCTACGATCTGACAGATCGGTTGAGCGTCACGGGCGGTCTGCGCTGGCAGCAGGAAGACAAGGACGCATATGTGCGTCAGTCGGTAAATGATCCCTCGCCCAGCATCATTTCGCTTCTGCTCTCACCCCCTGCGGTAAGCGCGGAGGATCTGACACGCTCTGTCGACGATGTGACCTGGTCGTTGAGCCCGCAATTCTTCGTGACAGATGACACGATGGTCTATTTCACGGCTGCGCGCGGTTTCAAGTCTGGTGGGTTCAACACCGGCTTTGGTGCCCTGCCAATCGACAATCGTGAGTTTGGTGACGAAACCATCATGCACTATGAATTGGGCGTGAAAACCGACCTTGCGGACGGTCGGGTTCGCTTGAATGCAAGTGCCTTCAGCACGGAATATGAGAACTATCAGGACGCGGCATTCATTGGCTCGCAGTTTACTGTCGGCAATGCAGAGCAGGCGGATCTTGAAGGGTTTGAACTGGAAGGAACGGCGCTTCTGACGGAAAATTTGACGGCGGACTTCGCGCTGTCATATGCCGATTTCAAATACGCGACCAACCTGAACGGGCAGTGTTATCCGGGGCGGGCGCCCGACAGCCCGACTGTACCTGGAGCGTGCGATCTCAGCGGGGAGCACCCCGTCAATGCGCCGGAGTGGAAGACCCATCTCGGCCTCAGCTATGACCAGCCCGTGCGCTGGGGCGAGGTCTTCGGGCGCGTGGATTGGTCATGGACGGACGAGTACAATACCAGCTTCTCGGCCGATCCGATGCTCACCCAGGATGCCTATAGTTTCGTCAACCTGCGTGCTGGCACGCGGTGGGACAATTTCGAGGCTGCTGTCTGGGTCACCAATCTCGGCAATGAGACCATCGCGAATTTCGACGCCGTGCTGAACATCTATGCCGGTGACAACAGCTACCAAAGCTATCTCCAACCTCCCAGAACCTTCGGCGTCACACTATCGGCGACCTTCTAGCTCTCCCAGGAAAGGACCTGTCCCATGAAGTATGAATCGATTGGCGTAACCCATGTTTCCGGAAGCGACCTGCCATGGGTGCCATGGGAAGTCGGCGAAGGCCTGGCCTACAAGCTGTTCAAGGTCGATCCGGTACACGGTGTCATGGTTGCAGCTTTGCTTGCCCCTGCCGGAACGCAGCTCGGCCGCCATCGCCATACGGGCTTTGTGCAGCTCTACACCATACAGGGTGCCTGGAAGTATAATGAGCACAACTGGATCGCGCGTGGAGGAGATGTCGTTTATGAGACAGCCAATTCGATCCACAGCTTCACCATATTGCCGGGCGAGGATGTGGTGACATTCATCGTGTTCAACGGGACGCTGGAATTCCTCGATGATGATGACAATCTCATCCACACGGAATCCTGGCAATCCATGCTTGAGCGGCAGAACAATTTCATCCGCGAAAGCGGGACCGAGGTGCCGGATGTAACCTCGTTTGAGGAAAACTAGCGAATGCACGGCGGCAGTGTCGGGAATCCGGCCCTTCGGATGATCTTGGCATTGTCGCCGTTTCGCCAGTGCGTTGAGTTTCTTGGCTGGTGGCCGTGGCGATGTGCTGCAGTGGCTAAGTCTTCAGGAATTCTGTGTGCGCCCCCAGCGTGGAAGGCTCATAGCCGCAAGGCCAGTGCAGCTCGCAAGGCCTCTTTATTGGGCGCTCTCATTCAACTTGGTCTGGCGTGCCGCGTGCGACAGCTGCGCGCGAGTGCGTCCCATTAGAAACCACACAATCAAGCCAAGCAGCGCCCAAATAGCTAAAACCAGCCATTCTGGCGAGATTGTGCTGAGCGAGGTGGGCCGTGTGTTCCAGATTGCCAGACCAACAACAAAGACACCCGCAAATGTAGCAATGATCGCTGCAACGCCTGAGAAGGGCAGGTGAGGCTTGCCGCGCCCTGTGCGTGGATGCGCGCGAAGCCACAGGGTTACGACAGCGGCACTCAGAAACAACATAGCAAATCCAATCCCGCTTGCATTGGCGAGCGTTGCAACACCGTCATTTCCCACAAGGACGAGCGCGGAGCTGACAGTTGCCACGCACAAAAGCGCCAGCACCGGTGTTCCAAAACGCGGACTGACCATGCTGAAATTGGACGGAATGAACCGCACCACACCGAGCGTGTAGAGCACGCGCGCTCCGGCAAAGAACACCGCATTCCAGCTTGTGAGCAGTCCCATGAAACCAGCGAGCAAGACCAGCTTCCCGGCTTTATCAGACCCTAGAGCGGCACTGAAGGCCGCCGATGCGGGCAGATCGGATGTCATCATCGCCGCGCGCGGCAAGGCCATGGCCCCGCTCAGCAGGATTGCCAGATAGAAGACAGCCGCTCCGAGAATGCCAAGCAACATCGCCGAGGCCACTTGCCGTGGGGAAACACCGGGCGCGCGTTCGCCCATTGCTTGCGGAACGACATTGAAGCCCGCATACCAAAGTGGGGTGGTGACAAAGACAGCCAGGATCCCGCCTATGTGTGCGCTGTCTGTCTCACCGGAAAAGAGGGGCTGCAGATTGTCAGTTGACCCACGCCAAAGCCCGGCGGCGATAAAGATGAGGGCGGCAAAGACCAGCAGATAGGTTGCGGCAGACTGAAAGCGCGCCGCCCAGCGGCTGCCGAGAATATTCAGGCTGCAGAGCAGGAAAATCCCCGCCACGGCTATGATGCGGCGATCGACGATACCGGCATGGTCGGGGCCGAGGAACTCATCCACAATCCAGCCTGCTGACAAGGACAGGAACCCGTTGACGGACGCGTAGACAAAAAGCAGCAGCCAACCAATGGCATAAGCCGCAAAGCCTCCAAACACATTGTGCACGAATACAATGTCTCCGCCGGTCCCGGGAAATCTTGCCGAGACTTCCCCGTAGCAGATCGCAAAACTCGCCATCAGGCAGCCACCCATCGCGAAGGCGATGATCGCACCAAGAGCGCCTGCATCGGCGAGCCAGCTGCCGAGCATCACGATCCAGCCAACACCGATCATGGCTCCGAATCCAAGCGTGAACATGGACCAGAGGCCAATATCGCGTCTGAGTGCCTGGGCCATGGCTTATCCTTTCGCTGTTCGCGTGGAGCCTAGGCTAAAACAGACTTTCAATTCAAGTTTTTGATTTCTGGCCTGCTGGGAAGCTGCTGGCTTGTGTCGCGGTCTCTTCGGATGGCTCGCAGCAGAAGATCATCCGGAACCAGAGGGTGGCAATGAAATCAGCCAGCGCGCTGGTATCTTTCCAGATGGTTGCGAACGGCTCCAGTTTGATCGTGAAGACGTCAAATGCGTATCGGTCTATCTGGGACAAAAGCGCATAGCCGATCATCAGATTGAGGTCAGCTTGGCGTCGCGACTTTGCCGTCAGTCCTGCGGCGGCCACGATGCGATTTGCTATGTGGTAGCGGTACTCCTTGACCTTGCGGGCTATCTCGAGGTCGCGATCTTCAAGATCATAGATTGCGCGCAGCAGCCCAGGCTTGCTCGCATAGTGGCCGAGTAGATGATGGGTGATGCCGGCAAGTGCTGTGTAGCCTGGCGGTGAATCTTCCTGTTGGGGCAGGCAAAACCGGTCATATGCCTGAGCGAGCCATATGCCGAGGGCTTCACGTACCACATCACGCTTGTCGTCAAAGTGGTGATACAGCCCGCCGCGTGTGGCGCCGCTGAGGTCTTCAATATCTTTCAGGCGCAGGTCGTCGAAGGAAAGCCTATTCAGGACAGATTGCGTGGCCTTGAGAATTTCATGACGAGCCGAGCGTTCCTCGGGGGGTGTGTCCAGTGCGTGAGTGTCTCTCAGATCGTCGTTCTGGAGGCGGGAAGGGGCGCGCGCGGCTGATTTTGTCCTTTTCTTGCGAGTGGGAAAGTCCAGCCCTTCGCCGGGGCGCCCTGATTTGCCCAGTACAAGCCCGCGAACGCGCAGGCCTGCCAGTAGTGCGGGGATGTCCACCCCGGCCGAGCGGCTGAGGATTGCTGTATCGTCACGGTTGGTAAAGTGACGAAAGAGGAAATTATCGCTCAGCGCTGTGAGGCCGTGGACGACTGGCAATAGGTCGTCACGTGACATCGCGGGCTCAACATGTTGCAGCGCTTGTCCGGCGTGAAGATTGTCAAATGCGAGGGTGGATTCTTCGAAGAACTCAGAGAATGCACGACCGCCCTGCGCCAAAGAGTAATAGCAGGACATGACGCCGGGCCATTCTGCAAAGAAATCGAGCAGTACTTTGTGGAGATCTCTCTGGTGGTCGAAGAAGGGCCCGCCAATTTTGGTCTGGAACTGTTCGCGATAATTCCGAACCGCTACCTCGACCGCGGCTAGAACGGCCTCATCCTTGTTGCCAAAATAGCGGTAAAACAGACCAACAGGCGCATCTGCCTGAGTTGTAATGTCTTGAATATTCAGACCATTATAGCCCTTGCTGTTAAGCGCACGCATGGTCGCTTCGACCAGTTCGCGGTGACGCTTTCGCCCCTTTGAGGTTTTTGGTGTGCGGGGCGTAGCTGGTGAGGTGCTTTCGCCTCCTGGCAGAGCAGATGGGTCAACTTGGTCCGGCACAACTCGCCTCATCTATGCTCCTCTCCGAGTTTGGGAGGGAGCGGTGTGTAACAATTCCGCCTCAGCTTAAGGCCGTCATGTGTTGGCACAAGGAGTCTGGGTGCGGCTGGATGCAAACTCGAGTTTCATATTTCTCCGCATCTGGTGAAGTTTCCATAAATAGCCGCGCATAATGCCTGTAAACTAAGGATTTTTGTCAGAAGAAATAAGCTTTTAAAAATTTTCATTGTCAAAAAGTGAATATGAAGTATGAATATGTTAGCGAAGGAGGCGGGTCTTATGAGTTCGTTCAAATGGTTGGTTTGCGGAACGGTTTCCGCAGGAGTGGTATTTGGTGCCTATGCGCAGTCTGGCGCTCCGGCAGTCACGAGTGAGGCTGAGGATCAGGAAGAATACGTCCAGGACACGATCATGGTGACGGCGCAAAAACGTGCGCAGTCCATTCAGGACGTTCCGATGAGTATATCCGCCATCGGTGAGATGGACATTGAGCGCACCGGCATCACCGAGTTCACTGACTATGCGACCCGTATTCCCAATCTTTCATTCGCCTATACCGCCAGTACCACAGGCGGTGCGCAAGCCGTTGCGATACGCGGCATTTTTGGCACGGGCACCACGGGGCTTTACATCGATGACACGCCGCTGCCTGAAAGTGTTGATCCGCGCGTCATGGGGATTGAGCGCGTCGAGGTTCTGCGCGGACCGCAGGGGACCCTTTATGGCGCTCGTTCAATGGGCGGCACTGTCCGCCTGATCACCAAACAACCTGATTTTGATGGTATCTCCGGCCAAATCCACGGCAAGGCCGGCGCGGTGAGTGAGGGCGATTATGATTACTCCCTTGATGGTGCAGTAAACATTCCTGTTGTCGAGGATACTTTGGCGCTGCGCATTGTTGGCTACGGTTTTTCGGAAACAGGTGTTTATGACCGCCAATCCGTAGCAGACTCGCCCGTCGACTATGGGACCAATGAGAATGTGGACGACGCCTCCGTCTATGGCGGGCAGGTTGCGGCACTGTTCTCGCTGGCGGACGGTGATTTGACCATCACGCCACGTTTGATCTTCCAAACCTCGAACAGGGATGGCCGTTCTCTCGCTGATGTCGATGCAGGAAATTTTGTTCATTCACGACTGTTCGACATTGATGAGAATGCCAGTGAAGACTGGACACTCAGCTCTCTGACCGCGCGCTACTCTACCGAACTTGGTGCATTCGTTTCCTCCACATCCTTGTTCGATCGCAGCTTTGATGACAGCGAAGATTTTTCCGAGCTCTCTTCTCTCTTGTTCGGTGTGGCGCCGACACCATCGCGTATCTATGCCATGGTGGATGATGAGCGCTTCTCTCAGGAGCTGCGTTTTGAATCCGATTTCGGTGGCCGTTTCGAGCTGACTTCAGGCATCTTTTATCAGGATGTCGAAACAGAGTTGGAATTCCCGCCCACGCCCGTCCCGGGTGTGTCCGCAGACATCTTCAGTCAGGTTCTGAATACGCAGGTCGAAGAACTCGCTGTATTTGGCGAGGTGACCATCGGGCTTATGGATCAATTGAACCTTATCCTGGGAGCTCGCTGGTTCGACAATGAGGTCGACTTTGAGGGCAGTCAGGACGGTCTGGCCGTATTCCCTGACACTTTCGCGGGCGTGCAGCAGGAAAGCGGCACAAACCCAAAGATCTCACTGCAATATGATATCGATGATCAGAACATGATCTATGCGACGGCTTCAAAAGGCTTTCGCATTGGGGGGGTGAACTCTTTCTCCAACGCGCTGTGTGCGGCTGATCTCGCGGCTCTCGGTCTCACTGCTGAGCAAGTGCAGACTTATGATTCAGACTCGCTGTGGAGTTATGAGCTTGGCGCCAAGACTCGTTTTCCAGGTCAGCGGATGACAATCAATGCAGCGGCATTCC
>JALEGE010000068.1 GCA_022760335.1 Hyphomonadaceae bacterium
CGCGGCTCATGAACACGACGACGTCAATCGCCTCTGCGATGAGGTCGAAGGGCGCGCGCGGTGTGGCTTCCAGTGTCAGCTGTTCAAGCCGCGCTAGCGCGCCGTGGGCGGAGTTCGCATGCAGCGTGGTGATCCCGCCGGGATGGCCGGTGTTCCAGGCTTTGAGCAGGTCGAGCGCTTCAGCCCCGCGCACTTCGCCGATAATGATCCGGTCGGGGCGCAGGCGCAGGGTCGAGCGGACAAGGTCCTGCAGGCTGGTGCTGCCGCGATGGGTTCTGAGCTGGACGACATTGGGTGCGGCGCAGCGCAGCTCCCGCGTGTCTTCAAGGATGACGATGCGGTCGTCATGTAGTGAGGGCTCTGCCAGCAAGGCATTGGTAAATGTCGTCTTGCCAGAGGACGTGCCGCCGGCGATCAGAATGTTCGCATGCGTTGCAATCGTGTCCTTGAGCGCTTGGGCCAGCGCAGGCGCCAGCGCGCCCTGGGTGACATAGTCGCCGAGTTCAAACGGTGTGGTCGCAGGCTTGCGGATGGAGAAACATGGCGCGGTTGAGACGGGTGGGAGAAGCCCTTCAAACCGCTCGCCGCTGCCGGGGAGTTCAGCAGAGATAATCGGGGAGGTGCGGTTTGCGGCTACTCCCACCCCAGAGGCCACGAGCCGGATGACGCGCTCGCGGTCGGAAGACGGGAGAGTGTGTTCAGAGATGATGAGGCCGATGCCAGCCTTCTCGATCCAGACCGATCCATCAGGATTGGCCATGATTTCGATCGTATCTGGCGCTTCCAGCGCTTCGCGCACCACAGAACAGAACGCGGTGCGCAGCATTGCGCTGCGACGGTCTTCTGTTTCGCTTTGGTGCGCGGGCTTGTCCATTTCATAAGGCTCCTGTCACTCACGTTTCCGAGTGACCAAAGCCTGACAGCCCATGCGATTTTCGGGGAGTGGGACTGCGGGCCATATCCAGCAACGCCCCGCGACCTGCTGCAGATGAATGCAAACGCGAACCTGTAACTATTGCTACAGGTTGCGACTGTAAAAATCCCTCATGAGGAGAGTTTGAATAGTGATCAGATGCTCAAATTATTCCCGTAAGATGCTGTTCATGCATTAAGTAATCTGCGCGTATGAATTCAGTCTTCAATTTCAGGTTGGCACTCATCTTGCTGAATTCCCCTGTGAAGGGAGCTGATGATGAAGACTTTTACCTTGAGTTCGGAAGGCGTCCTGGCGCGCTACGATTACCTTTCGCGCCTGTCGCCTGATCGCTGGGCATGGGAATATGCAAGGCGCAATCCCGACCTCAGACGCGATGCAGAGGCGCGGTCGGACGACGATGTATCTGAAATGAAAGCGCCTTGCGCCGATATTCGTCTCTTGAAGCCCCGCAACCCGCAGCGCCTCGCTCACCGCTGGGGCCTTATGTTCATGCCCGATCCAGACCTTAATGGGTTTGAAGCCGATGCGGTCTGGAACAAGCATGTGTTTCCCGATCAGGTGGAAGTGAACTGCTCACCACGGGCGCCGGGCGAAAGCTGTGATATCTGGGACAGCACGGTTCCAATTTGCCAAATCACCCACATTACCGATTTGCAGGCCCGCGAATTTCTTCTGATCCGCGGCAAGGGCTGCGTCGTGCAGGTGCGCTGCACCGGCGTTTCGATTCTGGGGCTCGAACCTGTTCGGATGAAACTGACCATCTCTGATCTCAAAGCCTATGAGCGCAAACTGAAAGCGCAGAAAGCCGCACTTGCCCTGATCGAGGAAGGCAGCGTGCCCGAGGCGCCGCTCTGGACCAAAACCACGCAAATCCTGCGTGACGGTTTGGTCGCCCTCGATTGTCTTGAGCTTGGCATGTCACGGCGCGAAATCGCCATTGTTCTCAACGGCAAAGCGGCCGTCGATGCCGAGTGGAGCGATGAAACCGGCACCATGCGGGACGCCATCCGCTACATTATCAAAAAGGCGGAGGGGCTGCGGGATGGCGGCTATCTGGTTGAACTTCTCGGCGCACAGCTGGGGTTTAATCAGCGTGCCGCATGAGTGAAGTCTTCACTCATTGCGGGCAAGCTCTCTTAGAACGTCGCTCTTGCAGGTCTGATATGCCCGTCGCCTGAAGTCTCCGCCGCTCTTGAGTCTGGAAGCCGGTAGGATGAGTCCGCACTCGGCACGGACCGCTTCAGCTTCGATGACATCTAATGGTTGGAAAGCTTTTGGGGCCGACGCGCATCCCGCGAGCGAGGCGGCTAAGGTCCCCGTAATGAACAAGTTCCGCAAATTATTCATCGACATACGTAGACTACTTTTGTGAATGATTACTTTTCAGTTTTAGTCAGAAACACTGAGCCGCGCTGGCGGCACCAGGGCGTTTGATTGAATTCGGCACCAGATGACCTTCAGTTTCATCAATGCTCGCGATCCTGGAACGCAAGTAGTCGCAAAGCGTTGAACACGACGATCAAAGTTGAACCTTCGTGAATGAGGACAGCGGGCCCGATCCCGAGACCGAAAAGCGTCGCGGGAATAAGAAAGGCGACGATGCCGAGGCTCGCCCAAAGATTTTGCCGGATAATGCGACTGGTCGCCCGGCTCAATCCGACGGCAAATGGCAGCGTTTCAAGATCATCAGCCATGAGGGCAATGTCAGCGGTCTCAAGCGCAACGTCTGAGCCCGCCGCTCCCATGGCAATACCGACAGTCGCATTAGCCATGGCAGGCGCATCATTGACGCCGTCCCCAACCATAGCGACGCCGCGGCCTTGCTTGAGCGATTTGATCTTGGTGACTTTGTCATCGGGCATGAGATCGCCGAAGGCCTCGTCCAGCCCAACGTCTCGCGCGACAGCATCTGCCACATTCTGATTATCGCCCGAAATCATCATCATGCGGGTCACACCGATGTCGCGCAGCCGCGCTATGACGCTTTTCGCGGCCTCGCGCGGCGTGTCCATCAGACCGATTACGCCCAGATAGCGCTCACCATGGCGCACAATCATCGTTGTGCGGCCATCGGCCGACAGCGAATTGACGCGCTCTGCCAAGTCCTCGGGCACTGGCTTGCCGTCCACCTCATCAAACAAGGCCGATTTGCCGATATGCACAATCTGGCCATCATACATGGCGGAAACACCGCGACCGGTTATGCTTGTAAAATCGGTTGCGCTGTCGGGGATTGATCCGAGGCGCCTTTTCGCATCGCGCACCACGGCCTCGGCCAGCGGATGATCACTCAGCGTTTCAACAGCGGCGCTAACCCTGAGCAAAGTGTCTTCATCGACATCGCCGAAAGGCACAATATCCACTAGGCGCGGCTCGCCCTCCGTCAGTGTGCCTGTTTTGTCAAAGGCGATGGCGTCGAGCCGTCCGAGCGCCTCAAGCGGCGCGCCGCCCTTGATCAACACGCCGCCGCGCGCGGCGCGGGCCACGCCGGAGAGAATGGCGCTTGGGGTTGCAATGGCCAGCGCGCAGGGGCTTGCCGCCACCAATACAGCCATGGCTCGGTAGAAGCTTTCGGAAGCCGTCTCGTCCAAAACAAGGAAGGCCAGCGACGTAACAACCGCCAGAACAATGACGCACGGCACAAATATGCGCTCGAACTTTTTGGTAAAACTCTGGGTCGGTGACTGGCGTGTTTCAGCCTCGCTCACCATGGTGACAACGCGGGCCAGCGTCGTCTCGCCCGACAATTTGGTCACTTCTATATCAAGACTGCCGGACCCATTGATTGACCCCGCGAACACGCGGCTTTCGGCCTTCAGCGCGTCAGGATTAGCAGCTGCCTTTTCGCGGTCAGCCACGGGTCTTTTGTCTACGGGCGCGCTTTCGCCTGTAATGGGCGCCTGATTGACGGCGCTTTGTCCGCTGACCACAAATCCGTCGGCTGGCAAGCGCTCATTGGAACGCACCACAACGACATCGCCGACAACTAACTCGTCAATCGCAATGGTTTCTGTCGTCTCACCCCTACGGACAAGCGCCTCATCCGGAGTGAGATCCGACAAAGCCGAAATCGCATTGCGCGCCCGGGCCATGGCATAGTTTTCAAGGGCATGGCCAATGGCAAACAGGAAGAGAAGAAAAGCACCTTCCGCCCATTCGCCGAGAATGGCGGCGCCCGTAGCAGCCACCAGCATCAGAAAGTCGATCTGAAACTGGCCTTTGAGTATTTTACCCATGGCCTCACGCAGCACGAAATAACCGCCGAAAAAGTAAGCCGCGAGCAGGAAGCCAAATCCGATGGGGTCCGGTAGAAACCCAAGTTTGGGTCCGAGCCAGCCTGCCAGCAGGCAAAGTCCAGCTAGCCCGGCAAAGATGATTTCCGCGCGCGGGCCCACTATACGGCTAATGACATCGCCATGGTCATGACCATGACTGTCAGTGTCATGATCATGATTTGAGTGTTTCGGGGGTGACATAAGCGTCTCCAAAAAAGTGACGCCTTGGCGGATTACACCGCCAAGGCGGAGTGATTTATTCCGCTGGCACAGTTTCGGGGTTGTGCCGTGTTTCCAGTAGCGAATGATGCGAGTCAGGTTTTGGCGAGAACCACCGATGCAATGCCGGCATCACGAGCAGCGTCAGCAGAGTTGAAGAGACAAGCCCGCCTGTGACGACAGTTGCCAGAGGCCGCTGTACTTCGGCGCCGACGCCAGTCGCAAACAGCAAGGGCGCAAGTCCCAAAGCGGTTGTCATCGCCGTCATCAGAACGGGTCTGGCGCGCATCCCAGCCGCATCGATTGCGAGCGCATCCCGGTCCCGCCCGGCGCGGGCGAAATCATCCATGAAGCTCACCAGGACCATCCCGTTGCCAAGTGCGATACCAAACAACGCGATGAAACCAACCGTCGCGGGAACCGAGACAGGCAGGCCTGTAATCCAGAGTGCGAGCGCGCCTCCGGTTAACGCCAGGGGGATGTTCAGCAGTATGAGAATTGCCGATTTAAGCCGTCCGAATGTCAGTAGCAGGATCAGCAATACAATGCCGAGCGTGATTGGTATCACAACTGCGAACCGAGCATTGGCCTGTTGCTGCAATTCAAACTGACCGCCCCAGACAACGCGGTAGCCTGCAGGCAGGTCAAGATTGGCGTCCGTCAGAGCTTGCGCCTCCGTTACAAAAGACCCGATGTCACGGCCCCGCACATTGGATTGGACAGTGATAAAGCGCTCGCCATCCTCTCGCGTGATCTGGCGCGGACCAATCACGGTCTCGATAGTGGCCACGCTTTCCAGCGTGACACGTGCGCCGGTCGGCGATTCCAGCACCAAACGGCGGATGGCTTCGGCTGTATCGCGGCTCTCTTCATGAAACCGCACGACGATCGGGAATTGCCGAACGCCTTCAAACAGAGCGCCGGCTTCTGCGCCGCCGACCGAGGTCCGCAAGGCGTCAAGCGCGTCCTCAACATCGAGACCATACCGCCCGAGGGCCGCGCGATCGACACGCACCACGAGTTGTGGCGCCCCTGTAATCTGGTCAGCCTGAACTTCAGCTGCCCCATCGACCTGTTGCAAGATGGCCTGTAGCTCTTGTGACTTTTTCAACAGGACATCACTGTCCGGCCCGAAAATTTTCACGGCAAGTTCTGCGCGCGTCCCGGTCAAAAGCTCATCAACAGACATCGCGATAGGTTGACCGATATTGACGACAATACCGGGCACACCTTCGAGATTTTCCGATATCGCTGTGCGCAAGTTCTCCGGCGACAAGCCTTTGCGCCACTCCGACCTCGGATTGAGTTCAACAAAAGCTTCCGCACTATTGGTCGGGTCGGCGTGGGCCCCGACCTCACCGCGACCGATTCGGGTCACGATAGACTTGATTTCCGGAAAGGCCGTCAGAAGCCTTTTCTCAACGCGGGTGGTCGTTTCCGCCGCTTCTGTCAAAGAGATAGATGGTGCCATGGTCACGCGGAGTAGAACATCACCTTCTTCAAGCGAAGGAGTAAATTCAGACCCGAGGCGCGATCCGGCCAGTCCGCCCGCTACGAGGAGGATGGCGGCCAGAGCAATCGCCGCCAAACGCTGGCGAACGAAGAATCCGGCGGCTTGGCTGACCGTGCGGGCAATCCATCCCGGACGGTCCTCACGCGGCTTTTTGCTCCGACGCATGACCCCATTTGCGAGCGATGGCGCAATCAGCGCGGCGTAGAACAATGACCCCGTCATGGCGAGCGCCGCGGAGGCTGCCAGAGGCCGGAAGGTTTTACCTTCCACGCCTTGCAGCGAGAAAAGCGGCAGAAAGACGACGATCACCACCGCAACGGCCGCAATTAGCGGCGCTATGACTTCCGCAGCCGAGCGCGCCACAACATCTCTCTGATCGACAGACGGATCGCTTTCCCGGAATCCCCGGTCGACATTTTCTGCGATGACGATAGCCCCATCCACCATCATGCCAATGGCAATGGCCACGCCGCCCAGCGACATGAGGTTGGCACTGATGCCGAGCCATTGCATCGCGATGAAGGCAAAGCCCACGGAAAATGGAATAGAAAGGACAACAACCAGGCTTGGACGCCAGCCGCCCAGAAAGACGAAAACGACCAGTGCGACGAGTAGCGCGCCCTGCCACAGCGCCGTTGTCACCGTGGCGGCAGCTTTGTTGACCAGTGTTCCCTGATCATAATAGGGCACGGCGTTGACGCCTTCCGGCAGGTTTTTGTTGATTTCCTCAAAGCGTGTCTGAACGCGCGCAATCACATCGGACGTATTGGTGCCATAGAGTTTGAGCACCAGTCCCGCGACGACTTCACCTTCGCCATTGGCGGTGGCCAGGCCCTGGCGTACCCCGCCGCCGACAATGATTTCACCGAGGTCGCGTACCCGCACGGGGCGGCCATCATCGACATTGACGACAATTTCCGCAAGATCTTCAACCGATCGCGCCAGTCCGACGCCGCGGACCGTATATTGCTCGGCCCCGATTTCGAGAAATTGTGCGCCTTCGGTCTTGTTGCCGCGCTCAAGGGCGGTCATCACATCACCAATCTGGATGTCGTAAGCCAATAGCGCGTCCGGATCGAGCCTGACCTGATACTGCTTTTCATAACCGCCAAGTGACAGCACTTCGGTGACGCCGGGCACAGTCTGAAGCTGGTATTTGATGATCCAGTCCTGGATTTCGCGCATTTCTACAAGATCGCGCGCGCCGGTCTCATCTTCGAGACGGAAATAGAGAATAATCCCTAGACCTGTTGAAATCGGCCCCATTTGCGGGTCACCAAAGCCATCGGGGATATTGCCGCGCGCTTCGGCGAGGCGTTCACCAACAACCTGGCGCGCAAAATAGACATCCGTGCCGTCTTCAAAATAGATGTTAACGACGGACAGTCCAAAGTTTGAGACCGAGCGCATATGGTCTAGCTTTGGCAAGCCGGACATGGCGGTCTCGATTGGATAGGTCACGTAGCGCTCCACCTCTTCTGGGGCGAGGCCTTCGGTTTCTGTGAAGACCTGAACGAGTGAGGGTGTCACATCGGGAAAGGCGTCAACGGGTAGCGCCTTGAACGCGAATAATCCGCCAAGGGTCATGGCGAGCGCCGCGATGGCGGCGAGCAGCCGCCCTCCGGCGATACGGTGCATTAAATTTATCATATCAAATGTCCTAGTGGCCGTGGCCATCGCCAAAGGCGTCTTTTTCGAGTTGAGCTTTGAGGGTGAAGGCACCGTCTGTCACGACTGCCTCACCCGCCATTAGGCCGGAGCGGATTTCCACAAACCCGCCGGATTTGGTGCCTGTCATCACTGCGCGCGGTGCATAGCCGCCCTCGACAGGGACGAACACGGAAGGTCTGTCTTCAACCAATTGAATGGCTGCTTCCGGTACGCGCAAAACCTGCTCAGATGTGCCAACACTGAGATCGGCCGTGACATACTGACCAGGTCGCAGTGTGCCATCCGGGTTGTCAACGATCACGCGGGCCGTCGCGGTGCGTGACGTTTCGCTGATGACCGGCAAGACAAAGGCAATTGTGGACTGCGCAAGGATTTCACCGCTGTCGGTTTTTAGCGCGACAGGAGCGCCGACGCGAATGCGGGCGATGTCCTGTTTGTAAACGGCAATATCCGCCCAGACGACACTATCGTCGACAAGGGTGAACAGCGGATCAGCGCCGGCATCCCCGGCTGAGACCGTTTCGCCCAGCATGACCGTGCGGCGCACCACCGTTCCGGCAATCGGCGCTGTCAGATAGGCATTGGCATTATCGCCGTCAGCCGCCGTGGAAATGCGCTCCAGTGCGGCATGACTGACACCTGCGGCATGGAGCTCATTTTCAGCCGCGTCACTATCGGCTTTCGCAGCTTCAAATTCCGCCCGCGCGGCTTGCAAATCGGCTTCCGAGGTGATCTTGTCCGCAAACAGTTTTTCCTCGCGGGCCAGCGCCTGACTGGCCAGAGCTTTGCGCGTTTCCGCCGTGAGCCAAGCGGCTTTCAGACCTGCGAGTTCACGGCTCTTGATCAGCGCCAGCGTATCGCCGCGTGCCACGTGATCCCCTTCGCTCGCATAGAGTTTGCCAATTACGCCGCTGACCTTGGGCGAGACATTGGCAACACGATCAGCGTCAAAGCGGATTTCGGCCGGAAGGCTGAGAGATTGCGCAATCGCCCCCTCTGCAACAATTGCTGTTTCAATACCGGCCTCAGTGGCCGCGTCCTGGGTTAGTTTTACAACGTCGCCTTCGGATTCACTATGATCATCATGGCCGTCAGGCTCGCCGTCACTTTCCGCATGATCGTCATGCTCATCATCTTGATCGGTCTCGCCATGGTCATCGTGATCCGCTTTTTCTTCGGCATGATCATCGTGATCATCGTGATCAGCGGTCGCGGCGGAGGTTTCGCTAGCGACCCGATTTGTATCCGGGGTTGCATTGCCGCATCCCGCCAAAATCACGGCCAGAACCATCATGGTCGTTGGCAAAATATGTGTCTGTTTCATTGGAAGTCTCCATTAAACGGGGCGGCACCGATCAGGCTTTTGAGACGCATGAGGTCCGCATTAAGGGTACGCCGCGCGTCAATTACGCTGACGCCTGCCTCGATCAGCCCTTTACGGGTATCGAGCGTTGATGTGAGGTCAAACCGGCCTGCCGCGTAGCCTTCAACAGATGCGTCGTAGGCGGAACGGGCCGCAGGTAGCGCCTCCTGTTCGAGTAGCGTCAGCCGGGCCTCGGCGGCGCGCACCCGCGCGGCGGCGGCCTGTTGCTGCGACCGCAATCTGGCCTCAACGGCTGAGGTGGTCCTGTTTTCCTGCACAGTTTTCCGGCCTTGCTAAGGCATATCCGGGTTATTGATCAGGCCGCTTTCTTG
Source organism: Hyphomonadaceae bacterium (assembly GCA_022760335.1). Taxonomy (GTDB): domain Bacteria; phylum Pseudomonadota; class Alphaproteobacteria; order Caulobacterales; family Hyphomonadaceae; genus UBA5336. Next base: position 9,311 of record JALEGE010000068.1, read on the forward strand.
AGTTCGTTTGTCGCTCCATATGCCTCGTTCGGTGTCGCCTTGCCAAGGGCGGCGTGAGGCCGCTCTTGGTTGTAGAAGTTGATCCAGTCATCGACGACGCGCTGAGCAGCAAAGCCGTCAGCAATGTCCTGCAGATATACCGCTTCGTATTTGAGGGACCGCCAGAGCCGTTCGATAAAGATATTGTCCAGGTAGCGCCCGCGTCCATCCATGCTGACGCGCACCCGGGCGCCGGTTAGCGTGGTGATCCATTCTGACCCGGTGAACTGGCTTCCCTGATCCGTATTCATGATCTCGGGCGGGCCATATTTCTCGATGGCCTCTTTCAGCGCATCGACGCAAAAGTCCGCATGCATGGTGTTGGACACCCGCCAGCTGAGCACCTTGCGCGTTGCCCAGTCCATGATGGCGACGAGGTAGAGATAACCCCGGCTGACGGGGATGAAGGTGATGTCGGAACACCAAACCTGATTGGGACGCGTGATCTCCATCCCCTTCAGCAAGTAAGGGAAGACCGGATGGGCCGGATGCGGCTGGCTCGTCTTTGGCCGCTTGTATACTGCCTCCAGGCCCATCAGTCGCATCAGGCGGCGGACACGGTGGCGACCGGCTTTGACGCCATCCCGCGCCAGGCTGACCGCGATCTGGCGACTGCCGAAGAACGGATACTTTGTGAACAGCTTGTCGATCGATTTCATCAACGCCAATGTCTCTTCGCTCGCCGGCAGCGGCCGGTAGTAGAGCGTTGACCGGCTGATGTTCAGCACGCGGCACTGCGCGCTCAGGCTCAACTTCGGGTGATCGGGTTCGATCATGTCGCGTCGGTCGCCGGGGCTCATAGCTTGAGCCCTTTGGCTAAAAAATCATTCTCGACCGCCAACCTCCCGATCTTGGCGTGGAGCTCTTTAACCTCGGCCTCCCGGTCGTCATTGCCGCCGCCCTTGGCAAACACGTCCGCCATTCCTTCAACAGCTTGCTTCTTCCAGGCACTCACCTGTGTCGGCAGCACATTATGCCTCGCCGCAATCTCCTGGATCGTGCGATCTCCGCGCAGCGCCTCAAGCGCCACCTGCGCCTTGAAATTGTCGGTGAACTTGCGTCTCTTTCGTCCCATGTTGGATATCCCTTACTCGTTCGGGATATACCTTAGCTCACTGTTCAGTTTTCTGGGACCAGCTCAAAGCACGACCCCATCCGATGAAAAATAAGTAATCGGAGCGGTTTCACAGGCGTCACCGTCGGTCCCGCTGGCCCAGGCCCCGAGCGGTTGTAGCGTCTCAGTGAGCGGATCGGCAAAGCTGGCGCAGCTTGCTACGAGCGCTGAGGCGGCCATTGCGAGGCCAACGCGAAGTGAATCGAATTTGATCATGTCGGTTTTATAGCCCCTACAGTGGCTGTAGGGGCAAGCGAATTCTTACATCGACAACTATTAAGCATGGGCCAGATTAATCAGCCGCTATTTTTGTTCAGCATTATCCGTCCGTCGTGGCTTCGTGAGTAACTCAGAGATCAACAGTAAGCCGACACCGCAGACAATCGCGCTATCGGCGAAGTTGAACGCGGGCCAGTGGTAGTTATTGATGTGAAAATCTAAAAAATCGGTCACCGCTCCATGTCGCACGCGATCGACTATGTTTCCGAGTGCTCCACCTGTAATCAGCCCGAGTGCGGTTGCGATCTGGCGATCAGCGGTGCGCCATAACCAATAGAATAAAACCGCGACGATCGATAGAGCGGCTAGAGTAAGGAGCCAGGGAGGCAGGCTGCCTAGAAGACCAAAGCTGATACCATTGTTCTTGAGCCGCACAATGTTGAAGAATGGAAGGACCGTCACACCGTTATCCAGGGCATCAATATTGAGGATAAGTGCTTTAGTGAGTTGATCTATCGCCAGAACGCCCAGACCAATGATGAATCCAATCTTCTGAATGGTCATATTGCGGCTCTGAGGTCGTTGCGTGCATCGCGAATTATTGCCCATGCAGAATGCAGGAATAGCCCGGCGATCCCGACTGCAACCACGAGATCGGGCCAACCGTGACCGAGCCAGGCGACCAAACCTGCTGCCACAATTACGGCCGCGTTCCCGATGGCGTCATTACGTGAAAACAACCAAACCGCGCGGACATTAGCGTCGCCTTTTCGGTGAGGGAGTAGCGGTAAGACGGCGATGACATTTATGACGAGCGCGATGAGCCCGAACATGCCCATCAGGGCAGCGTCAGGTATCGTTTGATTAAGAAGACGCCACACCGTATTCGCGAGTACGCCGAAGCCAAGCAAAGCTAGGAATACGCCTTGAATCATGGCTGAACGAGCGCGCCAGGCAAGACTCCAGCCGATTGCGAGCACGCCGAGGAATGTAATGAGACCATCACCGACAAAATCTAACGCATCAGCTTTTAACGCCTGTGAACCGGCGAAAAAACCCGCGATCATTTCCACAATTCCATAACCAACGTTCAGGAAAATTACGATCCAAAGGGCGCGTAAATACTCCGGATTCTTTTGGGTTTGTGAGGCGGCGGGGCCATCATCGCCTGGCGCAATTCTCTCGAAGCCGTAACCGGTTTTGGCGACGCCAAGTTCGATTTCTGGAAGTTGGGACTCTGAAACCCATAGCGTCATAATATGTGTCGCAGCCGAAACTTTGACGGCTTTTGGGGCGACACCAGCCGATTGAGCCGCCCGTTCGATTTCGGCAGCATCTCGCGCGCAATCCATTCCTGATACCCGGTAACGAAACGGGAGCGAAGTGTCGGAGCCTGCTGTTGGGGAGGTAGATGTTTTGCTCATGACAATGCTCTCAATTGAGAGACTACACGTATGCTTTGTCGTTGTTCCATTCAGTCTCGCCCATCCAAATTTATCGGGAGGTGCTTTCAATAATGGAAGAGAATTACCATCTACAGTCACTGTAGGGTCAAGCGGTTTGCTCAAAAGGTCGAAAGCCGCTCATGCGCATCTGCGATGCATTCGCTATGATCATTGAGCGTTGAAATGATCCGACACGTGTCAACCCGGCCGCCCTCGCAGCACGTAATCATCCGTTTGAGCTCCGCCTCAAGCGCTTCAAGCTGCGTCAGGCGTTTGCGCACATCTGCAAGCTGTTCACGGGCTATCGCGTCCACGGCCGTGCAATCCTGATCCGGCTGAGTTTGCAGATCAATCATTTCACGAACGGCCTCCATCGGAAAACCAAGATCACGGGCATGCCGTATGAACGACAAACGCTGCACGGCCTCATCGCCATATAGCCGTTGGCCGCTCGAACTTCGGTCCGGCTCGCCCATCAAATCAATCGATTCATAATAGCGTATGGTTGTCACTTTCACGCCCGCCGCTTTCGATAAACGACCAATGGTCATCTGCGTCATTCCGGGCTCCAAAGAAAAGTCTTGCCTCTATAGTCGCTGTAGACTGTAGGGTTTCTTCGAGAATCGTCAATGGGGAATAGGATTAGAAGATGTCGGGTTGCTGTGAGGACAAAACATTTGATGGGGTTTCGCCTGCTTATAAGCGGGCTCTGATGGCCGTCATCGCCATCAATGCGGTCATGTTCTTTGTTTGAAATGACGGCGGGGATAATGTCGGGCTCTCAGGCCCTCAAAGCCGACGCACTCGACTTCGCAGGCGATACGGCGACCTACGCGCTCAGCCTCTTCGTTATCGGGGCGAGCCTGAGGACGCGGGCGCTTGCATCGCTGATCAAAGGCGCCTCGCTCGCAGCGATCGCGATCGCCGTCCTCGGCATGACCGTGTTGAGGGTCATGAACGGCGCGCCGCCGGAAGCCGCAACCATGGGAGTGGTCGGCTTTCTGGCACTGTCCGCCAATGTCGCGAGCGTGCTGATACTGCTGCGCTGGCGCGACGGCGACAGCAATGTGCGTTCGGTCTGGCTCTGCTCGCGCAATGACGCCATCGGCAATGTCGGCGTGATCGTCGCTGGCGGGGTTGTCGCGCTGACCGGAACGGCCTGGCCGGACCTGCTTGTCGCCGCCCTTCTGGCGGGCCTGTTCCTGAAATCGGCGAGCGCCATCACGCTGCAGGCCCTGCGGGAACTGAACACAACCGGCGCGTCGCATGCGACTCCGGTCGAATCGTCCTCATGAGCCTGCGCATTCCACCTCTTGTTCAGGTCCTGATCTGCGGTGCGATCGGCTGGGGACTGTCCTCTGTCACGCCTTTTCTGGCGTTCGAAGGCGTGTGGCGTTCTGCGGCGGCGTTGCTTTTCATCGCTGCTGGCATGGCCATTCTGGCGCTCGCGCTCGGCGCATTCATCCGCGCCCGCACAACCGTCAATCCGCTCGCCCCTGAAGAGGCTGCCACGCTGGTCACCACAGGGCTTTACCGCATCAGCCGCAATCCGATGTATTTGGCCATGGCGGCCATTCTGACAGGCGGCGCGTTTCTGATGGGCAATTTGTCCGCTTTCGTAGCTCCAATTCTCTTTGTCTGGCTGATGACTGAGTTTCAGATCAAACCGGAAGAGCGCGCGCTGCAGGCGAGATTCGGTGAAGCGTTTGACGCCTACCGTATCCGCACGCGGCGCTGGATTTAGGAGGCGCGCCTGTGTTCAATACACCCCTATGGATGGAATGGCTGGCGTTCGGATTGTCAGTGTCCGGAGCGGCAGCGATCTTTTCGCTGTGTGCGGTATCGCTGTTCCGACGCGATTTTCAGTTTTTTCCGCCTCCGGAAAAACGGAGCTGGCAATACCGGACGTTCTGGGCCTTTTTTCGTTTGTTTCTATACCCGCTTGTTGCGCTCTCCATCCTCGTTTTTGAGCCGGCGGAGGATGCGGGGGCCATGGCCCGGCAAGGTGTCGGCGGCGTGCTGGCGGTCACGGGTATTGGCCTTGCCTTCTGGATCTCAATCCAGATGGGCTGGCGCAATGCCTTCGGCGAAGCGCGGGGGCTGGTGACAGATGGCTGGTTTCGTTTCAGCCGGAACCCGATCTATGTCGTGACCTGGCTTGGTCTGCTGGGCTGGGCGATCATCTTGAACGATTTGCGCGTAACGTTTCTGCTGTCTTTATGGGCAGCGATGTACTGGCTCGCTCCGAGGATAGAAGAGCCCTGGCTGGAACGCCAGTATGGGGATGAGTATTGCGCCTATAAGCAGCGAACGCGGCGTTTTTTCTAAGGGCGGTGTTCGGCTGTTCGACCAAGGAAAGGGCGCCCCGGCCTTCGCCGGCCGGGCTGGCGTGAACCAGGCCATCGCTGCGCGCCGTCCCGGCCCTTCGGGCTTTCATCCCTGGCGCAGTTTTTAAGCAGTGTTGTGAAGGATTCGGTCGGCGCTGGCGCGCCGGCATGTTTGCTTCTTTTTTCCCTCTCAGGCGGGGGCGGAGGCGCGCATGCCAGATGGCGGCGCTCCCGGAAGGGGGGCGGCGTCTTGAAGATCGTCTATGTGCCTGCGGCCTCCTACCTGACCCCTTCCGCTCACGCCTGACGCCATCTGGCCAGCGGCCTCTCACCGCCCCCGCCTTGCGGGAAAAAAGCGGGGGTCAGAGGAGGCAGAGATGGCGCAGCGCCGCAGACAACGAAACACGCGGAAAGACCTTTATTCAGAGGTCACGGATAACATCATCGCGGAACTGGAACAGGGGCGCGCGCCTTGGGTGCAGCCTTGGGGCGGGGTGGAGGGGGCTACTCCGCTTGGCTTGCCCGAGAATGGCGCGACGGGCAGGCGCTATTCCGGAATCAATATTCTGCTTTTATGGGGCGCGGCGATTGAGCAAAGCCGTTCCTGTCAGACATGGCTGACCTTCAAACAGGCGCTGTCACTTGGCGGGTGTGTTCGCAAAGGCGAGCGCGGCACGACGGTTGTTTATGCCGACCGCTTCACCCCGAAAGCCGAACGGGAACGTGTGCGCGAGACGGGCGAGTCGCCGGGCACGGTGCCGTTTCTCAAACGCTATACCGTGTTCAATGCAGACCAGTGCGACGGCCTGCCCGAAGACCTGACCGCCAACGCGCCCGACTTGCCGGAGCGCGAGATTATCCCCCGCGCCGAAGCGCTGATTACAGCGACGGGCGCGGATTTCAGGATTGGCGGCGACCGCGCCTACTATGTTCCGTCCAGGGATTTCATTCAGGTTCCGCCGCAGCCTGCTTTCTTTGACCAGATCAATTATTACCGCACCTGCTTTCATGAGCTTGGCCACTGGACCGGGCACCCGAAACGCCTCGCCCGCGACCTGAAAGGCGCATTCGGCACCAAAGATTACGCCCGCGAGGAACTGGTGGCGGAACTCGCCAGTGCGTTCATCTGCGCGGACCAGTCCATCGCCCCGACCGTGCGGCATACGGATTACATCGGTTCTTGGCTGGAAGTATTGCGCGAGGACAAGCGCGCCATTTTTCGCGCCGCGTCGCTCGCTTCCAAGGCGGCTGATTACATTCTCGCTTATGCCGCGCCGGACCCCTGCAGCGCTGCCGCAGCGATGGAAGCGGCGCCATGGTGAGGCAGATAAACAAAAGGTCCGGGGGACATTTTGTCTGCCGAACGAATCCGCCCTTTCGCATCAGCCGACTCGACGCGGCGCTTGCATCGCTTGACGCCGAAGACATTGGCGCATGGGCCGTGCTGGTCTGCGGCTGTTTCCACATTTTCGAGAGCGAGGGGGCGGCGCATCGCGCCTACCGCCTCTGGCTTGAAAACC
>JALEGE010000069.1 GCA_022760335.1 Hyphomonadaceae bacterium
AAATAGTGCCAACCGATCTCAAAGCTGGTGTAGCCGAAAGCTTTCAGCAAACCGATCTGCATCCGTTCAGCTTCGATCATCCGCGAAATGACAATATACAGCAGGAAAGCCGCCACACCCATGAAAATGGGCGGCACCGAGCGCGAGGTCATGCGCAGGCTATTGATTTCCTCGGAAATAAACCGGTCGGAAATCTGATCTTCAAGCCCATAGGCGCCGACGCCGCCATAAGCCTCAAGCACCCGATCGAGCGCAGCCAGGACCGCGCGCGGCTCAGCATTCCGCTCCAGCGCGATCAGCGCTTCATTGAACGCTCCGTCCACATCATAGGCTGCTGCCAGGGCCTCTTCACTCATCCAGATCACGGCAAAGCGTGCATCGTCAGGGACCACTTCTCCGGGGGCAGCGGAGTAGAGAAACTCAGGCGACTGGGCCAGGCCAACAATCTGGAAGCTGCGCCGCGCGCCGTTCATGGTCGCGTCCAGACTGTCGCCAGGGCCGAGTTCATGAGCGTTGGCAAAGCCCTGCAGGAGCAGGATTTCGTCATGCCGCCGCGGATCAAGCCGGCGTCCTTCGGCAAGATAGATATCGTTCAGGCGCGGGGCCTGAAAGTCGGGCAATGAGATGGCCTGCGCGCGTACGGGCACGGTCTGGTCTTCAATATCGATAAGCGCGCCGCCTTGCACACGGCCTTCAACTGCCGCCACGCCATCAATAGCTGCAATGTCTGCCAGGACACGATCAGGAGCCCGTTTTACCGGAGCAAAAACCTCGGCCAGGCGATAGCGATCATAATAGGCCTGCCGGGTTTGATCGAGGGAGTTGACCATGCCATCCATCATCACCAGCAACAGGACACCCACGGCGATGACCAAAGCGATGGCCAGTGCCTGGATCTTCATGCGCCAGATATCGCGCAGGAGCTTCCGGTCGAGCGGGCTCACCACTCGATCTCCTCAGCGGTGAGACGGGTCTCGTTCTGGCGGATTTCACGAATGGCGCCATCGGCCATACTGATGACGCGGTGAGCCATTTCCGCCGTTGCCGCAGCGTGGGTGACGATGGCGATGGTTGTGCCAAGATCATTGTTTACATCCTGCAAGACGCGCAGCACCTGGCGTCCGGTCGTGGAATCCAGCGCGCCGGTTGGTTCATCGCAAAACAGCACTGTGGGCCGTTTGGCGATTGCGCGGGCGATCGCGACTCGTTGTTGCTCACCTCCAGAAAGCTCCGCGGGGAAGTGGTCCTGACGCTTGGCGAGACCGACGAGTCCCAGAGCTTCGGAAGCATCGAGCGGATCGCTGGCGATCTCGGTGACCAGTTCGACATTCTCGCGCGCCGTCAGGCTTGGCATAAGATTGTAGAACTGAAACACGAAGCCGACATGATGGCGGCGATAGGCCGTCAGTCCGGCATCCGACATGGCCGTGAGATCCTTGTCGAAAAAATGCGCTGTGCCGCCGCTCGCCCGGTCCAGTCCGCCGAGAATGTTCAGCAGTGTTGATTTACCTGAACCGGATGCGCCAAGGAGCACCACCAATTCACCGTCAGGTATTTCGAGATCGGCGCCGCGCAGAGCATGAACCGCCGCTGGGCCTTCTCCATAAGTCTTTGTCAGGTGATGCACACGAAAAGCAGGAAGAGACCGGTCGAGTTTTTCGTGCTGGGCCATGCTGCAAATCCATATTTTGCTTCTGTGACCGTAGAAAGACGTTTCCCCGGATAGGCGCAGAAATACTCCCGTTGCGCCGCAACATGTTTGCGTCGAGAGATCAGGATGTGCAGCGTTGCTCTGCTTGGCAATTTGCGGTGCGGCTTAAATCTCTGACATCTCTCCCAAGTATAACAGTTAGGCGTCTTCTCGGCAGATTTCCGCCTTATCTGCGCCTTACTCATGAACGAGAAGGGCGTTCGGAATGGGGCTTAACTGGTGCCAAATCAGCAAATGAGCCCAGCTTACATCCCGTTCTCAGTGCTTCAGGGACCAGTTGTCTGATGACTGTCGCAAATGCTGATCCATCACTTAGCTCGCAATGCTCATGTCTGATTCTTTTCCTCTCAATACCTTGAAAGGCCGCCTTTGCTTCGGCTCTGCGCTGGAAGATTCGCCTAGAGCTGCGGCAAATTCAGCACGTTGCGCTGCAAAATGCAGACTTGGACGAGACATTGTCGATGCGCGGGATAGTTCTACGTTCACAAGAATGTTGCAACGCAACAAATTTGGTGTCGGCGCAGGCGCTAAGAGTGTGATGGTTTGGAGAAACGGTTGAGCGCGTTCCGATTTATAGCGATCGCGGCTGTTTGCATGGCGATGTCTTCCTGTTCTGGTGAGCCAGCAGAAGATGCACCTGTGCAGACAGATTCTCCGGCGATTGAGGAGAGCGAGCCGGCGACTGCGGAGCTGTCTGAAAGCCTCCCTTTGGCAGAGTCAGCGCCCGAAGAAATAGAGCGTGAAGGTGCTGTTGCGGATGTATCGGATCCGGATGTTACCGCTGTAGAGCCCGATACCGAGCTGGACCCGGAAGTCTCTCCGGTTCCTGTACCTGAGGATCCGGCCCGCGCTGAATCCGAAGAAAGCTTTGGCTTTCGCGATGTTGCAGATCGTGCGCGTGAGCTGTCCGAAGCGCCATTTCGCAATCCGGCGCCACTGCCCCAGTCGGCCGCATCGCTGAACTATGATACCTATCGCCGTATCAAGGCGCGTGACACCGCCACGCTGTGGAATGAGCCAGGCCACGATTTTCGGGTTGCCTTCGATCCGCGCGGATATCTCTTCACACATGAAGTTCAGATCAACCTTATCTCTGGGGACACGGTGGAGGCGCGGCCTTATTCTGCGGAGGATTTCAACTTTTTCGATCTGCCGCTGAATGAATCCGCCAAGGAAAACCTTGGCTTTTCGGGATTTCGCCTTCTGGCGCCCCTGAACCGGTCTGGGAAATTTGACGAGGTGCTCAGCTTCAAGGGCGCGAGTTTTTTCCGCGCACTTGGGGCTGGTAATGTCTTTGGTGCGTCGGCTCGGGGCTTGTCGCTCGGCACGGCGACCGCGTCAGGTGAGGAGTTTCCTTTCTTCAAGGAATTCTGGATCGTCACCCCCGCGCCCGGCGATGAGCATGTGCGTCTGTATGCCTTGATGGACAGTGCCAGTGTGACCGGAGCTTTCGCCTTCGATGTCAGGCCTGGTCAGATGACCGAGATTGAGGTGGACGCGGTGTTCTTTCCGCGCCGGGAACTTCGCACCGCAGGCATCGCGCCGCTTACCTCCATGTATTATTTTTCCCCCCAGGATGTGCGCCAGCCCGTGGCCGATTTCCGCCCGGCTGTGCACGATTCTGAAGGATTTGCGATCCGCATGAAGAATGGTGAGTGGGTCTGGCGTCCGCTGGCCAATCCGGAAACCCTGCAGATCTCGGTTCTGACCGCTGAGACGCCACGTGGTTTCGGCCTGTTGCAGCGCCAGCGCGATTTTGATGACTTCTCCGATATCGAGGCCGGCTATGAAAAACGCCCGAATTTGTGGATCGAGCCGAAAGGCGATTGGGGCAATGGCCAGCTGACCTTGGTCGAGATACCCACCACGAACGAATACAATGACAATATCGTCGCCTTTTGGCGTCCGACCGAGCCCTGGAAGGTCGGCACACCGCAAAGCCTTTCCTACACGATGACCTGGAGTATGGCGCCGCCGCAATTGCCTTCGGTTGTCGCTGTGGCGCAGACCCGCGCTGGCGTGACGCCAGGCAGTGGTGGGCGACGCTACATGTTCGTTATCGATTATGACTCAACCAGCGCCGCGCTGTTCGAAGGGGCCGAGCCGTTTGTCACAAGTTCCAGAGGCCGCGTCCTGAACCGTGTTTTGACCCGCCATCCAGGCACGGGAAGGCCACGCATGACATTCGAATTCGATCCAGAAGGCGCTGACATTGCTGAATTTCGCGCCCTTGTCACCAAGGCCGGGAGACCAATCACGGAAACCTGGCTCTATCGTTGGAGACCGGAATGACCAGACTGAACCGCCGTCCCACCGAGTTCCCGCTTACCATGCCGGATCAGCCCTTTGCCCAGCGCGCGAAGCGCGTGCGCGGTGCGCCAGCTTCGGTTCTCTGGCGCAAGCTGTTTGTGCTTGCTGCCTCCATCGGGCTCACGGGTATTGCCGCCCATGAGATGTTTGAGGTGCTGTCAGTTTCCGGGCTCACCTTGCTGGAATGGGCTCTGCTGGTGATCTTTGTGATCAATATCGCCTGGGTCGCCTTTGCCTTCGTGAATGCCACCATCGGATTTCTTGCCGCGCTGGGCAGTCTTCGGTCCAAACCGACCTCCATCTCCCCGGCGAGCATTCAGCATGCGCGCACCGTGATCGCCTTCCCGATCTATAATGAGGAGGTGGAAAGTGTTTTCGCCACGGTGGCGGCGACGGCAAAACTGCTGGCCGGTGCGCCGGGCCAGTTCGAATGCTTTATCCTCAGCGACACCACCAATCCCGAGATCGCCCTGCAAGAAGAAGCTGCCTTTGAGCGCCTGAATGCCGAGGCGCCGGCCGATGTGGCGGTGCGCTATCGCCGCCGTACGATCAATCACCACCGCAAGTCAGGCAATATCCGCGATTTCATCACCCGTTGGGGTGGGCGCTATGACTATATGATCGTGTATGATGCCGACAGCTATATGGAACGCGACACCATCCTGCGTCTTGTCTGCGAGATGGAGGCAAAGCCGCATACCGCGCTGATCCAGACCATCCCGCAACTGGTCGGCGGGGAAAGTCTTTTTGCTCGCACCCAGCAATTTGCCGCTGCCCTTTATGGTCCGGTGCTGGGCCATGGCCTGGCCTGGTGGGCGCAGAATGAGGGCAATTTCTGGGGGCATAATGCGATTATCCGCATCAAGGCCCTGGCCGAGGCGGCGGGGCTGCCAGAAATTCCAGGGCGCGCCCCCTTTGGCGGTTCGATTCTCAGCCATGACTTTGTCGAGGCCGCGCTGCTGCGCCGCGCTGGCTGGAATGTCGAGATTCGTCCGGAGCTTGGCGGCTCGTATGAAAAAGGTCCGCCGACGATCATCGATCTCGTGATCCGTGACCGGCGATGGTGCCAGGGCAATATGCAGCATATGGCTGTGTTGCTGCGCACCAAGGGCCTGACCTGGACCAGCCGGTTCCATCTGATTACGGGGATCTTTTCCTATCTCGCCTCGCCGCTCTGGCTGATTTTCATCACGGTCGGCATGATGCTGTCGCTGCAGAACAGTTTCCTGGCGCCGGACTATTTCGGTGATGGCGCCTCGCTGTTCCCGACCTGGCCTGTGATTGACTCCGAGCGCGCCTTCGCCCTCTTTCTGGCAACCATGGGCATCCTGTTCGCACCGAAGATATATGGCCTGCTGTATGGTTTGGCCGCGCGCGAATGGCGCGACAGTGTCGGCCTGCTCGGCACAGTCAAGGGCGTGTTGTTGGAGATTTTCCTATCCGTACTTACCGCGCCGATCATGATGGCGGCGCAGACCGGGGCGGTGATCAATGTCTTTCTGGGACGTGATTCCGGCTGGGCGCCACAAAATCGGAATGGCGATGGCTATACATTCGGCGACACTATGCGCCACCATCGCGGTGCCTTCATCCTCGGGCTTGTGCTCACCGGCGCATCGATTGCGATTTCGCCGATCTATGCCGCCTGGCTCGCGCCGGCCACTATCGGCCTGATCCTAAGTGGGCCGCTATCTTACTGGACCAGCCGGAAATCCGCTGGCCGCACGACCAAGAATGGTGGCTGGCTGGTCAGCCCGGCTGAAGCCAGAGCGCCGGAGTCCTACAGGCGCGCGCAGGAGGAGACCGGAGTTTTCAATCAGCTCGCTCCAGCGACACTCGGCCAACTTCTGCTGGACCGGGCCAAGCTGGGTCAGCGCGCGCATCTCGTCGATTCCTTCTGGCCGCTGGCGCGCCATGATGTGCACCCGCCGCTCGCCATGGCGCGGGCGCGGGCCGATCGTGCCAAGACAGTGGAAGAGTATATCTCAAGCCTGGCGCAGGCAGAGGCAATGGCTCTGTTGAACTCCACGGCAGACCTTGAAGCGGTCAGCTGGCGGCTTGCTCCGCCTGTCCATGCCAATCGCGCGGCACGCGGCCTGCGGCTTGTGCCTTTGCGCAATCTTCAAACGGAGCTTGCATCCCGCCTGAAAGCGGGCAGTGGCGATGTGTCCTGAGTCCGCGATTGGGCTCGCGCGTCGATGGGGCCGCCTTTCGCCTCATGGGTGAGCGGAGACGAAGCCTGGGGCATGCAGGCGATCTTTGCGCCTGGCCGTCCGCATGCGGGACGTGTTGGCTCATTTGAACGCACAACCCGACTTCAGGCCGAACGCCTTGAAGATCAAGGCCGCCGGACAGAATCCGGTAAATGCAGCCTGCAGCATGTTCAGGCCGGCAAAGGCAGCCAGCACCAGCCACCAGGTCGAAACATAATGTCCGAGCAAGAGGCTGGTCAGAATGATGAGGCCGGCAAAAGCGAAGACGGCGCGGTCGATATTCATAGCATTGATCCTTGGGGGCTTGATCTTGGGTTAGGGGGTGAAAGTGGCGGCGATCTGG
>JALEGE010000070.1 GCA_022760335.1 Hyphomonadaceae bacterium
GCAGGACAACGGCTGTCAGGGCAATACAGGCCAGAATGTGAATGACGAGAATGACGTTCTGCATACTTTAAGGGTCGCTAGCTTGAATAAACCAATGGCGCGCAATAGGCCGGATAGACGCGCGCGCCAACCCCGAAAGCTCAGGATGTCTGGTTTGCCGCCGCCGCGTAGATGGCAAGGAAGTCCTCTGCCTTCAAGCTTGCGCCACCGATCAAGCCGCCATTTACGTCGTCCACGGCCAGAATTTCCGCAGCATTTCCCGGCTTCATCGAGCCGCCATAGAGCAGCGGAATCAGGCTGCCTGTCGCAGGGAAACGCTCCGCCAGGGCCACTCGAATCGCCGCATGCACCTCGGCAATCTGTTCCGGTGTGGGTGTGCGCCCGGTCCCGATGGCCCAAACTGGTTCATATGCGACAATGACGGGCGTGGTGGCCGCTGCATCGGGAACAGAGCCCGCGACCTGTTTCGTGACCACGTCCAGGGCCTGTCCGCTGTCGCGCTCTTCCAAGGTTTCGCCGACACAGATGATCGGCGTCAGTCCCGCCGCGATGGCAGCTCCAGCCTGTGCTGCCGCCTGGATGTCGCTCTCGCCATGATCCGCGCGCCGTTCGGAATGGCCGACAATCACATGGGTTGCGCCTGCATCTGCCAGCATTTCCGCGGAAATATCGCCTGTATGCGCGCCCTTGCCGGCCTGGTGGCAAGACTGGCCGCCGATCTCCAGCTTTGAGCCACTCGCCAGTTCAGCACCGGCCGCGACCAATGTCGCCGGCAGGCAGAGCAGAACTTCGATACTCTCCGGGCAATCTGATACGCCGGCCGCGACCGCGCCAATCACATCCAGATCAGCCTTCAGGCCGTGCATTTTCCAATTGCCGGCAATAACAGTCTTGGCCATAGCCCACACCCTCATCTTGTTTTACGTAACTGCCTCGCCTAGCAAGCAGGCTACGTGCCATCAAGAAAACACAACGAGTGCCCGAATGCTGACAATGATGCGAGAGCTGCTGCGATCCAAGTTCGCAGGAATCCTCTTCGGACTGATTATCGTGTCCATGGCGGTCTGGGGCGTGACTGATATTTTCAACGGCTCGCTGGGCAGCCAGGTCGTGAAAGCCGGACCGCGCGGTTTCACCATGGCCGAGTTTGATGTGCGCGTGGAACAACTGCTTCAACGCCAACGCGACCAGGGCGGAATCATGTCCCGCCGCGAGGCAGTGGAACAGGGCGCGGTGGACCAGCTCTTTGCGGTACATGCCTCGCGCATGGCCAATCTGGGCTACGCCAAATCCATCGGCGTGGAATCCACCACAGACGGCGTCTGGGAAAATGTGCGAAGCGATGAGGAATTCGCCGACCCGATTTCCGGCAATTTCGACAGCGATCTCTATCGCCGCGTGTTGCGCTCGTATCAGTATACACCAGAGGAATATCTACGTCTGCTGCAGGATGAAACCACGCTCGGCCTGCTGCGTGGAAGCTATGCCTCCGCCCTGCGTCCGCCACAGGCCTATTCCAATCTTCAGGCCACATATCTTGCTGAAAGCCGGGATCTGTCCTGGTTTGTGATCGACCGCAGCGATGTCGGCGAAGCTGAGCCGCCGACCGAGGAAGACCTGCAGGCCTATTATGAAGAGCATCTGGACGGCTTCCGCATTCCCGAGCGCCGCGTGATCTCTGTGCTCAGTCTCTCAGCGGAGGATTTCGTTCATACGGTCGAGGTGTCCACAGAAGACCTGCGCGCCATTTACGAGGCCCAGAAGGCTCAGCGCTTTTCCGGGCCGGAGACCCGCCATTTTGTAGAGGTCGTCACCCGCAGTGAAGTGGCTGCGCGTGACGCTTTCGGCAGGCTGGCCGGCGGTGCCACACCAGAAAGCTTCACCGGGGCCTCCACCGCCTCGGTCAATGCCCGCGCCGCGCGCCGAAGCGAGATTGCCAATACCGAGCTTGCCACCCAGCTGTTTCAGGAACAGGCACGCATCGGCACGGTCGTTGGGCCAATCCGCCAGGGTGACCTGTGGCTGGTCGCCCGCCTGGACGAAGTTGTCCCCGGAATACCGGTGCCGTTTGAATCTGTTAGCGACCTCATCCAGGAAGAGTATGCCCGCGCGGAAGCAGAGAACCTGTTCCTGCAGGCTGAGGCCAATATCTTTGACCTGATCGGGGCCGGCTATACGCTCAAGGAAATGGGGACGGAACTGGGTGCGCCGGTCATCACCTATGTGCCCCTGTCTCAGCGCGCCCGGATGGAGGATGGCCGCGCCATTCCCGGATTGGCGGCCAATGCGCAGCTGATGCAGGCCGCTTTCGAGGGACGGCTCGGTCAGGTGTCCGATCCTATTGATGGCGAGAACCGTATCTTCATGGTCGAGGTTCAATCTGTCCTGCCGCCACGCACACCAGACTTGGCGGAAATCCGTGATCGTGTCGAAGTCGCGTATATCGCCAGCCGTGACAGTGAAGGCCTAAGCCGTTTCGCCCGCGGCCTGGCCGAGGAGATTGAACTGGGTGGGCGCAGCATGGCCGAAGTGGCCGATGGACTTGGCAAGGACCTCGAAGGCACGCAACGCTCGATCTCGCGCGCCAATTATGAAGGTCAGGCGCCCAGCGGCATTCTGGTGCCGGCCTTTGGTGCAAATGAAGGAGATGTCTTCACCGTACCCGGCCCAGGCGCCGACCAGGTCACGATTGCCCGCCTCGATGCCATTAACCCGCCCGGCTCCAGCGATGTGACAATGCTCGGCGGACTTGTCAGCGCAGAGATCCAGCAATCGCTTGAGAATGATCTCAGATACGCCATGGAAGCAGAATTCCGCGAGGCCGTGGATTTCAAGGCCAATACCGCGGCCCTCGAAGTCTACAAGCAACAGATCCTGGACCAGCAGTAATGGCCGATCGCCTGTTTGTTCGTCGGCGCATCGGGGATGTCGAAACCCCGGTCGGCGCATTGTTGAAGCTTGGTCCGGATGCGCCAGGAAGCTTCCTGTTTGAGTCGATTGTCGGCGGGGAACGGCTCGGCCGCTATTCCTTTATCGGCCATGACCCAATCGAATGGTTCCGCGTGTTGGACGGTATCGCGGAAACAGCGGCGAGCGTGGATTTCACTTCGCCTACACGCCTGGAGGCGCGCCCTGTAGAAGCCCTGCGCACCTATGCAGAAACTGCCCGTTGTGCCGGCTCGCCAGACATTGACCTGCCGCCCATGGCGTCTGGTGCCTTCGGCTATGTTGGCTATGATTTCATCCAGCATGTCGAGCCGGTGGTGATTGAGAGCCCGGATGTGCTGGATGTGCCCGAGGCCCTGCTGGTGATCCCGCGCCTGGTGATCGTGTTCGACCATCTGTTCCAGGAAATCCTGTTGGTCGCGCGCTTCGACGAAAGCGAGGCCGCCGCCGCCGAGACCTATCTCAATGCCGTTGAGATGAAGCTCGACCTGCCCGCCCCCCTGCCCCCGCGCTGGGAGGGAGAACCTTCGCCCATCGGCTTCGAGAGCAACACAACCAAGGAACGCTATTTCGAGATCGTCGAGACGGCGAAAGCCTATACACGCGCCGGCGACATCTTCCAGGTCGTGCCCAGCCAGCGGCTCTCCGCCCCTTCGCCGGCCCGCTCAGTCTCCATCTACCGCGCCCTCAGGCGGCTCAACCCCTCTGCATTCATGTTCCATATGCAGATGGGCGATGTGCAACTTGTTGGGTCCAGTCCGGAAATCCTGGTGCGCGTGCGCGATGGCCGCGTCGCGATCCGCCCCATTGCCGGCACGCGTCCGCGCTCTGGCGACGCCGAAGAAGATGCGCGCCGCGCCGCTGACCTGCTGGCCGACCAGAAGGAAGTGGCCGAACATCTCATGCTGCTCGATCTTGGCCGCAATGATGTCGGACGCGTGGCCGCCTATGGCACTGTCGAGGTGACCGAGCGCTTCGTGATCGAGCGCTATTCCCATGTCATGCACATTGTCTCCCATGTGGAGGGCGACCTGCGCGAAGGCCTCACGGCGGTAGATGCCCTGCTCGCGGGTTTCCCGGCCGGAACCGTGTCCGGCGCGCCGAAGATCCGCGCCATGCAGATCATCGACGAGCTGGAAAGCGAGCGGCGCGGCATTTATGGCGGCGCGGTCGGTTATTTCGGCTGGAATGGCGATATGGACACCTGCATCGCCCTGCGCACCGCCGTCATCAAGGATGGCACCCTGCACCTGCAGGCGGGCGGTGGCGTCGTGCTCGATAGCGATCCGCAATACGAGTATGATGAAACGTTGCACAAGATCGGCGCGCTGCGCCGCGCCTCTGAGCTGGCCCCCATGTTCGAGCACGACCAATGAGCGCGAAATCCATCCTCGTCATCGACAATTATGACAGCTTCACCTGGAATCTCGTCCATTATCTGGAAGAGATCGGCGCCCGCACTGAAGTGATCCGCAACGACCAGATCAGTGTCACCGATGCCCTCGCGCGGGGCGATGATGGCATTGTCCTCTCGCCGGGGCCGTGTACGCCAAATGAGGCGGGCATCTGTGTGGAACTGATCGAGAAAGCACCGGATACCCTGCCCATTCTCGGCGTGTGCCTCGGCCATCAGTCTATCGGTCAGGCTTGCGGCGGCGCGGTGATTACGGCGCGGGAAATCCGCCATGGCAAGATCAGCCGTATCCGCCAGGCGGGCGGCGCTCTGTTCGAAGGTCTGCCGGAAGAGTTTGACGTGGTGCGCTACCACTCTCTCGCCATTCAGCCAGACGAACTACCCGACGCGCTCATCGCCGATGCCTGGACGTCCGACGGCGAGATTATGGCCGTTCACCATACCACCCGTCCAGTCTTCGGCGTGCAGTTCCACCCCGAAAGCATCCTGACAGAACACGGTCACGCCTTGCTCCGGAATTTCCTGAAAAAGGTCTGAGAGCGGCGCGGTTCTAGACTGCCGCCAGGGCCTGAGCCAGATCGGCCATAAGATCTTCAGGGGCCTCAAGGCCGATCGACAGGCGAACCAATCCATCCGTGAATCCGATCCGCGCGCGCACCTCTTCTGGCACGCCGGAATGTGTGGTCGAGCCAGGATGACAGATCAGGCTTTCCGTGCCGCCCAAACTGACCGCAAGCTTGATGAGCTGCAAATTGTCGAGCAGGCGGAACGCGGCGGGTTTACCGCCCAGCACATCGAAGGAAAAGGTCGAGCCGGCCGCCTTGCACTGGCGGTCATAGATCGCCTTTTGCGAACTGCCTTCCTTCAGGAAACCCGGATACATCACCGTGCCGACCTTGGTATGCTCACGCAAAAACTCTGCACAGATCCGCGCAGTCTCGAAAGCGCGAGTCATACGCAGGCTGAGCGTTTCCAGACTGCGTGTAAGCAGCCAACAAGAATGAGCATCAAGCGTGGTGCCGAGAAAATTGCGCATCCGGCGAATGCGGGCAATCACCTCCTCGCGCCCGACCGCGCCCCCGGCGATGAGATCGGAATGCCCGCCGACATATTTGGTCAGGGAGTAAAGCGCCAGATCGGCGCCATGTTCAAGAGGAGCATGGCCGACCGGGCCCATCATGGTGTTGTCGCACATCAGAATGGGACGATGTCCGGTCTCTGCCTCTATCGTGTCCCGCACGCGCGCGCACGCAGCCATATCGACCAGTGCATTTGTCGGGTTGGCCGGGCTTTCGGTATAGATCACCTGCAGGGGGCCGTGGCTCGCAGCCTTGCGCGCGGCGTCCAACAGTTCCTCCTCGCTGGCCCAGGCATCCACCGCCTCAGCATGGATGCCATACTCTGGCAGCATGGAGCGGATGAACACTTCCGAAGCGCCATAGAGCGGGCTGGTGTGCAAGACCGAACCGCCCGGCGAAGTGGTGGCCAACAGCGTGGTGGTGATAGCTCCCATGCCGGAAGAGAAGACAAGCGCAGCCTCGCCGCCATCGAACAGAGTCAGCCGGTCTTCCAGCACTTCCATGTTCGGATTGTTGAACCGGGTATAGATCAGGTCTTCGCGCGGTGCTTCGCCTGCTGGTGACTTCCCGGCCATGGCCTGGAACAGGGCTTCACCATCGGCCGCCGACTTGAAAGCGAAGGTGGACGTCATGAAAATTGGCGGCTTGATCGAGCCTTCCGAGAGATGGGGGTCATAGCCATAACCAGACACCAGACTGTCAGGACTCAGGCGGTGCTCGCCAATCGTGGTCTTGCGGTAGATCTTGTCCGGCTTGGGCATGTTTCTCTCCCACCCATTTCACTCAAAGTCATGCCTGGGCCGTACCAGCCCCCACCAAGCCTGGCCATGAGTATTTCATGCCGGCTCACACAAGGCCCTTGCCTCACAAAAAGAAACGGCCCGGCAGAATTTGCCGGGCCGTTCCAATTTCAAACCAACAGATGCCTATTGCACGATGATGGCAACTTCCGCACGGCGGTTCAGAGGCTCACGGACACCGTCGCGGGTCTCGCGGGCCAGAGCCGTTTCACCGCGACCGGCAGTCTCGATGATGTCAGCGGAGACACCGCGGGCAGACAGGCCATCAGCCACAACCGTCGAACGGCGGGCAGACAGGCGCTGGTTATAGGCCGAAGCACCCGACGTATCGGTGTGACCCACAATGGTCACGGAGCTCGGCGCACAATCATCACGCTCTTGGATGTTGGCCACAGCCTGGTCGATCACCGCATTGGCGGCAGTCGTCAGATCCGCACGGTCCCACTCAAAGTAAACCACAAAGCTCTGGTTCACCGTCGAGCACGCAGCCACGGTCGTCTGCGTCAGCTCCGTCGGAGGCGGAGGCGGAGGTGGCGGCGGCGGAGGAGGAGGCGGTGGGGGCGGCGGAGGCGGTGGGGGCGGCGGAGGAGGCGGCGGCGGGGGCGGTGCCGGCGGAGCCGCGAACTGATACCGCAGACCAACCGTAGCCGAGTGATCCTGATAGGTGGTGTCATGGGGGACATCACCGCCAAAGGCATCACGACCATTAAAGTCCAGATCCTCGACATTGAAGAACTTGTAGCCAAGATCCAAGGTCAGGCGGTCGGTCATCTTGTAACCGAGACCCGCCAGGCCTTGCCAGGCAAACGCGGTTTCGCTGTCAGAGAAGCCGTTCGCAGCCACGGGGCCGGTCGCGATTGATCCGGGCGGTGTGACGTCAAAACCAACCATGAAAAGGTTTTCGGCCTTGGCTCTGACCTTGGCAATACCAACACCAGCGCCGAGATAAGGCTGCCAGTTTCCACCACGATTGAAGTCGTAGATACCGTTGGCCATCAGATCCAAGACCTGAAGCTTGCCATCAGGGTTCTGCCCCACGAAGCGCTGCTCGACAGTTCCGGTCGTGCTGCCCACAGGAAGGCCGTTATAGCCTGGGTCTGGCTGAATATCGCCAGCCTTGGCACCGAGCGTACCTTCCAGGCGGAAACCATTGTCGAAGCCGTAACCGAGGCCGAGCTGGCCACCCCAGACATCGGAATTCAAGTCAGCATTGCCACCGATACCACCAAGGGTTGTCGGCTCGGCAACATCATAGTCGACCGTACCATCGAAGGCATATTGCAAATCACCGCGGACGTACCATCCATCCTCGGCTTGGGCAGACTGCCCGGCCGTCATCAGGGCGGCTGCGGCTGTCGCGCACATGAGAGTCTTATTCATTCACATCCCCTTAGTGTGCCGAGGAGGCAGGATTACCGGTCGGCTACAGGATCTTGATACGGCTGAACCGTACATAGTTGCAACTAACCTCTTTTGGATACTGTTGCGAGCCTACGCTCCGAAAAACCGAAGCGTTAACCCAACTATTGCGTGCACCGCGACTCAATTGCAACAGCCTCGCCCAAATTCAACCAAATTTCATGTTTGGGAACAAAGCTTTCGCCACGTAACCGCCACATTATCAGCGCATTCTCGCAGAATGGGAATGAGCGCAGCATTACGCAACTTACGTGCTGCTTCTGCGTCACCTTGTTGCGAATCACAGCCACCGTCATTCGATGCGCATTCAGCACGCATACCTAATTGGCTGAGATTTCAAGGGACAGCAAAAGGTGGTACCGCCTCCCCGGTTCGAACGGGGGACCTCTAGATCCACAATCTAGCGCTCTAACCGACTGAGCTAAGGCGGCATACCAAAGCGCGCTGCTTACCGTTTCAGCGCGCTGGATTCAAGCCTGGAAACGGCTCTGAATACAGTGTCCAACTCTGATCAGGACAGCTTTTCAACCTGTTCGTATTCCAGATCCACCGGAGTGGCGCGGCCAAAGATCGAGACCGACACTTTCAGGCGTGCGTTCTCCTCGTCCACCTCTTCCACGCCGCCTTCGAACCCCTGGAACGGACCATCATTCACACGAACCTGTTCACCAATCTCAAAGCTGATCGTCGGCCGCGCACGCTCGGTAACCGTGCCGTCTTCGGAGGTTCCGAGTATGCGGTCCACCTCGCGCTGGGGCACAGGCAGAGGCTTTTTGCCGCCTTCCGCGCCGAGAAAGCCCGATACTTTCGGTGTGTCCTTGACCAAATGATAGACATCATCGGTCAAGCGCGTCTTCATCAGCACATAGCCTTGCAACATGCGCTTTTCGACGGTCTTCTTCTTGCCGCGAGAAACCTCCACCAC
>JALEGE010000071.1 GCA_022760335.1 Hyphomonadaceae bacterium
GTGGATGCGCTCAAGGCATTGGGCGTGCGGGCTGAACGCCTCGACAGCTCCATGGCGCCGGAGGCGCGTGGGGAGGCGCTGCGCGCAGCCCAGGCCGGCGAGATGGATATGCTCTATGTGTCTCCGGAAGCGCTCGCGAGTCGGCTCGGCCAGGCATTGTCGGGCCTGCCGCTCAGCCTGATCGCGATCGACGAGGCCCATTGCGTCAGCCAGTGGGGCCATGATTTCCGGCCCGATTACCGCACGCTTGACCGGCTCAAGGGCCAGTTCCCCGGTGTGCCGCGCATGGCGGTGACGGCCACCGCCGACCTGCGCACGCGTGAGGACATGCTGGCCCAGCTCGACCTTTCCGATCCCGGCGTGCATGTGGCGAGCTTTGACCGGCCCAATCTCGACCTTGCCGCCGAGCCCAAGGCCGGCGATCGCGCCGCGCGCATTGTCTCGCTGGTCAAGGCGCGCGGCGGCCGCTCCGGCATTGTCTATGCCGCCACGCGGGACGCGACGGAGAAGCTGGCCGAAGCACTCTCGCGCGCCGGCCATCCGGCGCTGGCTTATCATGCGGGGCTCGATGGCGACACACGGGCCGCGCGCCAGCGGCGTTTCCTGCTTGAGGATGGCCTCGTCATGTGCGCCACGGTCGCCTTCGGCATGGGCGTGGACAAACCCGATGTGCGCTTCGTGATCCATGCCGATCCTCCGAAATCCGTGGAGGCCTACTGGCAGGAGGTCGGCCGGGCCGGGCGCGATGGCGAGCCGGCTGAGGGTATCGCGCTCTATGGCCCGGCGGATTTGCGCCGTTCGCTCAGCTGGGCGCGCGAGAGCGATGCCGAGCCGGCGATCAAGCAGGTGCAGATTGGCAAGGCGCGCCAGCTCTTTGCCTTCCTCAATGGCCGCCAGTGCCGGCGCCAGGCCGTGCGCACCTATTTCGGCGAGGAGGGCGCCGAGCCTTGCGGGGCGTGCGACAATTGTCTCGATCAAAGCGGGGCGGGCTTTGACGCCAGCGAATGGGCGAAAATGGCGACGGCGGCGGTAAAGCGCACCGGCGAGCGCATTGGGCGCGGGCGCCTGATCAATCATCTGCGCGGTGAAGCCAAGGATGATTTCGATGAATCGCTCGCCGTGCAATCGACCTATGGCGTTGGCGAGGCGCTCTCACAAGCGGGTTGGCGCGCCGTGATCGACGAGTTGCTCTTCACCGGATATCTCGCCGAGCAGGGCGATTTGCTGCGCCCGGTGATCGGGCTCGGTGACACCGAGGCCGTGCGCGGGCTCTGGAAGGGCGAGCGCGAAGTGCGCCTGAAGGCCGACCCCACCGCGCGGCGCGAACGGCGCAAGACGCGCGCGGCTAAGGGTGGGCTCACTGCGGATCTCTCGACGCGCGACCAGGCCCTGTTCGAGGCGCTGCGCAGCTGGCGGCTGGAGGAGGCCAAGACGCGCGGCGTGCCGCCCTATGTCATCTTCCACGACCGCACGCTGGCCGCGATTGCAGCCGAACGCCCGGCGGATGCGGATGGCCTAAGGGGTATTTCCGGTGTGGGGGAAAAGAAGGTGGAGCGGTTCGGCGAAGCGGTACTGACCGTGGTGGCGGACGCGGCCTAGAGCCAGTCCGGCGCCACGACCGTGTCCTCACCCACGCCCATATTCGGCTGTGGATAGCGCTCCACCAGCATGGCGACGATGCGGTCGGCGACGCGGTCAGCTTCGCGCAGGGGCTCGAAGCTCCAGCTTTCCAGCGTGCCGTCGAACCAGCGCGCGACGCCGCGGCGGATGAGGCTTTCATGTAGCCGGTCGAATTTCGGCGCCCGGCCCTGCAGGCGCGCCATATGCACCGGCAGGCCGTGATAGGCCGCATCCGACAGCATGTTGGCGCTGTCTTCTGTAACGATGGCAACGTCGGAGAAATTCAGCCAGGCGAGATAGGGATTGGGCCCGTCTTCCGGCCCGGCCCAGAAGCGCGCACCAATCTCGTCAGCCAGCTGGCGCATGCGTGCGATGACAGGGGCGGGTGTGCGTCGCGAGGCGGAGATGCGCAGGCGCCAGCCTTGACCGGAGAGGAGTTTCAGTTGGCCCGCCAGGGTTTCGGCTGCGCCCATGGTGAACTGATGGGTCTTTGAGTTCCCGCCCAGAATAACCATGGCTGAGCGGCCTGGCTCGTCTGCAAGGTCTGCGAATTCCAAGCCTGCCTGCTCTTGATCATCAGGTGAAAAATAGGACGGCGAGCCCACCGTAGAGA
Organism: Hyphomonadaceae bacterium; assembly: GCA_022760335.1. Classification (GTDB taxonomy): domain Bacteria; phylum Pseudomonadota; class Alphaproteobacteria; order Caulobacterales; family Hyphomonadaceae; genus UBA5336. Next base: position 2,234 of record JALEGE010000071.1, read on the forward strand.
GAACATTTTCACCGCTGAGGCCATCATGCTCCGGCGTGACCAGCAAGTCGAACAGACCCGGGTCGAGCTTTGGGTCCAGGATATGGACGACCAGGGTTTGTCCATTGCTCCAACGTCTGACTGCAGCCGAGTAAGGCGCTGTGCGCCGGCCCGCGCCTAGCCAGATGCTGGGCCAGGGCGGGGCAAGCGCGGCTTTCTGGTCTGCTGGCAGTGCAAGCCTTGGCGCGGGCCAGTGGGCGGCGGGTAACCAGGTCCAGGGCGCGCGTGGAGTAAGCGTCAGCGGCTCGTCGCGGTGGCCTTTGCCTGCAATATGGGCAATCTGCATCCAGCGCCGTGTGGCGCCGAGAGCCGAGGCAATCGCACGCACCTGCGCGGCATTCCCGGCCCGTCCGTCAGAGACGGTCCAGACCGAGGGGCCAATGCCGTTGGCAGGTTGCATGACTATTTGAATTCGACCTTTGCGATTTCATAGGCCTTGGCGCCGCCGGGAGCAGACACTTCGGCCTCATCGCCTTCTTCCTTGCCGATCAGGGCACGGGCGATGGGCGAGGAGATGGAGATCTTGCCAAGCTCGATGCTGGCTTCGTCGTCGCCGACAATCTTGTAGGTTTGCTCGGCTTCGGTATCGACATCGATCAGCGTCACTGTCGCGCCAAAACGGATACGCGTACCTGTCATCTTCGACAGATCGATCACTTCAGCGCGCGCAAGCTTGTCATCCAGCTCGGCGATGCGGCCTTCAATGAAGCTCTGCTTTTCCTTCGCGGCATGATACTCGGCGTTCTCGGAGAGATCGCCGTGCTCACGCGCTTCGGCGATGGCCTGGATGATATTGGGCCGCTCCACCGATTTCAGATTTTTCAATTCACTCACCAAAGCTTCGTGACCTTCGGCGGTCATGGGAATTCTTTCCATGGACTTATAACTCTATGTTGTCTGGAAGGATGCCAGCGTTCCTGCAAATGCATCAAGCGTCAAGTGGTGAGCTTCAGGCCGATTGCAAGGCCTGAACCGCCAATTCACGCGTTCGTAGCGAGTTTATCGCCTGTACGGACGCTACGGAAGCGGCCAAAGTTGTGAAATATGGAATGCTCCGTACAAGGGCAGTTCGGCGGATGGACTTGCTGTCATTCAGCGACTGTACGCCCTGTGTCGTGTTGAAGACGAGCTGGATCTGGCCATTGATCATGGCGTCGACAATATGCGGCTGGCCCTCGATCACCTTGTTGATGGGGCTGACCGGCACGCCTTCGCCTTCAAGATAGGCTGCTGTGCCACGGGTGGCGACCACTTTGAAGCCCATGGCCACCAGGGCTTTGATTGGGTCCACGATCGGCGCCTTGTCTGCATCTTTCACAGAAACGAAGACGGTGCCTTCGTGTGGCAGCGTAACACCCGCGGCAATCTGGGATTTCAGGAAGGCGGTGCCGAAATTGTCGTCCCAGCCCATGACCTCTCCGGTCGAGCGCATTTCCGGGCCAAGCACGGGGTCGACATTGGCAAACCGGCCGAACGGGAAAACGGCTTCCTTGACGGCGGTGCGGCGCGGTGTGGCGCTCGACATGTCGAACTCTGAAAGTGGCTTGCCTGCCATCAGCTTTGCAGCCACGCCGGCGATCGGGGCACCGACGGCCTTGGCAACGAAAGGCACGGTGCGCGAGGCGCGTGGGTTTGCTTCCAGGATGTAGATATCGTCGCCCTTCAGTGCGAACTGGATATTGATCAGGCCGCGCACATTCAGGGCTTTTGCCAGCGCGGCGGCCTGATCAGCGAGGCGCGCCTGAGTCGCGGCGCTGAGCGTATAGGGCGGCAGGGCGCAGGCAGAGTCCCCAGAATGGACCCCGGCTTCCTCGATATGCTCCATGATGCCGGCGACATGGACGTTCTCCCCGTCGCACAGGGCATCGACATCCACTTCCACGGCGTCTTCGAGATAGCGGTCGATGAAGAGCGACTGGTCGCCGGAGACCTTCAGTGCCTTGGCGGCGAAATCGGAAAGGTCTTCGGGCGTGCGGGCGATTTCCATGGCCTGGCCCCCGAGCACATAAGACGGGCGCACCATGACTGGATAGCCAAGCCGGGTGGCGCCCTCATGGGCCTCTTCCAGGCTGCGCGCGGTCGCCGACGGCGCCTGCTGCAGGCCGAGCTTGTCGATCAGTTTGGCGAATTGCTCGCGGTCTTCGGCAAGGTCGATGCTGTCCGGCGAGGTGCCGAGGATCGGGATGTTTTCGGCTTGCAGCGTGCTGGCGAGTTTCAGCGGTGTCTGGCCGCCGAACTGTACGATGACGCCGGCCAGCTCGCCCGCCATCTGCTCGCGCGCGACAATTTCCAGCACATGCTCTTTCGTCAGCGGCTCGAAATAGAGCCGGTCGGAGGTGTCGTAATCGGTGGAGACCGTTTCCGGGTTGCAGTTCACCATGATCGACTCCACGCCGATATCTTCCATGGCGAAGGCCGCGTGGCAGCAGCAATAGTCGAACTCGATGCCCTGGCCGATGCGGTTCGGCCCGCCGCCAAGGATGATCGCCTTGGTGCGATCCGAGATCCCGGCCTCGCAACCGGGGCGATCTGAGGCGAGGTGGGCCGGCTGGTGGAAGGCCGGCATCTCGTATGTGGAATAGAGATAGGGTGTGGCCGCTTCGAACTCGGCCGCGCAGGTGTCGATGCGCTTGTAAACCGGGCGTACATCCAGGGCGTGGCGCGCGGCACGCACGGCTTCCTCGCTGGTGCCGGTGAGCGTGGCGAGGCGGGCATCGGAAAAGCCCTTGGCTTTCAGTGCGATAAGGCTGGCGAAATCCTCCGGCAGGCCATCGCGGACAATACCGGCTTCGATTTCCATCAGCTCGGCGATTTGGCGTAGAAACCAGAGGTCTATGGCTGTGATGCGGTGCACTTCCTCGACACTAAGCCCATCGCGCAGGGCCTGAGCGACGACGCGCAGCCGGTCTGGTGTTTGCTGGGACAGTTCGCGTATCAGCGCGCCCTGATCCTCGAACTGGATTTCATCGAGGCCGGTCAGCCCCGTCTCCAGCGAGCAGAGCGCCTTTTGCAGGCTCTCCTGGAAGTTCCGGCCAATGGCCATGGCCTCACCGACCGATTTCATCGCGGTGGTCAGCAGCGGCTCGGCGCCCTTGAATTTCTCGAAGGCAAAGCGCGGGATCTTGGTCACAACATAATCGAGCGTCGGCTCGAAACTCGCCGGGATCGCCCCGCCGGTAATGTCGTTTTCCAGCTCGTCGAGTGTGTAGCCGACGGCCAATTTGGCGGCGATGCGCGCGATGGGAAAGCCGGTCGCCTTGGAGGCAAGGGCGGAGGAGCGCGACACGCGCGGGTTCATCTCGATGACGACGAGGCGGCCATCCTTCGGGTTCACCGCAAACTGTACGTTCGAGCCGCCGGTCTCTACGCCGATCTCGCGCAGCACGGCAATCGAGGCCGAGCGCATCAGCTGGTATTCGCGGTCTGTCAGGGTGAGGGCAGGGGCGACAGTGATGGAATCGCCAGTATGCACGCCCATCGGGTCGATATTTTCAATGGAGCAGATGATGATGGCATTGTCGGCGGTGTCGCGCACAACCTCCATCTCATACTCTTTCCAGCCGAGCAGGCTTTCATCGACGAGCACCTGGGCCACGGGGGAGGCAGCAAGGCCGCTTTCAACAATGGTGCGATACTCATCAACATTATAGGCGACCCCGCCGCCTGTTCCGCCGAGCGTAAAGGCCGGGCGGATGATGGCGGGCAGGCCGACTTTTTCCAGCGCGTCCATTCCGCGTGCCAGGCCGGCAATGCGGTCATAACCGACCAGCTTGCCGTCCGCGTCCTTGATCTCAGGCGAGGAGATGATCTCGGCCTTGGGGTTTTCCAGGCCGATCTTGTCCATCGCCTTGCGGAAGAGCTCGCGGTCTTCGGCCTTGTTGATGGCTTCCGCGCGCGCGCCGATCAGTTCGACATTGTACTCTTCCAGCACCCCGGCGCGTTCGAGATCGAGCGCGCAGTTGAGCGCGGTCTGCCCGCCCATGGTCGGCAGCAGGGCGTCGGGGCGTTCCTTGGCGATGATGCGCGAGACGAAATCTACCGTGATCGGCTCGATATAGGTGGCATCGGCCAGGTCCGGATCGGTCATGATCGTCGCCGGGTTGGAATTGACCAGGATGACCCGGTAGCCTTCTTCCTTCAGCGCCTTGATCGCCTGCACGCCGGAATAGTCGAACTCGCAGGCCTGTCCGATGACGATGGGTCCGGCGCCGATGACGAGGATGGACTGGATGTCTGTGCGCTTGGGCAAGGCTCTCTCCTCGGCAGGCCACGGGTCGGGCCGGGTAGTGGGCAAACGGGTGGCCTATAGCGGGGAGTCTTGGCAAGGGGCAAGGGGGGAGTGCGGCTGAATATTGCCTTTTGGCTCAGTCCTGCAGATCATCTGTGTAAAGCGTGGTCCATTCGAACTCGGATTCACAGACCTGTTCGGGCCAGTTGCCTCGCAGGCGAAAGATGCGGCGGAAGGGGATTGTCGGGGAGTATTGCCCATCTGGTTCGGCTACGTGCTGTGACTCGATCAAAATCTCTCCTCGCCCGCTTGGCGGCAGAAGGAATGTGATCTTGGGCATGGCGTATCGATGTGCTCTGGGAAGGGCATAACGTGTCATGAATTGGATAAGCCGCGCATTCTGAAAGCTTGACTCAATGAGTTCATTCTCATTGTCAGACATGATGGCGGGCACTTCCACGTAAGCCTCACCGAGAGAAGGCAAATGGACGATAACGGTTCCAACCGTTTCGTCTTCGCCATCATTATCTATATCGAGATTAAGTGGGGCTCCGACCGGACGGACACCTAAGTAGAAGCTAAAAACTTCATCAAGGAATGGGGGGCGCACGTAATCTTCCCACCGCTCAGCGGAGTTAGAACGTGTTGGTTCTAGCCGAGTCATATTGTCCCCGCGGGAGCAGTTGCCAGTGTCGGTCCATTGCCGGTCGAAACCGCAGATATGGTTGAACCCATTCAGTTCGCCGGAGGCGGGATCTCGCTCAAAGCGCCAGACACGATAGAGCATATCTTTCATGCGTGTGATGCCGAAGAATTCGCCGTCAACTTCCAGAATTTCTCTAGTGAAGTGGCGCGCCCGGATATCCGGGTAAGACGCAAGGCGCTCCCCCTCCACTTCATAGACGTCGCCATTCGTGGCGACCTCGACCTCTTCCTCTGTTCCGTCGCCGTCCAGATCGATCAGATGGATGCCTTCAATCCGGTCTCGCGCTGGAGCGATATAGTACTCGCTGAGCCGCCCCTCATCCTCCAGCGCGGCGATCCTGGCGCAGAGATCTTCCGGCTCGGCCCGGGCGGTGGTGGCGAGCGATAGGGTGGCCAGCAGTAGTGCGGCGGTGCGAGCGATCATGTCGGCGTCTCGTTGCGTGTGATTGCGTCCCGCCCGGACTCTAGCAGGCGTTGCCTGTGAGCCCCACGGTCTGCCGGCAAAAATCACAAAAAAACCCCGCCCTTTGCAGGCGGGGTTTCCAAGGTTTGAAAGACGGCGCGAACACGCACCTCCGATCACCTTTGATCTGTTTGGCCTCAATAGCTGCGATTATAGCCCTGATTCCGCTCGGCATAGTAGGGATCATAAGGATCATCGACACCCGGTACGTCACAGTCAAGCGCTGCATAGCAGCCCTGAGCCGCGCCGGCTGCGCCACCGATAATCGCACCAACAACCGCGCCATCATCGGCATCGCCGCTACCGGAATTGTTGCCGATCACGGCGCCAGCAACCGCGCCTATGGCCGCGCCAGTGGCTGCGCGCCGCTCCATGGTGCCGGTGGAGGTGCAGGCCGTGGCCATCAGGGCCGCGGCGGAAACAGCAGTAATCGTGAGCAAGCGGGTCATGACATGTCCTTTCGTTTTGCTGCACTTTGACTGTCATGATCCTAGAATTGGGCGGCTGTATGCTGAATGAATGTCGTGTTGTTCATTTTTGTTTGCTCTCCGCTCCACTTCGTTTCGCGGTAGAGTGTGCCCAGGGTTGCTTTGTTTGATCCTGTATCGGGCTTCGCCCTCAAATGGATCGCGCGCAAGGCTGTCCGTTACACACACCCTACGGGGACGAAAAAACTATCCTGCCGCGAGCGCGCGGTCTGACACGAAGGGATTGTCGGAGCGTTCCTGACCGAAGGTGCTCAAGGGGCCATGACCGGGGACGAAGCGCATCTGGGGGCCGAGCGGCCAGAGCTTGGATGTAATCGACTGGATCAACTGGGCGTGGTCGCCTTTGGGAAAATCGGTCCGTCCGATCGAGCCGCGAAACAGCACATCGCCGACAAAAGCCAGCGCACCGGGCTCGGAATAGATCACCACATGGCCGGGCGTATGACCAGGCGTGTGCACCACGCCAAATTCATTGCCGTCCAGCGCCAGCGTGTCGCCTTCTTCCAGATACCGGTCAGGCACGACATTGCGTCCATCGCTGATGCCATAGCGCGCGCCCTGGGCCTCGATCTCGTCGAGCAGCCACTGGTCATCCTTGTGTGGGCCGATCACCGGGGCGCTGGTGCGCTCGCGAATTTCGGCGGCCGCCCCGGCATGGTCGAGATGGCCATGGGTCAGCCAGACTTCCTTGATGGTCACGCCGAATTCCTCCGCGGCGGCCATCAGCCGGTCTGCCTCCCCGCCGGGATCGACGAAGACCCCTTCCATGGTCTCGGTGGACCAGATCAGCGAGGTGTTCTGCTGCAGGGGGGTGACCGGAATGATCCGGATTTCGAGAGGCGGTTGGCGGTCTGTTTGTGTCATGTGTGGGAAAATGCGGTCGGCAGTGGATTTAGGCAAGCAGTGGAGCGGAATTTCGACTTTCGGTTCGCGCGCCATGAGGCTACCAAGGAAGCCAAACGAGACTGGAGGCAATGTGCCATGGGCAATCTGTTGCGCGGACGGTTGGGCATCCTTCTGGTCGGCCTGATCGGATTGGCCGTTTACTGGTTTTCCAACCAGCAGGAAGTCCCGTTCACGGGCCGCAGCCAATTCAACACCATGTCGATTGAGGATTCAGTGCGTCTTGGTGCTCAGTCCTATGTCCAGATCCTGCAGCAGGAAGGGGGCAATGTGTTGTGCTCGCGCGCCGCGCGCAGCTGTGATATCAATGAACGCGAACTGGTGCGCACTGTGAACGAGATCGGCGCGCGCTTGCAGGTAGCGGCGGTGCAATTGGAGGAGGAACTGCTCAGCCAGGGCTACAGTTTCACGCCCGTGGCAAGCGAATTCGAGTGGACCTATAATGTGGTCGCCTCAAACCAGCCCAATGCCTTTTGCCTGCCGGGCGGCTATGTCGCTGTCTATACCGGCATTCTCGACATCACCGGCAACTATGATGGTCAGGTCAACATGGCCGATATCGATGATGTTGATAAGCTGGCCGTGGTGATGGGCCATGAGATTGGTCATGCTCTCGCCCATCATGGCGCTGAACGCATGAGCCAGCAGCAGATTGTGCAGATGGGCTCACTGGCCGTCGGACTCGGCATGGGCGACATGTCCGCGGCGCAGCGCCAGGGCGTGATGCAGGCTTTTGGCATGGCTGCGCAGGGCGGCATTCTGAAGTTTTCGCGCGAGCACGAGACCGAGGCGGACAAGATCGGGCTCGATCTTCTGGTGCGCGCCTGTTTCGACCCGCGCGAGGCGCCCGAATTGTGGGAGCGCATGGGTGAGCAGGGCGGCGGACAGCGCCCGCCGGAATGGATGTCGACCCATCCGGCCTCGGAAACGCGGGCAGAGAATTTTCGCCGCTGGATGCCTGATGCCATCGCCGAGTATAACCGTCGCTGCGACGGGAATATTCGCTAGGTAGGCTGTGTTTTCAGCTGATTGATTGCAGGTGGTTTTCAATTTTGCGCGAGAGGACGTCCGAGGGACTGGAAGTTCCCTTCGCCCTGTGGAGACTGTCTGCATGAAATAAAAAGAGCCGGGCACCTGCATGCCCGGCTCTAATAGATGGTTTGCAATCGTCCCCACAATAGCAAACTGACGTCTAAATTCGGTGAAGCGTTGCTCACCGAATCGCTCTCCGCCGGTCCCCCCATCTGTGGTATACATACTTCTGGTATGTGTTGAGCGCAATGGCTTTTTTGTAAGCTTTGAAAGGTCCAGAATGGCCCGCCGATCAAAGGAAGATGCGCAGGCAACCCGGGACTCTCTCTTGGAAGCGGCCCGAAAATTGTTCCAGCAATATGGCTTCAAGGAAACCACAGTCTCTCAGATTGTTGCAGAAGCAGGCATCACAAAGGGCGCACTGTTTCACTATTTTAAGACCAAGGATGCGCTGTTCCGGGAGATCTGGGTCACCTTGCAGATGGAAATGGACGAGGAGGCGCGAAAGGCTGCGGCCGACGCAAGCGATCCTTGCGATCCTTATGCGGCTTTTCTGGCCGGATGCGAGACCTATCTGCGCTGGGCCATGCGGCCGGATTACCAGCGCATTGTGCTGGTAGACGGCCTATCCGTGCTCGGACTGACGGGATGGTATGAGGCGGACAATCATCTCGGGCGCAACAATGTACGCTCCGGGATCAGCTATCTGGCCAAGTGCGGGGTCATCCCTGAGGCGCGCATTCCCGCTTTGACCGTGCTGGTCCATAACGCATTGAATGGTGCTGGTCTGGCCTTGGCACGGGGGGAGCCGGGCCTGAGCGCTGATGATATTATCAAGGCCTTCGAGATGATCTTGCGTAGCTTGCGCGATGCCCCGCCTGGAAGAAGCTAAGCTTTCGGGGCTTCGGTCATCAGGTCTGCAAAACGGCGGAAGAGATAGAAGCTGTCCTGCGGGCCAGGCGATGCTTCGGGGTGGTGCTGCACAGAGATGATCGGTTTGCCAGCCACTTTCAGCCCACTATTGGTGCCGTCGAACAAGGAGCGGTGGCTCTCTTCGACGCCTGCCGGCAGGCTGGCGGGATCAACCGTGAAGCCATGGTTCATGGATACGATTTCCACCTTGCCGGTAACGAGATCCTGCACCGGATGATTGGCGCCGTGATGGCCCTGAGGCATCTTCATTGTGCTGGCTCCAAGCGCGAGGGCCAGCAGCTGGTGGCCGAGACAGATGCCCAGCAGGGGCAAACCGCTCTCGACAAGGCCGCCGATCAGCACGCCGGCCCGCTTGAAAGTGGCCGCTGGGTCACCCGGACCATTTGACAGCACGACGCCATCGGGCTTGAGCGCAAGCAGCTTATCCAGCCCGATATCCGGGCCCACCACCGTGGCGCGCGCACCCACTTCAGATAGATTGCGCAGGATATTCCGCTTCACCCCGAAATCGACAACCACCACATGGAATGCTTCGCCGTCCAGGCGTGGGAATTCGTCTGAGATACTCCAGAGCTGTTCGCTGTGTTCGAAAGTTCCCTCTGCGGTCACGTCTGCAGCGAGGTCGGCATTCTCCAGCCCGGCAAAAGCCTGAGCAGCGGCGACCAGCGCCTCCAGGTCGATATTGCCGTCCGGGGCATGCGCGATGGCGGCTTTGGGCATGCCTTCCAGGCGGATGCGGCGCGTCAGGGCGCGTGTGTCGATGCCCGAAAGCCCGATAATGCCTTGGCGTACCAGCCAGGCATCGAAATGGTCCTCGGCACGCCAGCTGGAGGGCGGCGTGATCGGATCGCGGAACAGGGCCGCGCGGGCGCCCTTCGCGGCGGGCGGGCTGGAGAATTCCAGATCCTTTCCGTTCGCGCCGACATTGCCGATGTGTGGAAATGTAAACAGCACCAGCTGACCGGCATAGGACGGGTCGGTCAGGATCTCCTGATACCCCGTCATGGCGGTATTAAAGCACAATTCGCCGGCAACTTGCCCCACCGCGCCGCAGCCTCGCCCGAGAAAGATGGTGCCATCTGCCAAGGCAATTGCTCCCGTACTGAGGGAGGGGGCTTGCTTTCCTGTGCGCTCGGTCATATTTCGCTGCCTTCTCGCTGCATTTGCCGCGTGTTAAGCATTGGGGTGCTTAGTCGACGGCGCGAAGTAGGGGCTGGACAGCCGAATCGTCAAGGACGTTTCGCGCTTGTAGGAACAGAGATAGCATATGGCTGAACATGATTCAGCGCGAGTAGTCCGTTTGAAAGACCGCCTTGTCGCCGAACTTGCGAAAGCAGAGGCGCTGTTGGCGAAGGATCCGGACGAAACCGTAAATGCCCAGTTGGAAGTACGCGCGGCGACGCTGCGCCTGGTCCGGTGCGCTGTGCGTGATCGGGATGTCAGCGCACGCACGCGGGGCGATTGTGATGGCTGTCAGGATGCTGTTGTCCGCGATGTGCTCAAGACCATGGCCGAGCAGCGCCGGGTCTCGTCTCAGGAATTTGAGGATGCCGGCCGGATCGAGGATGCCGAGCGCGAGCGCGCCGAACTCGCGGTGATCGAGGAATTCCTGCCCAAGCCGCTGGCCGATGAAGCTCTTGAGACGGCGGTGCGCACAGTGGTGGATGATCTTGAGGCCTCCACGCTGAAGGATCTCGGCAAGTGCATGTCGGCCCTGAAGGCGCGCTATCCTGGCGTGATCGATAGCAAGGCCGCCGGCAAGGCCGTGCGCCGCGCTTTGCAATAGCGCTCCTTGGCTTGATTCAAAGCCGCAAGACTAAAAGCAGTTAGCAGCCCTTCCCGCCGTAAATGCCTGCGCAGGCAGGCATCCAAGGACGAAAGAAGCAACCAGGAGCTCCCGGTAGCAAGTTTGGTCCATGGACACCTGCCCTCATCCTGAGCGAAGTCGAAGGACGCAGGCGTCTGCGGGAACTTTTGCCCCAGTTTGATTCGAGAGAAATGGCTGTGAGAATGCTTGTGGGATTCCCAAGAGGAATCTCATCTTTGCTGTGTGATTCAGAATCACACAACATGTTGTATCTAGTGTGACAAATCACACGCAGATATACGGTTTTGATGGTACATGCCCGGCTCCCCGATGGATTCCTTGATGAACTCAAGGCTCGCCTGCGCCCGTCTGATGTGATCGGGCGGAAGGTAAAGCTTGTCCGGCGTGGCAAGGAGTGGGTCGGCCTTTCGCCTTTCACCAATGAGAAAACGCCGAGCTTCTACGTCAATGACCAGAAGGGCATCTTCAAGGATTTCTCCTCGGGCCTTGGCGGCGATGTCATCAAGTTCCTGATGGAGACCGAGCGGCTGGAGTTCATGGAGGCGGTCGAGCGTCTGGCCGATGAGGCCGGCATGGAACTGCCCAAGGCCAGCCCGGCGGAGATGCAGGTCTATGACCGGCTGAAGCGCCTGAAAGAGGCTTGTGCAGCGGCGCAGGGGTTTTTCCGTGAGAAGCTGGCCTCACAAGATGGCGCGGAAGCACGCAGCTATTTGCAGGACAAACGCGGACTACCCCCAAAGGCTTGGGAACGTTGGGGTATTGGCTTTGCGCCTGCCGATTGGCGCCAGCTCTTCACGCATCTTCGCCAGGAAGGCTTCACGGTAGAAGAAATCACCGGCGCGGGCCTGGCCAAGACGTCTGAGAAGGGCGGGGAGCCTTATGATGTGTTCCGCAATCGCATCATGTTCCCGATTGAGGATGTGCGCGGGGATGTGATCGCCTTTGGCGGTCGTGCGCTCGACCCAGAGGACAAGGCGAAATACCTCAACTCCCCGGAAACCGATCTCTTCCACAAGTCCCGTATTCTCTACAACTACAAGCACGCCCGTGAAGCACTGGGCTATGGCGAGCGCGGCGGGCTGATTGTCTGCGAAGGCTATATGGACGTCATCGCCATGGGCGAAGCGGGTTTCGAGACAGCCGTCGCCCCGCTCGGCACGGCGCTGACGCCGGACCAGCTGACCCTCCTTTGGCGCGCTGGGCCCGATCCGATCATGTGCTTTGATGGCGACAGTGCCGGTCTGCGCGCGGCCCATCGCGCGGTGGATGTCGCCCTGCCGGAGGTTCAGCCGGACCGGTCGGTCTTTTTTGTCTTCCTGCCAGAGAAACTGGATCCTGATGATCTTCTGAAACAGGAAGGCGGGCGCGGACGCATGACCGACCTGCTGGAGGCCAAGCGCCCTCTGGTGGACGTGGTGTGGAGTCGCGAACGCGAGGCTGAGCCGCTCGATACGCCTGAACGCAAGGCCGGCCTGGAGGCGCGCCTGAAAGCCTGCGCGGCCAAGATACAGCATGAAGGGGTGCGCCAAGCCTATCAGCGCGACCTGCTCTCGCGGATGAAAGAGCATTTCTGGCAACAGCGCGGTGCGCGCAAGGCGGGCAAGGCCGCAATGCAGGCCAGTGCATTGAAAGCCAAGGCTGGTCCGCCACCCGCGCTGGGCCAGCTTGTTGGCGCAGCTGCGAGCCCGGAGTTGCTCGACGCCCATGCCGAACTGCTCGCCTCGGCGGAACTCCGCCACCCGATCTCCAACGCCATCTGCGATGCGATCATGACGGTCTATTGCGATACAGGAACGGTTACCCGCGATACGGTTTCCAGAGCGCTGGCCGAGGCGGGGGATACTTCGGTTCGCGACGCTTTTGACGCCTATCCAGCTGTCGCGCCGATCGAGTTGGGCGGCCAGCAGGCACGCGAGTGGGAATTGCTCATCCGCCTCTATTTGACAGCACGTACATCCGTCGAGGTTGGAAAGACTGGCCGCGATGAAGATCTCTCCGATCCGGATGCCTGGGCCCGTCTGCACCGCGAGATCGCTGAGCGTCAACGCCTGCGCGCGGAATCCAGCGATGCCCAGATGGCGGCCCATGAAGTGGTGAAAAAGCGCCTCAATCAGGCCGGCCTGGGCCAGGATTGAGGCGGCCTGTGTAGAAAAGATGACGGTGAGGTCAGATCCGCTGTTGACCACTGGCACATGACCGCCCATGTACACAGAGCAGGATATATGTGCTGACGTTCCCCACTCTTATCCCCAGGCCTACAGGGTATGCTCAAACCCAAGACTGTGATGGCAGGGACCGAGCCGAGTGCTCCCAGGGTGAACGCAACAGACGAGACCCATCGCCTGCAGATGCCGTCAGCCTGGCAGGGCATGCGGTACGCTTTGTCGTGCGGATTTGGCCGCTTGACGAGGCAAGGCGGGCATGAGCGGAACTGAAACGATTAATTTTAGCAGTGATCCCGGCTCCATAAGGCGGGATTGGCTTGGGAGAGTTTGAATGGCGAAAGCCGAGATTGACGAGCAAGAGACCGAATCTTCCGACGGCCCCGTGCTCGACATGAATGATTCCGGCGTGAAGAAGTTCATCAAGGAGGCCAAGGCGCGTGGCTTCGTGACCCATGATGAGCTCAACAAGGTCCTGCCCCAGGATCAGCTGACCTCCGACCAGATCGAGGACACCATGTCGGCCCTGTCTGAAATGGGCATCAACGTGGTCGAGTCCGAAGACGAGGTCGAGGGGAATGACAAGACGGCCCTCGCCAAGACTGAAGAGGCCAAGGCCCCGGTCAAGAAGGGCAATGCGCGCGGCAGCGAACGCACTGACGATCCTGTGCGCATGTATTTGCGCGAAATGGGCACCGTGGAACTGCTCTCGCGCGAGGGCGAGATCGCCATTGCCAAGCGCATCGAGGCCGGCCGTGATGCGATGATCCGCGGCCTGTGCGAAAGCCCGCTGACGTTTGAAGCCATGATGGTGTGGCGCGACGAGCTGGTAAACGAGCGCATCCTGCTGCGCGACCTGATCGACCTTGAGGCCACCTATGGCGCGGAAAATCCGCCGCCGGAGCCTGAAGAAGAGGAAGAAGACGAGGAAGAAGAGTCGGAAAACTCCGAGGATGGCGAGTCCAAGGATGATGATGACGACGAGGATGATGGCGCGGCCATGTCCATGTCGGCCATGGAAGCGGAGTTGCGCGAGGGCGTTCTGTCGAAACTCGACGCCATCGCCGAGGACTTCAAAACCTATCGTAAACTGCAGGAAAAACTGGTCGAGCGTCGCCTGGAAGGCAAGGCGTTGACGCCCAAGGATCAGGAAAAATACGATTCCGTGCAGGCCTCCATCGTCGACAGTCTCAAGACGATGCACATCAACAATGCGCGGATCGAAGCGCTGGTCGAACAGCTCTATGCCATCAACAAGAAGCTGATGGGCCTGGAAGGTAAGCTGATGCGCCTGGCTGATAGCCAGGGTGTGCCGCGCAAGGAATTCCTCGACAATTATTTCTGCCGCGAGTTGGACCCGAACTGGCTCGAGGATGTTGCCGGCCTGTCGAAAAAATGGGCCCGCTTTGTCGAGCGTGAGCGCGACAAGGTCGAGATTATCCGCGAGGATATCTCTGGCGTGGCGCAGGAAATCGGTATCCCGATCGATGATTTCCGCCGCATCGTGCAGACGGTTCAGAAGGGCGAGCGCGAGGCGCGTATCGCCAAGAAGGAAATGGTCGAGGCCAATCTGCGCCTGGTGATTTCCATCGCCAAGAAATACACCAATCGCGGCCTGCAATTCCTTGATCTTATTCAGGAAGGCAATATCGGCCTGATGAAGGCGGTGGACAAATTCGAGTATCGCCGCGGCTATAAATTCTCGACCTATGCCACATGGTGGATCCGCCAGGCGATCACCCGTTCGATTGCCGACCAGGCCCGCACCATTCGTATTCCAGTGCATATGATCGAGACGATCAACAAGATCGTCCGCACCCAGCGCCAGATGCTGCACGAGATCGGCCGCGAGCCGACGCCGGAAGAGCTGGCTGAAAAGCTCGGCCTGCCGCTGGAGAAGATCCGCAAGGTGCTGAAAATCGCCAAGGAGCCGATTTCGCTCGAAACGCCCATCGGCGATGATGAGGATTCAAACCTCGGCGATTTCATCGAGGACAAGATGGCGCTGTTGCCGGTGGATTCGGCCATCCAGTCGAACCTGCGCGAGACCACAACGCGTGTCCTCTCCTCACTCACCCCGCGCGAGGAACGCGTTCTGCGCATGCGCTTCGGCATCGGCATGAACACCGACCACACGCTGGAAGAAGTCGGCCAGCAATTCTCGGTGACCCGCGAACGCATCCGCCAGATCGAAGCGAAGGCCCTGCGCAAGCTGAAACATCCGAGCCGGAGTAGGAAGCTAAGGTCTTTCCTGGATACGTAAAATTGGAAGGGCGGCTCTCGGGCCGCCCTTTCTTGTTTGGGTTATCGTTCGTCTGGCTATTCGCTGCTGTGTAGTTCGAGAAGCTCTTCAAGGGGTGTTTGGTCCCGTTCTCTGGCAATTGCTTCTGCTTCTCTCATTTCGTCTATCCACGACATTGAGCATTTCGCACCATCATCCGAAATCTGTATCAGACTGCGATTTTGATAGACCCACACTCGTTTGAACTTGGAGCAGGCTTCCGGCATTTGTTCGTATGCATTTTTCAGGAATGTATCCGACTCGGAACCGGT
Organism: Hyphomonadaceae bacterium; assembly: GCA_022760335.1. Taxonomy (GTDB): domain Bacteria; phylum Pseudomonadota; class Alphaproteobacteria; order Caulobacterales; family Hyphomonadaceae; genus UBA5336. Next base: position 17,568 of record JALEGE010000071.1, read on the forward strand.
CCAGCCAGCATTCATGTAAATTACCAGTTCGGTTATTGCGAAATCATACTTCTCATTCGCGGCCTTTTTTTGAGAGAGGGCGATCACTCTTTGTCGTCCGCCGGCATCTTCTATGTTCATTTGCTCTTGGTCGACGTGTTCGATTTTCCTTTCATAGGCTTCCGGCTGTGCAAGCCTATCCTTGATTTCCTTATTTCTAAGGCGGCCTGGGACCATAGCTTCCGTCACTTCGAACCTCCGGATTTCACCCCCGAACTGAAACTCGAAATCACCTTGGTTCTTGGGATAAAGTCTTAGCTGTTGCGGTCCCATTTCGCTGGCACACCATCTCGCAATATGGGCTTCCCGAAATTCAGTTTTCCCAAGAAGCAGATACTCCAGCCCTGTGATCTCCATCACTTCGTCCAACTCATCGGTGAATTGGCTTGGAGACTGCCAGGCTTCCAGCTTTGAGATGTAGTTCGTCGCTTCCTGTTCAGTAAGGGGTCGAACCATGTCTACCGTCTCCTTGCTTATGCTCACATTACATGGGCTGGAACATGATGGCAACATTTGTGTTGACAGTCTTTGTGAGCTTCCCCATCCTACTTAGTAAAGGAGTTCGCCATGCCCACGCTAAACATCTCCCTGCCGAGTGCGCTTGAAAGCCGGGTGCGTGAGCTTGCGGCAATGCGCGGCGATACACCGGAGGCGCTGATCGAGGAGGCGGTTGAGCGCCTTCTGGAAGACGAGGCCGACCGGGCTGAAATCACCTCGCGCATGAAACGTTTCGAGGAAACCGGGCAGGCCTTCGCGCATGAAACCGTGCTGGAGACGCTGCGCCAGCGCGCGGGTGGATCGCCCGGCAAGAAATGAAACTCCGCTGGCTGCCTGAGGCGGTCGAGGATCTGGACCGGATCGATCGGTTCTGGCGGGGGATCGACCCAGAACTCGCCCGGCGTGCTGCGGCCACCATCTTGCAACTCGCAGAAAGTCTCGACCAGTTTGCCGAGCGTGGCCGCATCAGCCGCGCCGATCCGGAGTCCCGCGAACTGGTTGGGCCTTTCGGCGCCGGTGCCTTCATCCTGCGCTATCGGCTGATTGAAGACGGCATACTCGTTGTTCAGGTCAAACATTCGCGCGAAAGTCGAGATTGAAAATCTTTGCCAACATGCCCGCCTTTTCGCCAGGAGGCGCGCGTCGCATGGCCACGATGAATATTTCCTGCCGCAGCTAAAGGATTGGTCGAGGCGCAGACGGCGGATGGCAAATACGTCAACTCCTCCGACTATGCCCGCGACCTCATCCGCCGCGATGTGGAAAAGCGTGCCAAGGTTGCGGCGGTGAACGAAAAGATCGAAGAGGCCCATGAGAGTGGTTTGTCGAAATGATGATTTAAGGCCTGTTCGCAGCAATCCGCGCGGATGATGAAGACGCGGTGACAATTCTCCGCATCCGTTACAGTCGCAAGGAATGGCAGGAAATCTAGCCGATCTCCGCCCCCATCCCAGCTCACATCGCGTTGATCTGCTGGACGATGTCTCGCATGAAGACCATGCCGAGTGGGCTGCAGGCATGGTAGTCATCTGACCAAAGTTCCAGTGGAAACAGGTCTCCCGGCGGGCGGACCAGGGGGGCGTGCTGGGTGAGCAACTCTTCATAGGCGGTCCGGCGATCGACCAGATTGACCTGCCAGAAGTCTTCCAGGCGCGGGGAATAGAGCGGGAAGAAAAAGACGGGCTGGCCGCCATTTTCCTTCACGGCCGTCACGGTTGGCAAGACATCTCTCTTGAAGTTTCTCTCCGCGCGCTCTGGCGGGAGGTCGAGGATTGAGCGGCGATGGCGGTTGCGTATCTCAAGCTCGGGATCCATGATCTTCAAATTACGCTCGCAAACCACATTCTCCGGCGTGGTGGTGTCCACTTCCGGCAGATTTGTGGGCTCCGCGCGCGTGCGCTCGCGCATGGACAGGCCCTCGATCGAATAGCGCAACGTGTTGATATTGAGGAAATGCAGGATCGGCCATTTGACCTCACGGGCTGCATCCGTGAAGCGCGTGCCTTCCCCGTCCCCCCGTCTCATACGGTCATAAGGCACAGCAAGAACGGCGATATGGCCCGGCTTGAAGCGGTCGCCATAGAATTCGTAAACCGACAGGCTCTCGCGGATACTGGCTCCACCAAAGGCCAGATCCAGCACCAGCTTGCCATCCACGCGGTGTACGCGCTTGCCTTCTGGCCCGCCCGAGAGCGAGCGAGTCCGCGAATCCCCGATCAGGATGATATCGGCCTCCCGGAACACTTCATCGGGAATCCCGGCCATGTCGAAGGCCGCCCACATGGCCGTGTTATTATGACGGAAATCAGCAAATCGGTCGCGCTCAGCGCGCAATGGCGAATATGCGCTGTCAAGCGGGTCCATATAGAGATTGAAACCGATAACACCGGCTGCGGCCATCAGGCCGATCAGGATGGCCACGAAGATCGAGGACAGGCGGCCCTTAAAGGCCGGGACCTCAAAACTGGAAGTAGATGAACTCACTCGGCTCCCCCCTCCAGGCCAGGATTGTGACCACCATCAAGCCAAGCAGAGCACCTTTCAGGACGCCCGGCAGATTGCCCCAATAGCGCCAGAAATCGCGGTGGCGATTGAACAGCGAAAAGGCGATCAGTGCGAAGAAGCCACCAAACATCAAGATATGTTGCTCATCCTGCATGGCGCTGAAATCATAGGCCTCAGCGGCGAACATGGCGGTCAGGATCTGGATTGAGTCGCCGAAGGTTTCGGCCCGGAACGGCACCCAGGCAATCATGGTCGCCAACAGGGTGACCAGCCACCAGAAAGGTGCGGTCAGGATTTCCGACAGGCCGGCTGCACGCGGGCCGGGCTCCTTCGGCGCGCCTGAACGCAACATGCGCGGCACGGCCCGGATGAACCGCTCGACGACCTGGTAGAGCCCATGCAGCGCGCCCCACAGCACGAAAGTCCACGCCGCGCCATGCCAGAGGCCGCCGAGCAGCATGGTCAGCATCAGGTTCCGGTAGGTCATGATCTTGCCCTTCCGGTTCCCGCCAAGGGAAATGTAGAGATAGTCGCGCAGCCAGGAGGAGAGCGAAATGTGCCAGCGCCGCCAGAAATCCTGAAAGCCGATGGCGGCATAGGGCAGGTTGAAGTTCAGTGGCAGGCGATAGCCGAACAGCAGCGAAATGCCGATGGCGCAGGAGGAATAGCCTGAAAAGTCGAAATAGATCTGCCCGGTAAAGGCCGTCACGCCGGCCCAGGCATTGGCCCCGTCTGTGAACTGATCCTGCGCGAAATAGGTGTTGGCGACAGGGGCGAAAATCCCGTCCGCCATGACCACTTTCTGGAACAGGCCGATAATGATGAAACTGACACCCCAGGCAAGATTGGACAGCGACAGGCTGCGCTTCAGCTCAATCTGCGGCAGGAACTCATCGGCGCGCACAATCGGGCCGGCGACCAGCTGCGGGAAGAAGGCGACGAAGAAGAGAAAGTCCGAAAACGTGCCCTTTTCGTGGATATCGCCGCGATAAAGGTCGATCACATAGCTCAGCGACTGGAAGATATAGAAGGAAATGCCGACCGGCAGGATGATGTCTATGGCGCTGAACACCGCCGGCCCGCCGACAGCCTCGGCGACCGAGTTCACGGTGTCGGTAAAGAGGCCCAGATATTTGAACACGCCGAGCGCGCCGAGCGAGACAATCAGGCTGAGCACCAGCGCAAGGCCGCGCAGGCCCTGCCGGTTGCGCATCAGCAAGACGCAGCCCCAATTGGCCAGTGTGATCAGAACCAGCAGCAACACATAGCGCGCATCAAAGAATCCATAAAAAACAAGGCTTGCCGCCGTAATCCACAGCTTCTGCGCCATGAAGGAAAAGCGCAACGCGTAGAACACGCCTACAACCAGCAGGAGGAATGGCAGGAAAAGGGGCGCACTGAACAGCATGAAGCGGTATTAACCTCTCCTGTCGGTTTGCAAAGTGGTTTTCTGCGATTGAGTTGCTTGTGTTCCCAGCGGGCCTCAACTCGCTTTCTGTAATGCCTGGTCCAGGTCTGCAATCAGGTCTTTTGCGCTCTCAATGCCGATGGACAAGCGCACCAGATCGGGCGCGGCGCCGGCGGCGATGAGCTGGTCTTCGCTGAGCTGGCTGTGGGTGGTCGAGGCTGAGTGGATGACCAGTGAGCGCGCATCGCCGAGATTGGCGACATGGCTGAAGAGTTCCAGCGCGTCGACGAATTTCACGCACGCCTCATAGCCCCCTTTTAGTTGTGCGGTGAAGAGCGCGCCGGGGCCTTTCGGGCACAGCTTCTCCGCGCGTGCCTTGTAGGGTGAGGAGGCAAGACCGGGATA
>JALEGE010000072.1 GCA_022760335.1 Hyphomonadaceae bacterium
ACCGGGACGATAACATCGACATCGGCGGGCGTCTCGCGTGCCAGCTGGTGGCCCATGCGGCGGCGGACCTCATAAACACTTCGCCCGCCAACGATGGAGTCCGGGCGGGCGAAATAGACAAACTCGAACACGCAGGGCTGTGGCGGTCGCTCGGGGAAGGGATGGATCGATCTTACCCCCTCCTCGGTAATGACAACCACCTCGCCATTTTCGATCTCGCGCACGAGCTGCGCGCCGATAATATCCAGCGCGCAGGTTTCCGAGGCCAGGATATAAGCCTCGCCCAGTTTGCCGAGCACCAGTGGGCGCAGGCCCACCGGGTCGCGTGCCCCAATCAGCATGTTCTCAGTCAGCCCGACGACGGCATAGCCACCCTCGATGCGCTGCATGGCGTCGACCACACGATCAACCAGGCTGGCCCGATCAGACCGCGCGACAAGTTGCAGAAAGACTTCAGTGTCCATCGTGGACTGGAAGATGCGGCCATCTTCGACCAGTTCCTGGCGCAGAGCCCGGGCATTTGTGAAGTTGCCATTATGCGCCACCGCAAAGCCACCAGTGGCAAGATCAGCGAAGATTGGCTGGATATTGCGCAGCGCCGTGGCGCCGGAAGTGGAATAGCGATTATGCCCGATGGCCAGATGGCCTGGCAGGCGCTGGAGCATATCCGCGCCGCCGAAATTCTCGCTGACCAGACCCAGATGCCGTTCATTGTGGAAGAGCTTGCCATCATATGTCGCGATACCGCAGGCTTCCTGGCCGCGATGCTGCAGAGCGTGAAGACCAAGGGCCGTCAGCAGGCAGGCTTCAGGGTGACCAAAGACGCCAAAGACGCCGCATTCTTCCCTGGGCTTGTCGTCATCATGGTCCCAGATCATCGACAAGTCCTCCGTAGGCCTACGAAATTAAGTCAGCTGTTATCTGGCTCCGGCGCTTCGGGCAATGCCTCTGAGACATCTTCTGCGATTCGCGGCGCATTTTCGCTGACATATTCGGCCCCGCTGGCGAAAAAGGGATAGGTGCGGGCTTCGGAAATGGTTTCCGGGATGCGGTCGTCTTCCACACCAAGCTGGATGAGATACACGAAAAACACCACCGCCACACCACCGCGCGCCACACCGAAGACAAAGCCTGCGATGCGATCGATCATGCTGACGCCTTCCAGGCCGCGAATATTCTTTGAAAGACGCTGGCCGAGCCAGGCGACCACGGCATAAATGACTACAAAGACTGTCACGATGATGATGATATCGGGCACCCAGTCCTGCACGCTGTCGCCCAGCATATCGGCCACGGCACCGCGCAGATAACCACGCGCATAATAGGCCGCAGCCAGGGCGCAGATAAAAGCGCCGAGCGTCGCCAACTCACGCACAAATCCACGCGCCAGAGCCATCAGGGCTGACAAGATGATCAGCGAGATGGCAACGGCATCAAAGGCGGTAAGTGCGTCAGTCATTCTGCACGTCCGGAGCGAGGTAAGCGACAAGGTCGTTAAGCCGCTGAATGGGCTTCAAGGTCAACCCGGCATTTGTCGCAGAGCTGCCTTCCGGCACGAAAGCGACCTCAAAGCCGAGCCGTGCGGCTTCCTTCAGCCGCGCCTCCATGCGTGCCACGGGCCGCACCGCGCCGGAGAGAGCCACCTCGCCAAAATAGATGGCGCGTTTGGGCGGTGGCGAATCGGTCAGGCTGGAGAGCAGCGCGGCGGCGGCGGCAAGGTCTCCGGCTGGCTCAGTGATGCGGTATCCGCCGGCCACGGTGAGATACACATCTCGGCCGGCCAGTGTGACGCCGCAGCGCGCTTCCAGAACGGCGAGCAACATGGCGAGGCGGTTACTGTCCCAGCCAACAACCGAGCGGCGCGGCGTGCCATAGCTTGACGCAGCCACAAGTGCCTGCACTTCGGCCAACACCGGGCGCGACCCTTCCATGGCCGCGAAGACCGAGGCACCGCCTTCCACATCGCCATCGGCTGTCAGGAAAAGCGCGGAGGGTTCTTTCGCTGGCGCGAGGCCGTATTGGTGCATTTCGAAAATGCCGATTTCGTCAGTCGGGCCGAAGCGGTTCTTCACCGCGCGCAGGATGCGAAACTGATGCCCGCGCTCGCCCTCAAAATAGAAAACGCTGTCGACCATATGCTCGACCACACGCGGGCCAGCGATCTGGCCTTCCTTTGTGACATGGCCGACCAGAACAAGCGCTGCATCGGATTTCTTGGCCCAGCGCGTCAGCTCCTGGGCGCAGGCGCGCACCTGGCTGACCGACCCTGGCGCGGCCTCCAGACTGTCAGACCACATGGTCTGCACCGAATCGATCACCACAAAATCCGGCTTGGCAGCCTTCAGCGCCGTGAGCACCTTGCGAAGGTCGGTCTCCGTGGCGAGCTGCACCGGGCTGCCGGCCACTTTCAGGCGCACCGCGCGCTCCTGGATCTGGGCGGCGGCCTCCTCACCGGAGACATAGACGACATTCAGCCCATTGCGCGCCAGCCGCGCGGCGACCTGCAACAGCAAAGTCGACTTGCCGATCCCCGGATCGCCGCCGATCAGCGTAGCTGAGGAGGGCACCAGGCCGCCGCCGAACACGCGGTCAAGCTCCTCAACGCCAATCTGATGGCGCGGCGGGGCTTCGCTGGCATCATCGAGCGCGACGAACTCCACCTTGCCACGCGCGCTGGTGGGCATCGCTTTCAGCCCGCCCGGCGCGGCAGAGACAGTTTCCTCCACCAGCGTGTTCCACGCATCGCACGCCCCGCACTTGCCGGCCCATTTGGTAAAGGCCGTGCCGCAGGACTGGCAAACATACTGGATTTCCGATTTCGCCATGGCTTAGGGGGTATAGGGATTTTACGGCAAGGAGAAGACGGGCGTCTTCAGCCAGCGTTCAGGATTGGGGGCGCCGCTTGTTTCCGCAACGACCTTCCAGCAGATGAAGTATGCCAACTCCCTCTCCCGCGCATCCCCGCGAAGGCGGGGATCCAGGGACCAATGCCGCCTCCAGTGCGCATGGCTGGAACGATTGTCCATGGACCCCCGCCTTCGCGGGGGAATGCGGTTTGAAGCATTCGGCACCGTCTCGAAATACAGTTATCCTGCGCGCCACCCCAGCCCCTCCAGCATCGCGTGTGTCTCATAGAGCGGCAGGCCGACAATCGCCGAATAGGAGCCGTTGATCGACGGGATGAACGCCCCCGCCGGACCCTGGATGGCATAGCCGCCAGCCTTGCCGTGCCAGTCGCCGGTGGCGATATAGGCCACGATCTCAGCCGCGGTCAGGCGTTTGAACTGCACGCGCGAATCTACAACCCGGCTCGCCTGCCGGCCATCGGGCGCAATTACGCTGAGCCCCGTGAACACACGGTGCGCCCGGCCCGACAGCAGCTTGAGACAGGCCCGCGCGGTCGCTTCGTCCTCAGCCTTGGGCAGGATACGCCGGCCCACCGCCACCACAGTATCAGCGGCCAGTACAAAGCCATCGCCGGCCAGGGCAGCGGCTTTCCCACGCGCCAGCCGCTCGGCCAGCGCGCGAGGCGGCTCATCCTTCAAAGGGGTCTCGTCAATGTCAGCGGGGCGGATTTCATCCGGGGTAATGCCGATCTGGGCGAGCAAGTCGCGCCGGCGCGGACTGGCACTAGCGAGGATCAGGCGCTGGGTCATGGCGGCGTCAGGTGATCTTGAAGGACGCACTGGCCTGCGCCACCGGCTTGCCATCGGCGTGCACAAGACAGCGGCCAAAAGCCAGACTGCCGCCCAGTTTCACATGATCCGGCTCGACAATCAGCCAGCTTCCCAGGCTCGCCGCGCCCAGGAACTCGGTGTTCAGTGACACCGTGATCAGGCCCTTGATCTCGCGCCCAGCCTCTCTCAGCTGTGTGGCACATGACAGGCCCATGGCGTTGTCGGCCAGGCTGGCGATCAGCCCGCCATGGACAAACCCGCGCGAATTGCAGTGAGGGGAGTTCAACATGACCGCCAGTCGCACAGTGCCGTTTTCCACCTGAGAAAAAATCGGCTCCCAAGGATCTGTAAATTCAGATTTCCGGAAATGGGGCGTGAAACCGTCCGGCGGCGCTGGCGCGGTCATTCGTGTTATTTGAAGCGATAGGTGATCCGACCCTTTGTCAGATCATAGGGTGTCATCTCGACGAGGACCTTGTCTCCCGTCAGGACGCGAATGCGGTTCTTGCGCATCTTGCCCGCAGTATGGGCGATGATTTCATGATCGTTCTCGAGCTTCACACGGAAGGTCGCGTTGGGGAGAAGTTCCACAACCGTCCCGTTGAACTCAAGCAGTTCTTCCTTTGCCATTGGCACTCCTAGTTAGCCGGTGCGGACGCGCACCAGAGTAAATATGGTGTGCTTCGTAGCCATGGTCGAGGGTTTGTAAAGCAGTCTATCCCATCGCCTCGCGGATCAGCGCAGCTTCCGCCTCTCCCAAAATCGCCTCCGAGGCCGCCCCGCCGAGCACCGGCTCCTTGCCAACTTCAAGCATCACCGGCACGGCAAAGGGGCTTATTTTCGTGAGCGCGCGATGCTCGATCCTGCCGCGAATGCGCATCAGCATGTCTGACAAGCGGCGGATATCGAGAAGGCCCGTCGCCGCGTCCTGGCGGGCGGCTTCCAGCAGGATATGGCCGGGCTCATGCTCGCGCAGCACATCATAGATGAGATCAGTTGAAAAAGTGACCTGCCGGCCGGTTTTCTCCTGTCCCGGATAGCGCCGGGCGATCAGGCCGGAGACCATGGCGCATTGCCGAAAAGTGCGCTTCATCAGGGCGCTTTCGGCCAGCCAGTCTTCCAGATCATCCCCCAGCATGTCGGGCGAGAAGACCTCCGCCATATCCAGGTCAGACATATCCTCAAGGGCCCAGATGGCCATGACATACTCACTGGCGAGAAAGCCCAGCGGCTTGGCCTCCATGCGCTCCAACTCATACCGTGTTGAATACTTATAATTAGAATTTGCAGCAAAGTAGTTCTTAATCTCTGTACCAGCCGTATCCTCGGTAATTTGAACAATGGTGTCGCG
>JALEGE010000073.1 GCA_022760335.1 Hyphomonadaceae bacterium
GTATGTGCTTTACCTATGGGCAATAAATGTTCGTAATTCCAATAGGTTTGATGAGGGGACCCAGATGGCCGGAACAGCGGTGGTAGAGACCAGCCCGAGTGCGTTGCAGTATCTCGACAAGGCCCTCGGCGGCTTGCGCGAGGTGGGTCTGGCACCCAAGCGCGCCAAGAAAGCGCCCGAGCCGATCGTCGCATTGCTGGAACAGATTTCTGATCTCGATCCTGACAAGGTTGCTGCGATTGCGCGTACGCTCGATGAGATGAGCCGCTTTAATGATGTCGTGCGCGAGCAGGTCGCCGGCATCACGGTGGGACAGCGATATGAGGGCATCACGACGGCGTTCAATTCGATCCGCGAAGATGCCAAATCCCTGGTCGATCAGTACAAGGACGGCAAGATCTCCACCATGGAGCGCCTGTCCAATACCTGGATGAAGATGACACGTGGCGACATCGCCAGCCGGTTCGGTAAGATCAAGGATCTCTATCTTGAGGTGCAGGATGAGACGGCCAACCAGATCGAGCGCGAACGCACAATTCTGGAAGCCTATCTCGATTTTCGGGGCGCGCTGAAGAATTGCGAGGTGTTGGCGCTGGAAGTGCTCGGGACAGCCGAGGGCCATCTCAATGCCGTGCGCGGAGATGTGAATGCTGCAGTCGCCAAGGTGGCTGGCTATCTTGGCGAGGATCCGGCCGAGCGTTCCCGGTTGGAGCTGGCGCGCGATGAACAACTGCGCGCCTTGCAAGCGGAGGAAAAGCGCTACCAGGTCGCCAAGGATCTCTCCGACAATATCACCATCGGTTATAATACATCCGAAGTGATCATGGCGCGTCTGGTGCAGACAACGAATGCCAAGGAACGGATCTACGCCCAGTCGGTCTCATTCTTCGGCACGAACGAAATTGTGCTCACCGCCCTCACCGCCAGCTTCACTGGCATGCACGGCCTGCATGAGAGCACAGAAACGCTGAACGCCATGAAGAAAGGCGTCGACCAGAGCTTGGAAGTGCTCGCAGAGATTGGCAGTGAGGTGCAGGAAGCCGCCACCAGAGCTGGTTATGGCCCCACTGTTTCCGCAGCTTCGGTAAAGATACTTGTCGACAGCGTAGTCGCCTATCAGGAACGCAGCCAGAAAATCATCGAAGAAATGCGTACTTTGGCCACAAGGAACAGTGAGGAAATCCGCGAGGCGGTCGAAGACGGCAAGCAGCGCATGACTGAACTGGTCCAGCAGGGCGTCGCGGCTGCGCTGCTGCCGAAACAGTAGGGCTCATGATTGAGACGGCATTGGCCCCCTTCGATCCGCAGTTGTGGGCCACTTCCCCCGCAGGCGGGGGAAGATTTCTGACTGTCAGAACGGCCTTTTCTTCCCGCGTTCACGGGGGAAGTACTCCGAAGGAGGGAAGGGGGCACTTGCACCATGACTGAAACCGAATCCCCCACCGCAAAGCCGCAATCCCTCGATGAGGTGCTTGTTGCCATGGATGTGGTCGACACGCTGCGCCATCGCGACCAGATTTTTCTCAAGCAGATCGACCATGAAGGCCGCGAGGAAGATCTCGTTGCGCGCCTGAAGGAGATTTACACCGCCCAGGGCATGGATGTGCCCGAAGAGACCATCCGCGACGGCGTGCGCGCCATGGCCGACAAGCGCTTCACCCACGAGCCGGCGAAGAAGGGCTTTTTGCGCCGGTTGGCGATCATCTACATCACCCGTGCACGCTGGTGGAAACCTGCGGCGGCGGCCAGTGCGGCGGTGCTGGCGCTCGGCGGAGCCTATCAGTTTGGCGTGGCCATGCCGAAAGCGGCTGCAGAGCGCGCACTGGTGCGCGATCTCACCGAGACCATACCCGCAAACCTGGCCGAGGCGCGCGACGCCGCAATGGCTGTTGCGGAAACGGATACTGGGCGGAACCGCGCGCTGGCGCTTTACCAGCAGGGCATGGCCGCGCTGGAAGCCGAAGACCGCGCGGCCGGGGAGGCCGCCGTGGACGCGCTGACAGGCCTGCGCCATGAGATTTCTGCGCAATACCAGGTGCGCGTGGTCAATGATCCTGATGATTTCACCGGCATCTATCGCGAGCATGACGACCTGCCGGGCCGGCAGAATTATTATCTCATCGTCGAGGCGGTCAGCCCGACGGGAGACATTCTCGAAGTCACCGTTCGCGACGAGGAAACCAATGCGGAAGTACGGGTCAAACGCTGGGGCCAGCGCGTCTCGCGTACGGTGTTCGAAGGCGTGGCTGCCGACAAGCAGGATGACATGATCATCCAGGATGCGATCATCGGCACGAAACAGCCGGGCGCCTTCGAGCCGGCCTATAGTGTGTCGACGCCCGGTGGCGCGATTACGGAGTGGTGAGGGATCATGGCACGCCAGATTGACGGCCGTTCAGCTCTCCTGCGCGTTGACAGCGTGATTGGCGAGGCGCGCACGGCACTTAGCTCGGCCATTGAGGCGGCAGAAGCGTTGACCAATGAACTGGCCGATGTGCGCCGGCGCCAGGCGGCGGCCTGGAAGGACCTCGCCGATGTGCAGATTGTCGAAGCGGATACGCCTGAAGAAGCGACCATGTTGGCGGGCCTCGATGGCGAGGTTGGCGATCTGGTGGCCAGCCATGAGAAGTATCTCGAACAGTTGCTGCTCGACCTGGAAGTGGCGGCCCAGCATACCGCCGAACTGGAGGCTGCCCGCGCCGAGGCCGCCCGTACGCTTGATATCGCCATCGAAACCTATGAAGCCAAGGTGGATGAGGTTGAGACCGCGCTGGAGGAGGATGCGGCCTATCGCGCAATGGTGTCGGCGGCCGCAGAGGCTGAGGCTGTCTGCGAACGAGCCCGCGCCAAGCTGGAACTCGCTCGCGCCGATATGCAGGAAAAGGGTGAAGTGTTCCGCACAGACCCCCTGTTCATGTATCTCTGGAAGCGGGGCTACAAAACGCCGGACTATAAGGCTGGAAACCTGGTGCGGTTCCTGGATGGCTGGGTCGCGCGCCTCTGCCATTATGAAAAATCCTACCGCAATTATGAGCGGTTGGTAGAGTTGCCTGAGTGGCTCGAAGGCCATGTCGCGGCGATGGAAACCAGGGAAGATGAGGCTGAGGTCGCACTGGCCGAAGCCGAGGCCAGTGCGCTGAAGGAAGCGGGCGGGGATACGCTCTCACAAGCCGTCGAAGCCGAGCGCGCCAATCTGCAGGCGCTGGACATCAAGATCGCCGAGGCCGAAGCCCATCATCTGGAGATTTCCGAGCGCCAGCATGCTGCCGAACGCGGTGAGGCTGGTCCTGCTGCCGAAGCCCGTGCGCGTTTGGCCGAAGCACTGATGCGCCAGGCTTTTCCGGATCTGCGCGTGCTCGCGGCCCAGACGGTGACGCCCGAGGATGACACGCTGGTCGATCAACTCGTCACCTTGCGCCGCGATGAGATGGCCATGGAATTGCGCCTGGAACAGGATAAGGGCCTGCCGGCGCGGAGGCGGTCTGATCTTGCCCGGCTGGAAGCCTTTCGCCGCGCTTTCAAGGCCGCGCGCTATGATAGCGGCTATGCCAGCTTTCGCGCCGCGACACTGGACGAGGTCATCGCCGGACTCGTCTCCGGGCGGGTGGAGGCCCAGGGTGCGGTGCGCAGCCTGTCGCGGGGCATGCGCCGTACGAGCCCGCGCACGGATCCGCGCTTTGGTGGCTCAGACCGCGCACGCACCATTGGCATGCCGGATGTGGCTGTTGGCATCGGTACGGAGATCCTGCGCGAAATGGGCCGGTCTTCCCGGCGCAGCGGTGGTTTTTCGATCGGCAGCGGCCTGCCGCGCGGTCGTCAGACCAGTTTCCCGACCCCGAAACTGCCAACAGGGGGGCGCCGCGGCAAGTTCAAGACGGGCGGGGGTTTTTAAGCCTGCGCGAAGTGTTTTGAGAGTTTCAGGCCCTGGCCCTGATAGTGACTGCCGGATTTGCCATAGAGATTTTTCGGCTTGCTCGCCATCGGCTCGAAGACCAGCTTGCCGACCGACTGGCCGTCCTCGATGATGAAGGGCACGTCGCGCGTGCGCACTTCCAGAACGGCGCGAGAGCCGCCTTCATTGCCGCCAAAGCCGGGATCGAAAAATCCGGCATAATGGGCGCGGAACTCGCCAAGCTCTGGCGCGATCGGGGCCATTTCGGCGGCCTGCGTTCCCGGCACCTTCACCCGCTCCTTGCTGGCGAGGATGTAGAATTCATCAGGTTGCAGCACCACACGGCCCTTGTGCGGGAACACAGGCTCCCAATAATCAGCAATGGCGTGCCGCCCGATCTTGCGCAGATCCACGATCGGAGCATGCCGCCTTGCCCGCCAGCCGACAGGCTGATGGGACGGGACGGACAGTTCGACCGAGAAGGTAATGTCCTTCAGTGGTTTGAAGGGCCCGCGGCGCAGGCGCAGCTGGTTCAGCCGGTCGCCCTGGCGCGCGAGGATGGAAAAGGTGCGTGGGCTGATCTCCAGATAGAGCGGGCCATGATAGCCTTCCAGCACATCATCAAAAGCCTCGCCATGATCGGTGATCAGGCGCGTGAACACATCCAGCCGGCCGGTGGAACTTTTCGGATTGGCCCGCCCGCTGATCCCCGGGGGCAGGGCAAGGCGCTCTGACAGGAGGGCGAGATAGACGCAGCCGGTTTCCAGCACTGCCCCGCCGGAAATATCCATGCGGTGCATCTGCAGGTCGCTTTCATGCAGCAGCCGACCCACCGATCCGGCCTTGCCCGGCAGGAAGCTGGCGCGTATGCGATAGACATCATCTGCCAGGCGCAGATCCAGGCTGGCGGGCTGGATCTGGCCGTCTTCTGTCGGCGCTTCCGCGCTGATGGATCCGTCGGCGATCATCGCTTCGAGTTCGCGGTCGCTGAGGACGCCTTCGGGCTCTGCCATGTCTCCTGCCTTTTCTCTCACCGGAGCTTGCTCTAAGCGTGAACCTGCAAATCAACCAGGACACTGCAAGTCTATGACAGATTCCGTCGACCCGGCGACGCCTCGCTACAGCCCGCAAACCGAACTCATCCATGGTGGGATTGAACGCTCTCAGCATGGCGAGACGGCCGAGGCCCTGTATCTGACCTCTGGCTATGTCTATGACAGTGCCGAGCAGGCCGCCGCGCGCATGTCTGGCGATGAGCCGGGCTTTGTCTATTCACGCTATGCCAACCCGACGGTGCGGATGCTGGAAGACCGTCTGGCGCTGATTGAAGGGGCGGAGACCTGCCGCATTGCTGCCTCGGGCATGGGTGCGATCAGTTCGGCCTTGATGTCGCCGTTGCAGACGGGGGACCGCGTGGTGGCCGCCAGCGCGCTGTTCGGCTCGTGCCGTTGGATCATCGGCACGCTGATGCCGCGCTTTGGGATCGAGATTGAATTTGTTCAAGGCGATGATTTGGAAGCCTGGGCGAAGGCGCTGTCTCGGCCTGCAAAACTCGTCTTGGTCGAAAGCCCGGCCAATCCGATGTTGGATGGTGTCGATATCTCGGCTGTGGCGGAGCTGGCCCACAAGGCGGGTGCCAAGCTGGTGGTCGACAATGTGTTCGCAACGCCCATGCTGCAAAAGCCATTGGAGTTTGGCGCTGACCTGATCGTCTATTCCGCCACCAAGCATATGGACGGGCAGGGGCGCGTATTGGCCGGGGCAATTCTCGGCAAGAGCGACTGGATCGAAGAGCATGTCGATCCCTATCTGCGCCATACCGGGCCAGCCGCTTCGCCTTTCAATGCCTGGGTGGTGTTGAAGGGGCTGGAGACGCTGAACCTGCGGGTTGAGCGCGCTTCTGCAACGGCCGCGCGCCTGGCCGATGCGGTGGCCGGACATGAGAAGGTCAGGGCAGTGCGCTATCCCGGACGGAAAGATCACCCTCACCACGAGGTGCTGATGCGCCAGATGACAGGCGGCGGCACGCTGATTGCGCTCAGCCTGAAGGGCGCGCGCGCGGAAGCGTTTCGTTTCCTCAACGCCTTAAATCTCATCCATATTTCCAACAATCTTGGGGATTCGAAATCGCTGGCCTGCCACCCCGCCTCAACCACGCATCGTGCATTGAGTGATGAGGAACGCGCGGCCATGGGGTTGGATGACAGCTGGGTTCGGCTCTCGATCGGGCTGGAAGATGCCGGCGATCTGGAACGCGATCTACACAATGCGCTTGACGCCATCTGACACTCGCCCGAAAAGCGAGCGTCACATGGTCAGCGGTCGACCCTCTCCACGCTATGAAGCGGTTACAGACGGTATCGCCGTTCGGGTGGTGCCGCGCTTCATGCATGATGAATCCAGCCCGGTGCGCGGGAAGTTTTTCTGGTCGTACATGGTCGAAATCGAAAATCAGTCCGACCAGGCCTGGACGCTGACGCACCGCCATTGGCGGATTGTCGATGTGGCTGGGCGCCAACAAGAGGTCGATGGAGAGGGCGTGGTTGGCCAGACCCCGCGCCTGGAACCGGGCGAGAGCTTTCGCTACACTTCCGGCGCGCCGCTCTCGGCCCCCTCCGGCATCATGAGCGGGCACTACAGATTCGAGAATGATGCCGGTGTGGCTCTGCACGCCGTAATTCCGGCCTTTTCCCTCGACAGTCCCTACGACCGGGCCCAGCCAAGCTGATCACACGCGTTCTGCTGTATCTGTTACAGGTGCGAATAATTTTTCCAGAATTTGCGTGATATTCGACCAAAGTCGAGTGTGGCTTGCCAGCACCACGCAAAGGTTTCCCAGGAATCTTGTCAGATTTGCAATTGACAGATTGCAAGCATTTGCACATTTTCAACATGTGTTGAAAGAGGCGTCGTCAGCAACGCCCATTGCTTAACGGGAGGAAATTCAATGTCACACACTAGGAAAATTGCGCTTATCGCTCTGGCGGCCAGCTCGCTCATGCCCATGGGCTATGCAGTCGCCCAGGAAGATGGCGATGCGGCCGAAGCGACCCAGGAGCGCCGTTTCGGCCCGATTACAGTCACGGCCCAGCGCCGAGAGGAGAGCCTCATCGATGTGCCGGTCTCTGTCTCGGCATTCAATGGTGACCTGCTCAGCGATCTTGGCGTGGATGACCTGACCGAGGTGGGCAAAATCACACCGAACGTGACGCTGGAAGTGTCACGCGGGACGAACACCACGCTGACCGCCTTTATTCGCGGTGTCGGCCAACAGGACCCGGTGGCAGGCTTTGAGGCCGGCGTCGGCATCTATCTCGACGATGTCTATCTCAACCGCCCGCAAGCGGCGGTGCTGGATGTTTTTGATGTGGAACGCATTGAGGTTCTGCGCGGCCCGCAAGGCACACTGTATGGCCGAAACACGATTGGTGGCGCGGTGAAATATGTTACGCGTGGCCTGAGCGATGATCCGGAATTCCGTGCCCGTGTTGCCCTTGGCAGCTACAATCAACGCGAGGCGATTGCCACGGCCAGTCTGCCGCTGACCGACACAGTGCGCGTTGGTGGCTCCTTCGCCATGATGTACCGCGATGGCTTTGGCGAAAACCTGATCACCGGCGAAGACAATTATAACAAGGATCTGACGGCTGGACGCGTGTCTGCGGAGTGGGATGTCACGCCAGACTTCCAGATCCGCGGTTCTGCCGACTGGTTGCTGGACCAGTCCAATGCCCGCCAGGGGCATCGCCTTGTGGTTGGTCAGGTGACAGGTGCGCCAATCCTCGACAATGTTTTCGATACCCGCGCGGGCCTCGATGTCATCGATCAAAAAGTGGAGGGTGGCGGCGCCTCGCTGGTCGCTGACTGGACGATCAATGAGACTTTCTCACTGAAATCCATCACCGCATATCGCGAAGATGAGTCCACAACGCCGATCGATTTCGACTCGCTGCCGAGCGGGGATCTCGACGTGCCGGCGATCTATGAGAATGACCAGCTAAGTCAGGAATTCCTGCTCAATTATGATTTCGACCGGTTCAGCGGCGTGGCCGGCGTCTACTATCTGGATGCCAATGCCTCGACCGTTTTCGATGTGTTTTTGGACACGCTCGTACCTGGCTTTGTCGCGCAGACCTATGGTGATGTGGCGACAGAGACCTGGGCAATTTTCGGTGACGTGACGTTTGACGTCACGGACAAATTCGCCGTGACCGTTGGTGCACGCTATACCGAAGATGAGCGCACCAGCCAGGTGTTGCGTCGCTCTTATGTCGGTGGCTTTTCGGAGTTTTTCGGCGGAAGCCCGACACTGATTGGAACAACATCTGACTTTAATGGCTCGGAGACTTTCGATGCGTTCACACCGCGCCTGTCTCTGTCCTATAAGGTGACGGATGACAGCAATGTCTATGCAACCTATTCGCAGGGCTTCAAGGGCGGCAGCTTCGATCCCCGTGGCCAGACCACGGCTGCACCGGACTTTGACCAGGATGGCACTGTAACGGAACAGGAAATTTTCGACTTCATGCAGTTTGACCCCGAAACGGTCGATAGCTTCGAAGTGGGTTATAAGGCCAGCCAATATGATGGTCGCCTGAACTATGCGCTGGCAGCCTTCTTTAATGACTATACGGATGTACAGATCCCGGGTTCGGCTGGCGTTGATACAGATGGTGATGGCCAGGCTGACAACTTTACCGGTGTCACGACCAATGCCGGTGCCGCCACGATCTGGGGTATCGAGTTTGAAGGCAGTGCCACTCTGGCCGAGCAGATGTTCAATGATGACGACCTGCTCCTGACGACCTGGTCGCTCGGTTATATCAATGCTGAGTATGATGAGTTTATTGATACATTCGGCAATGACGTGGCTGATCAGCGGGTGTTTCAGAACACACCGGAATGGACCGCCAGCGGCCAACTCGCTTATGAGACGCCGTTCAACTTCGCCAACCATGACGGGACTTTGCTGTTCAACACGCTTGTTTCCTATCGCAGCGAGACCAGCCAGTTTGAGATCCCGGGTCCGCTTGATCAGGACGCCCTGACCCTGATCGACCTGAACGTCCGCTGGGAAACGGAGAATGGCCGCTGGGGGTTCTTTGCCAATGGCAAAAACCTGACTGATGAAGAGTATATCGTTGCGGGCTATGACTTCCTGGTGAATACGACCAGCCCGTTGGGCCTGGAAGGTACGCTGACAGGCTTTTATGGCGATCCGCGCACCTTCACTGTTGGTGTGGATTACTCCTACTAGGCTTGGCTGGATTAAACCTTGGAGAGGGGCGGCGCCTTGTGCGCCGCCTTTTTTTATTATTTCAAACAATGTGTTGCGAGTGCTTGCCTTGGTGATGCCCGTGCTCTGCCGCGCTTTTGCCCCAAGTCTTTAGGCTTGTTCACGGGTCAAACTCGCCAAGGCGTGGTTCCCATTCTCCAACACGCCAACCCCGGTGTGTGAAAAAGCGGGAGCGGCTCTCCGGCGCTTCCAGACAAGGAGAATGGGATGAAAACGACAGTGATTGGTTCAGGTCTCGTGGCTGCCATGGCTCTGGCCGGCGCTGCTTTTGCAGATACCAGCCCCACCGCGACCGAAAAGTTCGCCGAGATGGATATCAACACCGATGGCGCCGTGACGGTGGCCGAATACACCGCCTATGCGGGTGCGGCTGGCTTCAACGAGGATGAAGCTGAACTGCAGTTCGCTGTGATGGCGGGCGATGATGGTGTCCTGGCGATCGAGGAGCTGGAAGCCATTATGGAAGTGGAGAAAAATGCTTCCGATTGGGAGGAAAGCGAGTCCACTGAGATGGATGATGGTGAAGCCGAGGTGGAAGCCGAGATCACTCTCTCCGACGACACCGCATCTGAGTCCTAGGTCCTCAGGGCTCAGACCGGACCTGGCACCGCACCCCTCAGCGTTACCGCCAGAACGCACCTCGTCGGTGTCAGGTCCGTTACCGGGGAAGATGCGGTGCGCAACAGCCCCCCTCACTTGCGCGCCGCATCGACCCTGTATTGCCGGTTCTTGCTGCCTGCACACAACTCATATCTTGCAAGTGAAGCCCTCTGGCCCAATCTCAACTGCCAGTCAGGGGCTTTTTGTCATTGTACTGCGGGTGAATATCCGCTACGTGGCAACTTCACCCTAAAAATGGAACGATTTGAATGGCCGCTGAGGACAAGAAGCAGAGCGTTGGACCCGTGACATTCGTGCGCCAGGTGCGCGCGGAGGGTAACAAGGTCACCTGGACTTCGCGTCAGGAAACCATTGCGGCAACGATCATGGTCATCGTCATGTCGATCCTCATTGCACTTTATCTGTTTTCCGTGGACGCGGTGATCGGCTGGCTTGTAAGCATGATCACTGGACTCGGCGGGCAGTCTTAAGCGCCGTTACCAGGAGTTCCTAGCGCCATGTCAGACGCGCGTTGGTATATCGTCCACGCCTATTCCAACTTCGAAAAGAAGGTGGCGGCCGCCATTCTCGAGCAGGCCGAGCGCAAAGGCTTGTCAGAGTATATTGAAGACATTCAGGTGCCCACCGA
>JALEGE010000074.1 GCA_022760335.1 Hyphomonadaceae bacterium
GCCTGATTGTGACGCTGTTGGATATCCGCGACGATATCAATGACCGTCTGCCGGATGCACGGATGGACAACTAGGCGAAAGCACCGCTGAAAGCCGTTGCGTCAATTCAAGGTTCGGTCCATCACCGAACCTATGACCACTGACATAAACGACCCCGCAGATCTTCTGCAAACCCTGCTGGCGCGCTGCACATCAGCTGGCGCCAGCGATGCCGATGCCCGCCTCAGCACGTCAGAAGGCGTTAGCCTGGATGTGCGCGAAGGCAAGCTGGAGGGCATTGAGCGTGCTGAGTCCCAGTCGCTCTCGCTGCGCTGTTTTTTCGGTCAGCGCATGGCTCATGTTTCTGGCTCTGATCTGTCGCCTCAAGGCCTTTCGGACATGGCCGAGCGCTGTGTTGCCATGGCCAGGGCAGTACCGGAAGATCCCTATTGCGGCATTGCGCCGGCAGAGGACCTGGTTTCGGCTCAGCACTTGTCGCGCGATCTGGACCTGGACGGGGTCGGTGAGATTTCCGATATCGCATTGGAAGAAGACGCCATCGCGGCAGAGGCGGCTGCGCTGGCCGTGCCGGGCGTGAAGCAGTGTTCCGGGTGCGGCAATGGCTGGTCGCGTACACAAAGCTGGCTGGCCGCGACCAATGGCTTTGCCGCCCATCGCACCGCGTCCAGCCTGGGACTTGGTCTGGCCGCCATCGCCGAAAAGGATGGCAAGATGGAGCGCGACTATGAAAGCCGCAGCGCGCGCTATCTGGAAGATCGCCCCAGCGCAGAGGAAATAGGTCGTATTGCCGGCGAGCGCACCGTGGCCCGGCTTGGCGCACGCAAGATTGCGACGCAAACCGGGGCGGTGATCTATGACCGGCGTCTGTCTTCCAGCTTGTTGAGCAGCCTGATTGGCGCGATCTCCGGACCAGCCATCGCACGGGGCGTTTCCTTTCTGAAAGACCGGCTCGGGGAGCAGGTGTTTGCGAAGGGCGTGAGCGTTCTGGATGATCCGTTTCGCCTGCGCGGCATGAGCTCGCGTCTCCATGACGGAGAAGGGCGCCCCGTCGCTCCGCGCGCGATCATTGAAGATGGCGTGTTGACCGAGTGGTTGCTCAATGGCCCGTCAGCGAGACAGCTGGGCCTGACATCCAACGGCTATGCTTCGACGGCCTTCGGCGATCCGCCGGGGATTTCCACGTCCAACATCACCCTGCAGCCAGGCAAACTCAGCCCTGCCGAGATGATGAAACAGGCCGGCAAGGGCCTTTTGGTGACAGACATGTTTGGTCCCTCCATCAATCCCAATACGGGTGACTACTCCGTCGGCGTATCCGGTTTTTGGTTCGAGGGGGGGGAAATCGCTCATCCGGTTTCCGAAGTGACAATTGCCGGCGATCTGCCGGCCATGTTCGCGCGGCTCATTCCGGCTTCGGACCTGGAAATCCGCGGCTCTCGAGATGCGCCCAGCCTGCTGATTGAAGATATGGCGATTGCCGGTGATTGATCCGGGGATTGCCACCGACATGGCAACCTTGCGCGATGTGGCGCGCGAAGCTGGTGTCCTGGCAAATTCCCTGCGTAGCAGCGCAGCCGAGACAGCTTGGGAGAAATCTCCTGGCCATCCGGTCACCCATGCCGATCTCGCGGTAAACACTTTCATCGCCCGCCGCCTGGGAGCAGCCCGGCCGGGTTATGGTTGGCTGTCGGAAGAGACTGTAGACGATTTTGCCAATCGCAGTCAGCGCCGCGTCTGGGTGGTCGATCCGATCGACGGTACGCGCGCTTATATGCGTGCGGGCGACCCCTATTGGTGTGTCGGCATCGCGGTTGTGGAAGCGGGCGAGGTCCTTGCCGGTGTGATCTACGCGCCCGATTTCGATCATCTCTATGAGGCTCGGCGTGGTGGGGGCGCCTATCTCAATGGCGATCCGATCTTTGTCAGCAGTCAGGCGAGCGATGCAGGATGCCGAATGATCGCCACCGAATCCATGATTCGTCATGAAAGCTGGCCCGAACGCTGGCCTGACATGACCATCGCCGATCCAAAGCCGAATGCCACCTTGCTGAGACTGGCACTCGTCGCCAGCGGAGCCTGGGATGCGACCCTGGCCTTGTTCCACAAGTTCGACTGGGATCTCGCGCCTGGCAGCATTTTGGTCCACGAGGCTGGTGGGATGGCATCGACCCATATTGGTGAGCCATATCAGTTCAATCGCAGTGCACCTGCGCAGCGCAGCCTCATCGCGGCTGGAAAGCGGCTGCATCCTCTGTTAAGGCGGCGCACACAACATGTGGTGCTTCCAGACCCCAATGAGGGGGCACCGCACACCAAGGCACAACCAAGACCGGAGTCTACAGCCATGGGCGAGACACCTACCCCGACCAAGCAACTGCTGCACATTGTGATCGGTGGCGAGTTGAAGGATGTCACCGAGGTCGAGTTCGAAGACCTTTCCAAGATCGACTTTGTCGGCGCCTTCCCGAATTATGCCGCGGCTTATGATGCGTGGAAAGCCGCCGCCCAGCGCACCGTCGACAATGCGGAAATGCGCTATTTCATCCTCCACGCTCACAAGTTGCTCGACCCTGAAACAGGCTCCCAACACCACGTCTGATCCGGCATCCGTGCCAAAGGGCAAACGCGGCGGCAGCATGTTTCGGCTGTTCGCGGTGTATTTTCGCCCGCATCTCGGCTGGTTCCTGGCCGGGACGCTGTTTGCCGTCCTGACATCTGCCTTTGCCACTGGGTATGCCTATATTCTCGGCGTACTCGGCAACCGCCTGCAAGACAGCTTTGGCGCAGAGGCAACTGGCGAGACCACATGGATCTGGTGGGTATCTGCCGCAATTATCGGCCTGGCGCTGGGGCGTTCGGTGACGCTCTACATGATGACTGTGGCCAACAATACCGGCGTGCAGCGCGGGTTGGTCGATATTCAGGACGCGCAATACCAGGCTCTGGTGCAGGGCGATTATGCTCGCCTGGCTGGGGATGCCTCGGGCGGCTTTGTTTCGCGCTTCATAAATGATGTGAATTCGATCCGCGATGCGGGCCTGCGCTTTGCCAATAATTTTACCAAGTCTGTGGTCACTGTTATTGGCATGCTGGGCATTATGCTGTGGACCGACTGGCAGCTCACAATACTTCTGCTGGTCGTCTATCCCATTGCCTTTGGACCTGTGATCGGGCTCGGCAACCGCATCCGCAAGCGTTCGCGCCAGGCGCAGAAGCAGATCGGCGATGTCACCGCGCATCTTTCGGAGGGGTTCCAGTCGGCGCGTGTGGTGAAGGCATACGGGCTTGAGGAGTATCAGACCGAACGTGCCCGCAAGGGCTTTATCGAACGCTCTCGCTTGTTCCTGAAAGTGCTTACTGACCGCGCTGCGGTGGACCCGATCCTTGAAGTTACCGGCGGTGTCGCTCTGGCGGGCATTCTCGGCTTTGCCGCCTGGCGCATTGCTCATGATGCCGCGAGTCTGGGTGATCTTTTGCGCATCATCGGCGCGCTGGCCATTGCCTCACCGGAATTGCGCGCGCTCGGCACACTCAATGCCGTAGCCCAGGAAGGCGGGGCGGCCGCTGACCGGGTGTTCGAGATTGTTGATGCAGAGCCGCAACTGGCCCTGCCAAGCCCGGCGGTGGAGCTTGGCCGGGCCGAGGGCGCAGTCGTGTTTGACGATGTTCGTTTCGACTATCCTGATGGTTCTGCCGCGTTAAGCGGGCTGACATTTTCCGCCGCGCCGGGTGAGACCGTTGCCCTGGTTGGGCCAAGCGGGGCGGGCAAGTCCACGGTCTTCAATCTTTTGTTGCGTTTGTACGATGCCACTGGCGGGGCTGTACGGCTGGATGGCCGCGATGTCCGGGAGTTTTCGCCCACCAGTCTGCGCGCCAATCTCGCCCTGGTCGCCCAGGATGCCGCCCTGTTTGACGATACGGTGCGCGCGAATATCGCCCTTGGCCGTTTCGATGCCAGCGAAGACGAGATCGAGGCCGCCGCCTGCGCGGCCAATGCACATGATTTCATCATGGCTCTACCGCAGGGCTATGACACGCCTGTGGGGGAAATGGGACGCAATTTGTCGGGCGGCCAGCGCCAGCGCGTCGCGCTCGCCCGTGCCATCCTGCGCGATGCACCGGTGCTGCTGCTGGACGAGGCAACCTCCGCCCTGGATGCAGAAAGTGAGGCCAGGGTACAGACGGCGCTGGCGGATTTCTCCAAGGGTCGAACCACGTTGGTGATTGCCCATCGCCTTTCCACCGTGCGTCAGGCCGACCGGATCATTGTCATGGAAGGGGGCCGCGTTGTGGAAGAGGGCGTCCATGAGGCGCTGATGGCTTCTGGCGGTGTCTATGCGCGGCTTGCGGAGTTGCAGCTTAGCTAGCTCGGCCCCACGCCGGCCGGATCGGCATCGGCCACCGTGGTCAGGAACTTTGCAAGCTTTTCCGCCGTCTCCGCACCCTGGGCAGCATAGCGGCGATTGGCGATGTAAGTCGGAACGCCGGCGACACCCATTTCGACAAAGATCCGCTCTTCCTGGCGGACGGTGTCCTTGTCGGCGTCGGATGCAAGCAGCTTTGCAACGATGGCCGGGTCCAGGCCGATCTGCTCTGATAATTGGGTCAGCACATCATGGTCGCCAATGTCGAGATGTTCGGAAAAATAGGCGCGGAAGAGGCGCTCCTTGGCTTCCATGCCGAGGCCCTGGCCCTGGGCCCAGCGCACCAGGCGATGTGCATCGAAGGTGTTCGGGCGGTGGGTGATGCCGGCAAAGTCGAAGGGGATATCCTCCTCGCGACCATATTGTTCCAGCGCATTTCGCATCGCCCGAAAGCGATTGCGCTGTGGATCCTCGCCACTTTCGCCCGTGCCGCCGAATTTGGCTGTCATATATGCCTTATAGTCGACACCCTCGGGCGGAATGTTCGGATCCAGCTCATAGGGGCGGAACCAGATCTCCAGCTCGATATGCGGGACGAGCGCGAGGGCGGCTTTCAGGCGCCGAAGGCCGAGCCAGCACCAGGGGCAGACCACATCGGAAACCATTTCAATGACAAGACTCATAAGCTCAGTCTAACGCAGCTGCAGCTCCACGTCACTTCAAGCGACTGCGAGCTTGGGTGGCTTGTTGGAGGCTTGCTTCAGCACAGTGAGATAACCCGGTTGGACTTCCATTTGCCCGATGATGCCCTTCTGGCGCAGCAGCGCATGCGCCTCGCCAAGGCGATAGCAGGGCAGGTGCATGAACATATGATGCTCGCAATGATAGTTCACCCAATAGGGCGCGATCAGCAGGCCCTCCCACCAGCTGGCATAGGTGGTGCGGGCATGGCGCATCGGGTCTTCATTGTCGGGCACCACGGCATGTTCGGCGATATTGCGAAGGCGGGTGACGAGCTGGTTCCAGGTCGCCAGCGGCAAGAGCCATAACGCGAAATAGGCCCACCAGTGGCCGGCCAGGGTCAGCCCGGTGAGTATGAGCAGGTTGACCACCAGAAAAGGTATAACAGCTTCTCGCGCGCCCTGGGCCCGGTTCTCCGCGCCCTTGCCGGGCTTGATGCCGATGCCGAACGCATTGGCAAACTGGTTGCGGCGCTGCTTGAAAAAGGTCTGCCCGGTCATGTCGCGGAGAATTTTCCGGCGCAGGGAGGCGCGCGTCACCGGGAAGGGGGCCGAGAGGATGAGATCGGGGTCTTCCGGCTGCTGGGCATATTTGTGGTGGGTGAGATGATAGGGCCGGTAGGCTTTCAGGTTTGCCCCCACGGGCGCAGCGGTGAGCCACTGGCCGACCCAGTCATTTACCTTTTGATTTTTGTGCAGCCCGCCATGGGCGGCTTCATGCATCAGGATGGCAAGGCCAAGCTGGCGCGCGCCGATCACCGGTATTGCGAGAATGATAAGCCAGGGCTGCCAGATCGCGGCGGCCATGGCGAGCGCGATCACGGCCCAGCAATGGGCCACCAGGCCGAGCCCCATCCAGGAGGACCGGCGCGAGACATGAGCCCACTCTTCCTGAGTGAAGAGGTCGAGTGGGCGTATGCGCTTGGCAACGGACATGACGTTAAAATAGCGCTCACATGCGCGCCCATCAATGCTGTCGCCGGGGCAGCCCGTTCTTCTCAGAGCAGCGCGGCGATGAGGAAGCCCACGACCGGAATGGCTCCGGCCCAGACATTGGATTTGAACACAGCCAGCGGATTTCGCGTCGATGCCTTGCGCAGCATCCAGACCTGCCAGACGCCATGTGCAATGAACGCTATAGCGGTCAGCCCACCGACCTGTTCAGCGCCGATGGCAAGGCTGGCCAGGCCGATGATCGCCCCGGCGGCCAGATGGAAGCAGAAGGCGCCCAGAACGGCGCGTTCGCCAAAAAGGCGCGCTGTGGATTTCACGCCCATCAATTCATCGTCTTCGACATCCTGCAGGGCGTAGATCGTGTCATATGCCACCGTCCAGCAGGCCAGGCCGAGCCATAAAATCACACTCGACAGGCTGACACTGGCGACGGTAGCGGCCGCAACCAGGACGCCCCAGTTGAAGGTCATGCCAAGCCAGGCCTGGGGCCACCATGTAACGCGCTTCATGAAGGGGTAGGCGACCACTAAAGGGATGGCGAGGAAAGCGACAATCTTTGCGTCCAGTGGCAGACAAAGCCAAACCAGAAAGCCGACAAAGACCTGCGCACCAAGCCAGGCATAGGCCTGCATCAGGCTGACCTGCCCAGATGGGAGCGGACGAGCGGCGGTGCGCTCAACGCCCGCGTCGATTTCACGGTCGGTTATGTCGTTCCAGGTACAGCCCGCCCCGCGCATTGCGATGGCACCGATGGCGAAGAGAACGATCCATAGCGGGAAATATATATTGAACCCTGCCGTCACCGTGGTGAACACCACGCCAATCCAGCAGGGCAGGAGCAGGAGCCAGATGCCGACAGGCCGGTCGAGCCGCGACAGCGCCACATAGGGCTGCAGCGCCGGCGGCAGCGAAGTCAGCCATACGGGCAGGGCACTGTCCTTCGGCGCGGTGGAAACCTGCGTTTCCGCCGGCGCTGAATCTGCCGCTTCTGTTGGCTCGGGTGTTTCCGACGTGTCGGTCATAATGGCGATATAAGTGAGTCCGGCTCGTGCGTCACCTTTGAACGCGCGTTTCGCGCCGCAGAGCAGAGTGGGTTTGCCTTGTCTGCGCATGGAGATATAGCCCTGCCCATGAGCTTCATCCCGCGTCTGTTTGTGCATTCCGATCTGGTCCGCGACGGGTATGCCGCCGTGGATGAGGCACAGGGCAAGTATCTCACCCGTGTGCTGCGCCTGATCGAAGGTGCGCCGGTGCGTGTTTTCAATGGCCGGGACGGGGAATGGGATGCAGTGATCGACACAGTGGAAGGCCGGTCTGTCCTGTTGAAGCTGAAGGATCTACGCCGCAGCCAGGCGGCCACGCCCGATCTGATTTTGCTGTTCGCACCTCTAAAGAAAACACGCACCGATTTCGTGGTGGAGAAAGCCACGGAACTGGGTGTCAGCGTCATTCAGCCGGTGATGACCGAGCGTACCCAGGCCGCGCGCGTACGTGCCGACCGGCTGCAGAAAATCGCTCTGGAAGCGGCAGAGCAAACGGAGCGTTTGGACTTGCCCGTCGTGCATGAGGGTAAGGACCTGATGGCCGCCCTGGAAGAGCTGCCAACCGAGTGCCCACTCTGGTTTTGTGACGAGGCGGGCGATGATCCAGCGGCCCATTGGGGGGGCGCTGAGGGGCATGCGCCGCAAATGCTTGAGACGTTGAAATCGCATACTGCCCCGCGCGGCGCGATCCTGGTCGGGCCGGAAGGTGGTTTCTCGCCGGCCGAGCGCGAAACCTTGCGGGCGCGCGCTGATGTGCACCCGGTTTCGCTCGGTCCTCGTATCTTGCGGGCAGAGACGGCCGCCATTGCCGCGCTCACCCTGTGGCAATCCGTGCTTGGCGATTGGCGCGACTGACCCTATCTGCCCGGAACGCGAAATGGGCTGGAGGCTCTATCATCATGACAACGCCCACTGAGGACATCGCAGAAGATGCCCCACGCATTGCGTCAAAGTCTGAACTGGTCGAGTGGCTGGAAGCCGGCTGCAAGCCAAAGGCGGACTGGCGCATCGGAACAGAGCACGAAAAATTCGGCTTCATAAAGGATGGTCTGCGCCCGTTATACTATGATGGCGAGGTCGGCGTGCGCGCCGTGCTGGAAGGCCTGCGTGACAAGTTCGGCTGGGCACCAATTGAAGAGGGTGGCAAGCTAATTGGCCTCAAGCGCAATGGTGCCAGCGTCAGCCTCGAGCCGGGCGGCCAGTTCGAGCTCTCAGGCGCGCCGCTGGAGCATATCCACCAGACTTGTGATGAGGTCGGCGTCCACCTGAACGAAGTGCGCCAGGTGGCCGATCCGCTGGGCGTTGCGTTTCTTGGCGTTGGCACCAGCCCACTCTGGAGTCTTGAAGAGACCCCGATGATGCCCAAGGGGCGCTACAAGATCATGCGGGATTATATGCCAAGGGTCGGGCGTCTGGGGCACCAGATGATGTTCCGGTCGTGCACAGTGCAGACCAATCTCGATTTCAAGTCCGAAGCCGACATGGTGCAGAAACTGCGCGTCTCCCTGGCGCTGCAGCCGCTCGGTACTGCACTCTTTGCCAATTCGCCGTTTCTTGAAGGTCGTCCGAACGGCTTCCTCTCCTATCGCAGCCATATCTGGACTGACACCGATCCCGACCGCACCGGCATGTTGCCTTTCGCTTTCGATGAAGGCTTCGGGTTTGAGCAATATGTCGATTACGCGCTTGATGTTCCGATGTATTTTGTGCGGCGCGGTGGGACTTACCTGAATGCAACAGGGCTGAGCTTCCGCGACTTCATGGAAGGGGAGCTGAGCCTGGTGGAGGGCGATCGCCCGGCAATCGAGGATTGGGCCGACCATCTCTCCACGATTTTTCCGGAAGTGCGATTGAAAACCTTCCTGGAAATGCGTGGTTCTGATTCCGGTCCCTGGAGCCGGCTCTGCGCCTTCTCGGCTTTTTGGACAGGCCTGCTCTATGACCAATCGGCTCTCGATGCCGCCTGGGATCTTGTGAAGGGCTGGACCGCTCCGGAGCGTGCCGCCATGCGCTATGCCGTTCCGAGCCTCGGCCTGAAAACACCAACGCCGGATGGGCGCGATCTACAGGCGCTGGGCAAGCAAGTCCTGGCGATCTCCCGCGCCGGCCTCAAGGCGCGGGCGAAATATTCCATGTCTGGCGATGATGAAACGGGCTTCCTCTCGGAACTCGACCGCATCATTGAAACTGGCATCACCCCTGCCGAGGCCTTGCTGGAACGCTATCATGGCGCATGGGGGGGAGACATCACGCCTGTGTTCAAGGAAATGGCGTATTAGGGCAACGCATTGCGCGCTGCTTCACATTTTCAACACATTCTACCTTGAGCCGTTTCGGGCTGCATGGTCAAAGTGTCAGGAATCAAGGCGCAAGTCGCGCCGCTTGCACTCGACACTTTGGGGAATGCACTTGACGGATACGACTGCTCCAGCCGCGACAGGCTCCCGCGACACAAGCTTTTTCGGCCATCCGCGCGGCCTCGCCATCCTGTTCTTCACCGAGATGTGGGAGCGGTTTTCCTATTACGGCATGCGCGGCCTGCTGATCCTGTATTTGACCCAGCATTTCCTGTTCTCCGACGAGCGCTCGGCGGTGATGTATGGCGCCTATACCGCGCTGGTCTATGTGATGACGATTATCGGCGGCACGCTGGCGGATCGTTATCTCGGCCAGCGCAAGGCAGTCACATTCGGCGCCATCCTGCTTTGCCTCGGCCATTTCGGCATGGCCTTCGAAGGCTCAGGTTCGACGGAATATGTTGTGACCGCCGATGAACGCATTGAAGTGCTTGACGAAGGACGCGGCAGCAATCGTCAGCTCTTTGTCGAGGAAGACGGCGCCCTGAAGCGCATGGTGTTTGCCAGCACAGGCGATATCCAGATCCTGGATACAGATGATCGCGATGACGAGCCGACGGCTACCGTGGCGCGCACAATTCCGGTTGCAAACTATGAAACCGAGATCGTTCGCCAGGGTCTTTATACAAATATCCTTTATTTCTCGCTGGCGCTGATCATCGCCGGTGTCGGCTATCTGAAGGCCAATATCTCGACCATCGTCGGAGCACTTTATGAGTTCGACGATCCCCGGCGGGATTCCGGTTTCACCCTGTTTTACATGGGCATCAATCTCGGCTCGTTCCTGTCCTCGATCACCTGCGGGATTTTGGGCATTGTCTATGGCTGGGCCTGGGGCTTTGGCCTTGCGGGGATTGGCATGTTGGCCGGGCTGGTCGTGTTTATCTGGGGCCAGAAATATCTTGATGGAAAAGCCGAGCCGCCGGCGCCTGAAAAACTGAAAGAGTCTTTCCTCGGCCCGATCAATGTTGAGATGGCCTGCTACCTGGCCGGCCTCGGCATCATTGCGGTGGCCATGGCAATTGTGATGAATGCCGAGATCATCCCGGATGGGTTTGTCGGCGGGCTTGGTGTTGTGCTCTTCATCGCGCTGGTGGCCTACACCTTCGCGACCATGAAGGGGACAGAGCGCAATCGCATGTTCGCGGCGATCTATTTCGTGCTCGCCCAGATCCCGTTCTGGGCGCTGTTCGAGCAGGCCGGATCTTCGCTCAACCTCTTCACCGACCGTCTTGTCGACAAGACCATGTTTGGCGTGGAAGTGCCTGCGCCGGTCTTCCAGGCCCTGAATGCCGGTTATATCGTGATCTTTGCGCCGATTTTGGCCTGGTTGTGGATTGCGCTGGCCAAACGCAAGCTGGAGCCGTCCACGCCGGTGAAATTCGCGGTTGGCGTCTTTCTCGCTGGGCTTGGCTTCTTGTCTTTGGTCGCGGGTATCAGCGCATCCGGCGCGGCGGGTTTGACGGCGGTTTACTTCATTTTCCTGATCTACTGGGTGCACACCATGGGCGAGTTGATGGTCTCGCCTGTCGGCCTGTCGGCGGTCACCAAGATGGCGCCGGCGCGTGTGGTCGGCATGACCATGGGCGCCTGGTTCCTCTATTCGGGGCTGTCGAATTATCTCGCTGGTGTCATCGCGCGCGGCACGGGGGCTGAGACGATTGGCGGGCAGATCACCGATGTTGTCGCCGCCAAGGCAACCTATGCCAGCGTCTATACCAATGTCGGCTATGTCGCCATGGGCGTCGGCGTGCTGATGCTGGTGATTTCCCCGATTATCAAATCCTGGATGAAGACCGATGAGATCTCCCATCCCGGCATGGCTGACGAGTTGCAGGCTTCGGGGCACAATTAGAGCGCCAGGCGAAAAGTGGACTCCGGTTTTTCGCATGAGCCGGCGCGACCACAAAAACCTAGAGCATCGAGCGTTTCACATAAAACGCCCGATGCTCTAGGCTGGCCGCCTATCTGTTGACTTGCTCCACCGGCAGACCGGAGGCGATCCAGCCTTCGTCGCCAAGCGTGCCGCCAGCGACGCTGCTCACGCTCCGATATCCTGCCCCGATCAACTGGTCGCGCGCTGTCGCCGAGCGCCCGCCGGAGCGGCAGATAAAGACGACATCGGCGTCCTTGTCGTAATCCAGGATCGCCTCGACACTGGTCATGAAATCCGGGTCCTGCAGCGTGACACGCTCAGCGCCCTGAGCCACGCCGCTTTCGGCCCATTCCTCAGGTTTGCGTACATCGATCAGTACAACATCGCGCTTGTCCAAATACGCGCTGGCTTCGACGGGTGTGACTTCCGGCGGCAGAGGCGGCGTTGACGTGCAGTCGGTCAGTGCCAGTGCGGCGACCAGTCCCGAAACGCCAAACCCCCGCATCAGCCCGCCCCGCCCACGGTCAGCCCGCCGACCTTCAGGCTCGGCTGGCCAACGCCGACCGGCACGG
The DNA here is from genome assembly GCA_022760335.1 of Hyphomonadaceae bacterium. Classification (GTDB taxonomy): domain Bacteria; phylum Pseudomonadota; class Alphaproteobacteria; order Caulobacterales; family Hyphomonadaceae; genus UBA5336. The sequence goes on from JALEGE010000074.1 coordinate 11,907, forward strand.
ATTGCCCGGCCTTGCCGCACGTGCCGACGCCATCATCCATGGCGAAGTCGTTGCCGATCATGGAGACCTGCGACAGCGCCGTGGGGCCATGGCCGATCAGCGTGGCATTCTTGACCGGCGCGATCACTTTGCCGTTTTCGACAAGGTAAGCCTCGGTGCACTGGAAGACGAAATTGCCCGAGGTGATGTCGACCTGCCCGCCACCGAAATCCACCGCCCAGATGCCGCGCTTGATGGAAGACACCATCTCGGCAGGGTCGTGTTCGCCGGCCAGCATATATGTGTTGGTCATCCGGGGCATGATGCCGGCATCATAGCTTTCGCGGCGGCCATTCCCGGTCGGCGCGACACCCATCAGGCGGGCATTCTGGCGGTCCTGCATATAGCCGACCAGAACACCATCCTCGATCAGCACATTGCGCTGGGTCGGCGTGCCTTCATCATCGAAGGAGAGCGAGCCGCGGCGGTTATCCATGGTGCCGTCATCGACCACGGTGACGCCCTTTGAGGCCACCTGTTCGCCGATACGGCCGGAATAGACGCTGGTGCCCTTGCGGTTGAAATCGCCCTCCAGGCCATGGCCGACAGCCTCGTGCAGCAGAACGGCGGGCCAGCCAGGGCCAAGCACGACTTCCATCTCGCCAGCTGGGGCCGGGATGGACTCAAGATTGGTCGCAGCCTTTTTCAGCGCGCGCTCGACCAGCGCCTTCCAGCGCCCTGGCGCGATCCATTCGTCATAGGCTGCGCGGCCCCCAGCGCCCGCACTGGCGCTTTCCCGCCGCCCATCCTTTTCCATGGTGACGGAGACATTCAGGCGCACCAGCGGGCGGATTTCGTGCATCGCCTCACCGCCAGGGCGTAAAATGTCCACCTCACGGCGCGAGCCAGCCAGCGAAACAGACACCTGCACCACGCGCGGATCCTTCGCCCGCGCCCAGGCATCGATCTCTGCCAGCAGGTTCGTCTTGGCGCCAAAGTCTGGCGTCTCTGTGGGGTCGATCTGGGCGTAGAGTCGGCGATTTGCGGGGGTGGGGCCGTCCGCCAAGGTGCCGGAATAGCCGCGCTTGGCCTTGGCGGCAGTCTCGGCTGCGCGCGCGATCGCGGCTTCGGTCAGTTCGGCGGCGTGGGCATTGCCCGTGGCCTCGCCCGCCACGACGCGCAGACCAAAGCCCTGGGCGGTGTCATAGGCGGCCGATTTCAGCCGCCCATCATCGAACATGAAGCTCTCAGAGCGCGAACGCTCCACAAAAATGTCGCCATCGTCTGCGCCACTGGCGGCATCGGAAAGGATCTGGGCGGCGCGGGCGGTGTCAAAAGGCAGGGCTGTCTGGGTCATGGGGATGAATATGAGGAGGCCCGGCGGGCTTGGCAATCAGGAGCCATGACTTCGTGACAGATGATCGAAATGGCCTTAGGGCGCATGGCATGAGTTTACGCCCCCGCGCCTGTGTGCATCTTGGCAATATCGTCGGCAATTGGCGTCTTTATGACCGCCTGTCAGGTCCAGGCGGTGCTGGCGCAGTGGTGAAGGCAAATGCCTATGGCCATGGTACGGCAGAGGTCTCGCGCGCATTGGCCGGAGCGGGGTGTTCACATTTCTTTGTGGCCTATGCCTTCGAGGGCGAAATGGTGCGCCGGGCCGTGGGGCCGGGGCCAGAGATTTATGTTTTTGGCGGGTTCATGCCTGAGGATGCGCCACTCTGCCGCGAGGCGGGGCTTACCCCCGTGCTCAACAGTCTGGAAAACATAGACACTTGGCTCGCAACCGAGCGGAGCTTTCCTTTCGCGCTGCATGTCGATACCGGGATGAACCGGCTTGGCTTGCGGCTGGATGAAGTCGGGGATGCACAGCGCAGATTGGGCGAGCACAAGCCCATGCTGCTGCTTTCGCACTTCGCCTGCGCGGATGATCCAGATTCCGATATGAATACGGCTCAGTCCAACAGCTTTGCCGAGGCCTGCGTACAGTTTCCGGGCGTTGCGATCAGCCTTGCCAACACGGCAGGTCATGGCCTGAGAGCAGAGATGCGGCGTGGGCTGACGCGTCCAGGCCTGGGCCTTTATGGCGGCGGCAGCGGGCCAACACGTCCGGAAGGCTTGAAACCCGGCATGACGCTGGAAGCGCCCATCCTGCAGGTGCGCACTGGCAGGGCAGGGGAAACGGTTGGATACGGTGCAAGCGCCAGGCTTGAGCATGACACGCTGCTTGCCACTGTGGGGCTTGGTTATGGGGATGGATTCCTGCGTTCGGCGGGCAATTCCGGCTTTGGTTATCTCGGTGAAACCTGCTGTCCGATTGTCGGGCGTATCTCCATGGATCTCATCACTTTGGATGTGAGTGCAGCGGTCCCTCTTGCCAAACCGGGCGCATGGGTTGAATTCATTGGCGCCAGGGCCGATCTGGAGCGCCAGGCTGTTGCCGCTGGTACACTCGGCTATGAACTGACAACAGGATTGGGGTCTCGTGTCGAACGCATCTACGAAGACTAGTGGCGGCTTTCCCAATCCGCTGCAATGGATTGGGGCTGGCGTGCTGGGCACCTGCCAGGAGCTTGGCCGGCTGACCTTGTTTGCCAGTCGGGTCAAGTTTGCGGCCTTTACGCCGCGTTGGTTCGGCGGCGAGATCTGGCGACAGATGATCGCAATCGGCTTCTACTCGCTGCCGGTGGTGGGCTTGTCGGCGATCTTTATCGGCGCGGCGCTGGCGCTGAACATTTATACTGGCGGTTCGCGCTATGGTGCGGAGCAGTTCGTGCCGAACATTGTGGTGCTCGGCATAACGCGCGAGCTTGGCGTGGTGATTACCGGTCTGATGTTGGCTGGCCGTGTCTCTGCCGGGATCGCGGCGGAAGTTGGCGCCATGCGTGTGACCGAGCAGATCGATGCGCTGAAGACGCTGTCGGCCAATCCCTTCCGATATCTCTATGCACCGCGTTTCCTCGCGGCGGTGATCACGCTACCGCTGCTTGTCATCGTGGCCGATGTCATTGGTGTGATGGGTGGCTGGTTGGTCAGCGTCCAGGCGCTGGATTTCGACTCAACAGTCTATCTGCGCAACACGCTGGATTTCATGACCGGCGAAGATGTCCTGGCAGGTTTGATCAAGGCCGTCGTCTTCGGTGGCGTGATCGCCATCATGGGCTGTTATCATGGCGATCACTCCAAGGCCGGTGCGACAGGCGTTGGCCGCGCGGCGACGCTGTCCATGGTGTCTGCCGCCGTCCTGGTGCTGGGCCTCAACTATGTCATGTCCACCCTGTTTGAGAGTATCGGCCTGTGACCCTTTCCATTCTTGAACTTCGCGGGGTCGAGAAATCCTTCGGCCGCAATCATGTTCTGCGCGGGGTCGATCTCGATATCGCGCCAGGCCGTTCCCTCGTGGTGCTTGGCGGGTCGGGGTCTGGCAAGTCGGTGATGCTGAAAAATGCGCTCGGCCTGATGACGCCCGATGCCGGCAAGATCCTGTTCGATGGTGAGGATGTTACCCACGATCAGGGCAAGACGCGTGAAGCCATGCGGGCGCGCATTGGTATGCTGTTCCAGTCTGCTGCGCTGTTTGATTCGCTCACGGTCTGGGAGAATGTGTCTTTCCGCCTGATCCATGCTGATGGTGTAAAGCGCAAGGAAGCCAAGGATCGCGCAATCGCGGCGCTGAAGAAGGTTCGCCTGGGTGCCTCTGTTGCAGATCTGCGGCCGGCTGAGCTTTCCGGCGGCATGCAGAAGCGCGTAGGCTTGGCGCGCGCGATCATCTCCGAGCCGGATCTGATTTTCTTCGATGAGCCGACCACGGGCCTCGATCCGATCACCGCCGATGCCATCAACGATCTGATCATCGAACAGGTGAAGGGTCTCGGCGCGGCTTCTGTTTCGATCACGCATGACATGGCCTCGGCGCGCAAGATCGCTGACGAGATCGCGATGCTGTTCGAGGGCAAGATCATCTGGCGAGGGCCGGCCGGCGATATCGACCATTCCGGCAACCCCTATGTCGACCAGTTCGTACATGGCCGGGCCGATGGGCCAATCCAACCGGCGATCTAAAGCCTAGTTCATTCCTGCCATGCGCGCGCGTTCGGCTGCGAATTTGGCCAGTGGAGCGACGCGTTCGGCCATGCTTGCGGCATGAGCGCTGTTGGCGGTGCCATCGCGAACGCGACCGACAATGCCCTGACAGATCGCCGCCAGCCTGAAGGCGTTGTAGGCGAAGTAATAGTTCAGGTCTGGCAGGTCTTTCCGCCCGGTATGCTGGCAATAGAGCGCGGCATATTCTTCCATGGTTGGGATGCCGTAGGCTTGCAAATCCTCGATATCCACAAGCGCGCCACGTCCGGGATCAGAGCTCGGCATTGCCCAATTCATCAGATGATAGCTGAAGTCAGCCAATGGATCGCCGAGGGTGCACAGCTCCCAGTCGAGCACGGCGATGACCTTCGGTTCTGTCGGGTGCAGGATCATATTGTCGAGGCGATAGTCGCCATGGACGATGGTCGTGGTCTCGCCGGGCGGAATGTTTTCCGGCAGCCAGTCCATGAGATCGTTCATGTCCTTGATCGTCTCAGTCTCAGAGGCGCGATATTGCTTGGACCAGCGGTGGATCTGGCGGGCGACATAATCGCCTTCCTTGCCGAAGCCTTCCAAGCCCGCCGCGCGCCAGTCGACAGTGTGAAGATCAGCGAAGGTCTTCACCTTGGCTTCATAGATGGCGCGGCGTTCAGCCGGTTCCATGCCGGGCAGGGTGCCATCCCACAGGATGCGCCCTTCGACATTGTCCATGACATAGAACATTGTGCCGACCACGCTCTCATCCTCACACAGGCCATAGGGCCGGGCGACTGGAAAGCCGAGTGGGTAGAGCGCGCTGATGACGCGAAATTCGCGGTCGACCGCATGCGCGCTGGGCAGCAGTTTACCAGGCGGCTTGCGGCGCATGACATAGGCCTTTGAGGGCGTGATCAGCTTGTAGGTCGGGTTTGACTGGCCGCCCTTGAACTGGCGCACCGAGAGTGGGCCTTCATAGCCTTCAACATTGTCTTCCATCCAGGCCGTGAGATTGCCCTCATCGAAACGGTGGCTCTCGGCAACTTCCTGTGTGCCGGTGAACAATTCCTGCGCATTGCCGCCATGGACCATTTGGGGCTCCCGTCTTTTCTATCTGGTTAGATGTGTACCGCAGATTGGCGCAGCGTAAATGCCGGACGGTGCGTCACCCCTCCGTTTGAAGCGCCATGATCGCGGCCATCGCGCTGACTGAATCGCTGGCTGGAACGAAGATATGGTCGTGATTGGCGGCGGCGACCACATTGCAGGGGATGCCGGCTGCGGTCAGGGCAGTGGAGATGGCTGCAGTGAGACCAACCGCGTGCAGGCTGGATTGGGTGAGGATTTCCAGCCAGGCCCAGCGGCCTTCCGGCGGTGCCTCATCCGGGGAAAGGCGGATAGAGGTCCAGCCCTCGCGCTCGCGGAAAGCCATGATCGCCATTGCGAGATCTGGTGGCGTCGACTGTGTCGTAAAGCTGTAGTCGCCAGGGTGGCGGTAGACGCGTAGCGTGGCGAGCAGTTTGCGGAGGTCGCGCTCACCCATGACCGCTACTTTTCGCGCACGCGCCAGCCGATATCGCGGCGATGAATGCCACCCGGCCAGTCGATGACTTCAACACCCTGATATGCGCGCTGGAAGGCGGTCTCCAGTGTGTCGCCGATTGCCGTGACAGCGAGGACGCGTCCGCCGGAATTGATCAGGTCGCCATTGCCATTGCGGTCCGTGCCCGCCTGGAAGACCTCCACGCCCTCGATCTTGCCCGCCGCTTCCACGCCGGCGATGACCTGACCCTTGTCGTATTTGTAGGGATAGCCTTCGCTGGCCAGGATCACGGTGACGGCAGGGCGGAAGTTTTCGAGATCGAGGAGCGCCTCGAATGCAGCTTCATTTCCTTTTAGTCCCTGTGTTGCCGCCGCCAGCAGGGCCGGCACGATGTCGCCAGCCAGGCCCGCCATCAAAGCCTGGCACTCAGGGTCGCCGAATCGGGCATTGAACTCGACCACTTTTGGGCCGGTTTCGGTGATCATCAGGCCGACATAGAGCACGCCTTGATAGGGCATCCCGTCAGCGGCCATGCCAGCCAGCATGGGCTCGACGATATCGCGCACGGCCCGCGTAAACATGTCGCCAGTAAGGACAGGAGCAGGGGCATAGGCGCCCATGCCGCCGGTATTCGGGCCGGAATCGCCTTCGCCGAGCCGTTTGTGATCCTGCGCGGCGGGCAGGTAGATCGCGCCTTCCCCGTCGGTGATGACGAAGAGGCTGGCCTCCTCGCCGGCCATGAATTCCTCGATCACGAGATTGGCCGAGGCATTGCCGAACTTGCCGCCCAGCATGGTGCGGGCCTCCGCCTTCGCCTCTTCCAGCGTGCTGAGGATCGAAACCCCCTTGCCGGCGGCGAGGCCGTCGGCCTTCAGCACATAGGGCGGCTCAAGCGATTCCAGGAAGGCTTCAGCCTCGTCCTCTTCGCCAGCGCCGAAGGCTCGGTACGCCGCTGTCGGCACACCGTACTTCACCATGCGCTCTTTGGAGAACGCCTTTGATGTTTCGAGCTGCGCGGCGGCCTGGCTCGGCCCGAAGACATCAAATCCGCGCGCGCGCAACACATCCGAAACGCCGGCTGCCAGCGGGGCTTCCGGGCCAATCACAATAAGGTCCGGTTCAACCTGCAAGACCAGTTTCACGACCTGTTCGACATTGGAAGGATCGATATCGAAACAGGGGCCAATCTCGTCCATGCCGGGATTGCCGGGCGCACAGAGAACCTGATCGACCAGCGCTGACTGGGCAATCTTCCAGGCCAGGGCATGTTCGCGCCCGCCTGAGCCAAGGATCAGAATGTTCATGCGCCGCTTGATGCGCCGGGCGGGCTCTGCGATCAAGAGGCGGGGCCCATTTCGCGAGGACTATATCGGTGGGTGAATATAGCGACATGAATGGCCTGTGGTCGGGATGGTATGCCTATTCCATGCTGTCCCAGCGTGTTCCGTTTACAGCCTGGATGGATGATACAACGGGTTTGCTGACCGGCACGATTCTCGAACCGAACACGTTTTCGGATATGGATCTTGATGATCTGCAGTCCGAAATCGCTGGGACACGCAATGGATCACATGTCTTCTTTTCAAAGACATATCTTTCTGGCCAGGGGGCGCATGCGTTTCCGATTGCCTATGATGGCCATGCAGACGCAGAATTTTTGTGCATCCGGGGTGAATGGTCGTTTTCCGGTGTCTTCAAGGGCCATCGCGGCCCGTTCGAAATGCGCCGCGCCTCCCAGGGGATCAGTGAAGGAATCCTGCGTGATGTGCTTGCGCCGGTAGAGCGTTAAGCTGTCCGGCGATGCCAGCGCCGGCGTTGGCGGCGGCGCACAACTGGATCGCGACGTGGGCGCTCGCGTGTGAGAATGCGGATGACAGCCTCCAGCCGTCGCCAGAAACGCACGCGCTCCAGAACCGGGTTCAGCCAGTTGGTTACGGTGCAGTAGTTCACATTCTTGAGGTTGCGGTGATGTACGGCGTGATGCGCATGGGACTGGATGATGCCCAGCCGCTGCAAGCTTGTGAGAAGCCGGCCATTCTCTGTGGGGCTGGAATGAGCTGCAGCGTGGATTTCGTTGGCAAGCCCCGCGCCAATGACCAGCGAAAGCGTAAATGCGTTTAGCCATCCCAGCAGAGCGAATGCCAGGAGTGCCAGACCAGCGATCAGGAAGATTCTCCAGCTGCGGTTCAGGACAGGCTTTGCCAGAAATCCGCGTGGTTTGCGATGATGGCGGATCGTGTCCCGAATCGCGCCGCCCAGGACTGGCCAGCGAGGCGAGCCATACCGGTCTTCAGCCCAATGAAATACGCCGCTGAGAAAATCGGCAAGCATCCAGCCTGCCATTAATTGCACGGCAGTCCAGGCGCTGGGCAGGGCATCATTCAACCAGCCAATCGGCATGGCCACTCTCCATTCCAAGATTGATTCGTCTCATGATGTGATCTCCCACTAGCGATGAGGCTTCAAGCTTCGGATGGCTGAGCGCGCGCTGGGGCGAGGGTGCCCTTTTTCGGATCCGGAATCAGAACAGGCACGACGAGTTCGCCGCCGCGACCTTCAGCGACCAACTCGCTGGTGCGGCTTTCAATGGTCCTGGTGAGGCGCGCGAGAAATTCCGCCTTCGGAAGGTCTGGGGAAATCGGCTCAAGGAACTCGATGATCGCTGTGCCAGGTTTCTTTCCATGGGCTTCCTGAGCCCAGTAAAGGCCAAGATTTGTCGCCACCGGTACGACTGGAACCTTCATGGCCTGGGCCATGTGCCAGACGCCAGCCTTATAGCGAAAATGTGTGTCAACCGGAGCAAGGTGTCCTTCGGGATAGATTAACACGCGGCGGCCTTCCTCTCGGGCGCGTGTCATACCTTTCACAAGCGAGGCGGCCTTTCGCTCGCCACCGCCGCATGTGTCGATCACGATAGCGCCCAGTTTGCGAAGGATCCCCTTCACAAGTGGCAATTTCTCAAGATGGTCGCCCGTCACGAAGGCGAGGTTCTTCACTTCTGGATAGACCATGAAACCGTCGCCCCAACTTTGGTGTTTGGCCGCGATGATAAAAGCGCCATCGGGAAGGTGCTCTCGTCCGCGAACCTCTTTGCGGATGCCAGCAAAGAGCCGCAGGGCCCAATTCATGGCGCGTGTATAGCTGCGGATGATGGATGTCACAGCGCGCCGGCCTGGCAAAACCAGGAAGGGGAGTGAAATCAGGACATACAGGATCGAAAGCAGCCAGTAGCTGGCCGCGAAAAGAAACGAACGCATGAGGGAGCCCTCAGTCTATTTCTGTTTCAAGATTGCGAGGATGGCCTTTGTGAACGCGCCTACATGCTGGCCAAGTTCTCCGGGCAACCGGTTATACGCCTTGTTCTGGCCTGCCTGCGTCATCACACCAAGGCTCATCGCCGCCAGCAGGGCAGGGTCGCCCTTTGGGATCTCGCCGCTGTCCATCAGCCCCTGAATAAGGGTTTCGGTGATCGTCACCGGATCATCATCGCGCCGAATATCGTGCGGCAGGAACTTGTTCATCGAGAGCAGATGAAAAGAGAAAAGCAGCCAGTCTTCATCGGCCAGCTGGCAGTAGGCGGCGACGGCGCGCCGAATACGGTCTTCCAATGAATCGCCGGCCATGAAGCCTTCGATCATCATCCGACCGAGCCGATTATGCGTTTCCATGAAAAGGGCGAGTGCGAGATCGTCCTTGCCGGGATAGTGGCGATAAAGCGCGCCCTCGGACACGCCGGCTTCCTCGGCAATTTCACGCGTGGTTGCAGCCTCGACGCTTTTCGTGACGAACAGCTTCAGGGCAGCCCGTTCGATTTTCGGACGGGCATTTCGTGCGCGCGGGCGCCGTATAGGATCTGGATCAGCCACCATAGCCTCCCATAATTACGCAGCTTTTCGCTGCAGGCAATGCTTCAATAAAGTGAGCATATGCTCACAATCGGCGGATTGCAAGCTTTTTCATTCGCCGCTCTGCAGCCGAGCGACGATCAACGGGCATCCCAATACCACCCGCCTGTGCTTACAGGATCCGGGAAAGGCAATGTCTTGCATTTCAAGGACGCATCACTTGATGGGTGAAGGGCTTTGACTTTTTCGCCCAACTCGTAGCAGTTTTGCGCAAGATTGGCTCGAAACTCCTTGGGTTCGGCGGATTTGAAAGGGTATGGAATGGCAAGACGGCTTCGGCAGAC
>JALEGE010000075.1 GCA_022760335.1 Hyphomonadaceae bacterium
GCTAGAGCGCCGGGCGAAAAAGTGGACTCCGGTTTTTCGCATGAGCCGGCGCGACCACAAAAAAACCTAGAGCATCGAGCGTTTCACATATAACGCCTGATGCTCTAGGCTTCGACAAACTCATCGGCATGATAGCCTTGGAAATAGAGCGCTGTGGTGAGCGGTGTGACCTGGATTGCGGCACGCGCGCGCTCGGCCACGATGGGTTTGGCGCGATAGGCAATGCCGAGACCTGAAGCCTCGATCATGGCGAGGTCATTGGCGCCGTCACCAAGGGTCAGAGTCGCTTCCAATCCGATACCGAGCTGATTTGCTTCTTCTTCCAGCGCGGTCAGTTTCGCTTCGCGCCCGAGAATGGGCATGCCGACATCACCCGTAAGCGCCGCGCCATCATCTATGAGCGTATTGCCGCGATGATCGTGAAAGCCCGCATCCCTGGCAACGCGCGAGGTGAAATAGGTAAACCCGCCTGAGACCAGTACGGTGCGTGCGCCATGCGCCTTCATCGTTGCCACAAGGGTCTTTGCACCGGGATTGAGCAAGATGCGTGTGGCGTGGCATTGTTCCAGCGCTTCAAGGCCAAGCCCTTTGAGCATGCCGACACGGGCAGTCAGTGCGCCTTCGAAATCCAGTTCCCCGGCCATGGCGCGCTCTGTGATTGCTGAAATCTCGGCCTTCAGGCCGGCAAAGTCGGCCAGTTCATCGAGACATTCTTGGGCGATGATGGTGGAGTCCATGTCGCTCACCAGCAATTGCTTCCGGCGTCCCTCAATGGGCAAGACGGCGATGTCGGCATAGGTGGAAAATTGTTCGGCCAGCCTGGCCTGAAGCATGCGTGCCGCGTCAGCCGTCATCGGACCCAGTTTCGCATCCGCGGCAAATTCTTCCCTCTGACCAGAGAGATTGCGCAAATTGATTTCACGGTCCAAATTTGATTCCAAGGCCTGTCTGAAGTCGGTCTCGATGCCTCTGCCGGCCGTGAGGCGAACAAGGGTCGCGCAATATTCGGCGAGGTGGGGTGTGCCTTGATCCATCTTCAGCCTGCTCCTTTTCAGCCGCCACGGGACGGCCTAATCCTTAGACTATGAACGCGTCGCTTCTCATCCACGGTCCCACTGCCAGCGGCAAGACCCAATTGGCAATAGAATTGGCAGAAGCCCTCAATGGCGAGATCGTCAATGCCGATTCCATGCAAATTTACAAGGACCTGAATGTCCTCACGGCGCGACCCAGCGAAGATGAGCTGGCGGCGGCGCCGCATCATTTGTTCGGCAGTATCGATGCAGCCATTCGCTATTCAACAGGCCAGTGGCTGGAAGATGCCCGCGGCGTGATTGCTGATATCCTGCGACGGGGGCGCACGCCCATTCTGGTCGGTGGCACCGGGCTCTATTTCCTCGCGCTGACCCAGGGCTTGAGCGATATCCCGCCCGTGCCGGAAGAGGTGCGCGGCGATGTTCGTACGATTTTGTCGGCGGAAGGCGCAAATGGACTGCGCGCCAGGCTGGAGGCCGTCGACCCGCAAAGTGCGGATCGGATCAAGGGCAATGACCGTCAGCGTCTGTCGCGGGCCTATGAGGTCTGGCTTGCCACGGGTAAGACGTTGACGGCCTTCCAGGGCGCACGCACGCCGCCTCCGCTTGGCCCGAATGAGTGGCTTGGTGTAGCGCTGACCCCGCCTCGGCCACGTTTGTATGCCCGCATCGATCGCCGCTTTGACGGCATGATGATGAAGGGCGCCATGGAGGAGGCGCGCGCCCTGGTCGAGCGGGGCCTGCCCGAGGATCTTCCTGTGATGAAGGCCCATGGCATGCCTTGGCTCGCTGCTTTTCTGCGCGAGCAAATCTCGGCTGAGGATGCGGCAGAAAACGCCAAGCGCGACACCCGCCGATATGCCAAGCGTCAGTTCACCTGGATTGGCCGGCAGTTCCCGTTCTGGCCCCGGATTCCCAGCATGGATGTTCAGGACCGAAAAAAGGTGATTTTTGCCCTCTACAGGGAGATTGACCCCGGTTGAGCGCAAGTTTATGCTTTCGGGCAACTGGAGAGGAATAGCTCATGCGCGCGATAAGCGTACTCGTTATCAGGCGTCCGTGACTGGCCAAAAAACGGCCAGTTGCGGGCGCATGCATCAAGGGTCTCCTAGCGGGGCCCTTTTTCTTTTGTCCCGACACATGAACAAGCTGAACAAGACAGACCGATGAAACCGAAAACCGCCACTGAGCCCATGACGAAAGCCCCAAAGACCATGACCGGCGCGCAGCTTGTCATCGAAGTCCTCAAGGCGCAGGGCGTCGACACGCTGTTCGGTTATCCCGGTGGGGCTGTGCTGCCGATCTATGATGCGCTCTTTTCCGAGCCCTCCATGCGCCATATCCTGGTGCGTCATGAGCAGGGCGCAGGCCATGCCGCGGAGGGCTATGCCCGCTCCACCGGCAAGCCCGGCGTGGTGCTGGTGACCTCCGGGCCCGGCGCGACGAATATGGTCACACCGATTGCCGATGCGATGATGGATTCCATCCCCATGGTGGTGATCACCGGTCAGGTGCCGACCCATCTGATCGGCACGGACGCGTTCCAGGAGTGCGATACGGTGGGCATTACGCGCTGCTGTGCGAAACACAATTATCTCGTCACCGATGTGAACGATCTTGCCCGTGTGATGCATGAGGCGTTTCTGGTGGCCACCAGTGGCCGGCCCGGCCCCGTTGTGATCGATGTGCCCAAGGATGTGCAGTTTGCAACCGGCACCTGGGTCAGCAAGGAAGAGGTGAGCCGGCGAACCTATCGCCCACGGCGTGCACCCAAGAAGGAACGTATTGAACAGGCCATTGATCTGATGGTGAAGGCCAAAAAGCCAGTCTTTTATACGGGTGGCGGCGTGATCAATTCCGGTCCGAAAGCGTCCGGGCTCTTGCGGGAGCTGCAGGCGGCGACCGGCTTCCCGCTGACCTCCACCCTGATGGGCCTTGGCGCCTTCCCAGCCAGTCATCCCGATTGGCTGGGCATGTTGGGTATGCACGGCTCTTATCACGCCAACCATGCCATGCATGATTGCGACCTGATGATCTGTGTCGGCGCGCGCTTCGATGATCGCGTGACCGGGCGGATTGATGCTTTCTCACCGGGCTCGAAGAAAATTCATATCGATATCGACCCCAGCTCGATCAACAAGAATGTGCGCGTGGATGTGCCCATCGTGGCCGACTGCGCCGAGGCTCTGACGGCTCTGTTGGAAGGTTGGGAGGCCCGCAAGACCAAGCGGCCATCGCTGAAGGAGTGGAAGAAGCAGATCGATGGCTGGAAGGCGCGTGACTGCTTTGCCTATAACCATTCCAAGACAGCGATCGCGCCGCAATATGCCGTCGAACGGCTCTATGAGCTGACCAAGCACCGCGACACCTATATTTCAACCGAGGTGGGCCAGCACCAGATGTGGGCCGCCCAGCATTTCCATTTTGAGGAGCCCAATCACTGGATGACCTCCGGCGGGCTCGGCACCATGGGCTACGGCCTGCCGGCGGCAGTCGGCATCCAGGCGGCGCATCCCGATGGGCTGGTTGTCGACATTGCCGGTGAGGCCAGCGTGCAGATGGTGATGCAGGAGGTGTCCACCGCCGTGCAGCACAATCTGCCCATCAAGGTGTTCATCCTCAACAATGAGTGGATGGGCATGGTGCGCCAGTGGCAACAGCTTCTGCATGGCGAGCGCTATTCCCACTCATACAGCGAAGCGCTGCCTGATTTTGTGAAACTGGCCGAGGCCTATGGCGCAAAAGGCATCATCTGCGACGATCCGGGCGAGCTCGATGCGAAAATCATGGAAATGATTGAGTATGATGGGCCTGTTATCTTCGATTGCAGGGTTGTGAAGAATGAGAACTGCCTGCCGATGATCCCATCGGGTGCGGCGCACAATGAAATGATCCTGGGCGAGATCCAGGGCGACGAAATCGGTGAAGACGGAAAGCGGCTGGTGTAGTGATGCTGAAACTCGTGAAAGCTCCCGAAAAGCCCCGCGCCGCCCAATCGCTGACCATGGGCGGGCCGCCGCCGGCGCGTTTCCCGACTGTCGCCCCGGCGCTAACCTACGCACAGGTCTTGTCGTCCACTCGCAGCACTGCCGCGCCGGCAATGGCCCGTCCGGCAGTCCGCCTGGTTTCCAGCCAGGGCTAGCCTCCGCTTCATTTCAAATCTGCTGAGACCGCCACACGGCCGTCCCCCATGTCCCGATTGCGAGTTCCATGTCGGACCTTTCTCTCTCCAGACCCCTGTTTGTGTTGCCCATGCTGGACCCGGCATGGCACAAGGGGCGCCATATCTGGCATGGGAGGCTGTGTGCCATGACCCTTCAGCAGGCCCTGGACTGGTTTCGTGAGAATTTGGACGTCGTGGTCACCATTGCATCGGCGGCGGTGGCCGTGGGGTCGGCGATTGCCGCACGCAGCGAGACACGTGCGCAAAGGCGTTTGCAGCAGGGCGCGGTCCGTGTCGAAATCGACCGTCAGAGCCTCGACTGGGGCGATGAAGTGATCAATGTTCTGGCCGAAGCCGGAACGCTGGCCTCCAGCACGGCGCCGGTGACCGAGCAGGACTACCTGGTCCATCGCGACAAGCTTGCCGCACGTCTTTCGGCCTTGGGCGATCGTGGCCGTCTGTTCTTTCCCAACTATGCACCAGAGACCAAAGGCCAGGAAAAGGATGGCGCCTATAAGGGCCACCGCCCGCCCATCCTGTTTGCGGTGATCATCGCTTATTACCAGGTCAAGAACCTGCAATTCGGAAATGTCCGGCTCGGCAAGGAGGCCGCCGGATTCCTGTTCCAGCTACGCCGGTTATTCGTCTCGGAATTGCAGGATTTCCTGGATCCGGGGCACCGCAACTCGCTGGTCGAGCGGGCCGACCAGATGGAAGACCGGCCCTATGAGCGCGCCGCGCGCTTGGCGCTGGATTTCGATTGCCGCCATCCTGGTGTACTGGCGGCGCACAATGACGAGGATCTGATCTTCACTCTGCCGACCGAAGAGCGCAGAGCGATCCTGCATGCCTATCATGAAAGGTTGGCGCAATGAGTGAGCCCCAATCCCCCGCCTCCGCCTATGACATGACCCATGGTGAAGATTTGCCGGAAAAGCGTACTCTGGCCGTGATGGTCGACAATGAGCCTGGCGTGCTGGCGCGCGTGGTCGGGCTTTTCTCCGCGCGCGGCTATAATATTGAGAGCCTGACAGTTGCCGAGGTCGACCGGTCCCGCCACCGCTCGCGGATCACCATTGTCACCAATGGCACGGCGCACACGCTTGAACAGATCGAGTCCCAGCTTCTGCGTCTGGTGCCCGTCGACAAGGTGGTCGATATCACCAAATCAAGACGCGGACTGGAGCGTGAACTGGCCTTGGTGAAAGTTGCCGGCAAGGGCGCCGACCGAGTGGAAGCGCTGCGTATTGCCGAGATTTTCCGTGCCAGCGTGATCGACACCACATCTGAGAGTTTTGTTTTCGAGATCACTGGCGCGAGCGAAAAGATCGACCAATTCCTGGAACTGATGGTGCCCCTCGGCCTGGTGGAGGTCTCACGTACCGGCGTTCTGTCCATCAAGCGTGGAAAGGAAGCGGGCTAGCCGCGCGCCGCCATGCCATCTCTCTTCTCAACTCCACCCGGCGTTTTTGAGCGCAATGTCTGGTCCGTTTTCGGCGTGCCCATCGATGCGATCACGCTCGATGGGGCCGAGGCGCGCTTGCGTGCAGCAGTGGAAACCCGTCAGCGTCTTTCCTTTGTGACGCCGAATCTCAATTGGCTCTTGCGTGCCCTGCGTGCACCTGAAGCCATGCAGCAGATTCGCGAGGCCGATCTCAGCCTGGCCGATGGCGCGCCTGTGGTCTGGCTCGCCCGCCAGCTTGGTGCTCCAGTGCCAGAGCGTGTGGCCGGCTCTGATCTGTTTGACCGGCTGCGCGAGAAAAAGCCGGGCCACAAGCCAATCCGCGTTTTTTTCTTCGGCGGTCGGGCCGGCGCGGCCGAAGCGGCCAATGCAAAGCTGAATGAGGAAAATGGTGGCCTGGTCGGCTGCGGTGCGCTCAATCCAGGCTATGGCAGTGTTGAGGATATGGGCGCGCCGGTGATCTTCGACACGATCAATCGCGCGCGGCCGGATTTCGTCCTGGTCAGCCTTGGCGCGGCCAAGGGACAGGCCTGGATTTCACGCTATCAGCACCGGGTGGATGCGCCCGTGATTGCTCATCTCGGGGCCGTGGTGGATTTCGTCGGTGACACGATCAGGCGTGCTCCGTCCTGGATGTCTCGTATGGGGCTGGAATGGGCCTGGCGGATCTATGCTGAACCGGCGCTCTGGCGGCGCTATGGCGCGGATGGTTTGCGGTTGCTTGGCCTCATTCCGAGCCGACTTTGGACCCTTCAGCGAGATTTCCGTCATATGAAGGATCGTGGCGCGCTGGATGTCGAGGCAGAGCGTGCGGGGCAAAACTTCCGCATGGTGGTCCGGGGCAATGCCTGCGCGCCAGATCTGGAACAGCTGCGCCCGATCTTGAAGCGTGCTTTGGATGTTCCCGGCACAGTGCTGCTTGATGGCAGCGGTCTGGGGCTTGTGGACGGGGCCTTCCTTGGCGTATTGGCCCTGCTGAAATCCCGACTTTCTGCACGGGGCCGCAGTCTGAGTATTGCCGGGCTCGACGCCGTGCATGCCGATATTTTCGAGCGCATGGGCCTGACCGACCCGATTGCCCGCGCGCCCCAAGGCCAAACCGACACTGTTGAAATATCTCAAGGAGTATCAGCCGAATGAATATCTACTATGAACAGGATGCCGATCTCGCCCTGATCCAGGGCAAGAAGGTCGCCGTGATCGGATACGGCTCGCAGGGCCATGCTCACGCGTTGAACATGCGCGATAGCGGCGTGAAGGATGTCTGTGTCGGCCTGCAGCCGACCTCGTCCTCCAAGCCAAAGGCCGAAGCCGAGGGTCTGACCGTGATGACCCCGTCTGAGGCCACCCAGTGGGCCGATGTGGTGATGATCCTCATCCCCGATGAGAAGCAGGCGGTACTGTGGGCCAATGAGATCGAGCCGCATGTGCGCGCCGGCCAGCACATCATGTTCGGCCATGGCTTCAATGTGCATTACAACCTGATCCGTCCGCCGGCGGATGTGGACGTTTCCCTGTCGGCGCCCAAGGGGCCGGGCCACACCCTGCGTGACCAGTATCAGCGTGGTTTCGGCCTGCCGGGCCTTGTGGCTATCCATCAGGATGCGACGGGCACCGCAAAGGATGTGGCGCTGTCTTATTCCAAGGCGATCGGCAACACCCGTGCCGGCGTGATCGAAACCTCCTTCCGCGAGGAAACCGAGACCGATCTGTTCGGCGAGCAGGCTGTGCTTTGCGGCGGTATTGTTGAGCTGATCAAGGCCGGTTTCGAAACCCTGGTTGAGGCCGGCTATGCGCCGGAAATGGCCTATTTCGAGTGCCTGCACGAGACCAAGCTGATCGTCGACCTCATCTATGAGGGCGGCATCGCCAACATGAACTACTCGATCTCCAACACGGCTGAATATGGCGAATATGTCTCTGGTCCCCGCGTTGTGACCAGCGAGAGCAAGAAGGCCATGAAGGCAGTGCTGGAAGACATTCAGTCCGGCACGTTCGCGCGCAACTGGGTGCTGGAAAACCAGGCCGGTGCGCCGGGTTTCCACGCCATGCGCGGCCGAATGAACAGCCATCTTATCGAGGAAGTCGGCGAGCAGCTGCGCGGCATGATGCACTGGGCGCAGAATGACCGCCTGGTCGACAAGAGCCGGAATTAAGTTTCTGAGAGGTGGCGGTGCGGGGCAGCTTCTGCCTCGCTGCCGCCCCATTTGAGAGCGATCGAGGAGGCTCGTTTTTCTAGGAGCCTCCTATCCATGCGCCGTTCCATCCTTGCGCTGCTCGCCGTGGTCAGCGCACTACCAGCTGCAGCTGAAAGCATCACCATCCCGCCAGGCCTCTGGGCCTATAGCGGCACAGCTCAGCTTGGGGCCGGGCAGATGTCGGATTCTGGTGAGGAGTGCTTCAGGTCCGGCGAGTCCACCTACAGCCTCAAATCAGCAGCCCAATCCATCGCCGACGGGTGCGATCTGACGTCCACCAGCCAGATCGAAGGCGGTATAGCATTCGAGATTGCCTGCACAGGTGGGGTGAAGGGCGAGCTATCCGGCGAGTTTCTTGTTGGCGAAACTACAGCAAGCTTGACGGCGGCAGGCTGGACTGGAGTGCCTGAGGCTCCAATACCTCTGACCGTGGCGGCCACAGCCGCACGCCTCGATACGGCGTGCGAGTGAGTTTGGAGTAGCTTGGGCCAGGTTTTTCTAGAAAGTCGGCATCTCGCCGGTCGCGGCCCAGGGCATGCCGACAGCCAGGATCACCGAGATGATCAAGCCAATTCCGGCACGGATCGCATCCGATCCAACATCCCAGAAAGCTGCATCACGCTCGCGCAGAGCGGTAACGAAGGAGATCGCCAGCTCCCGGCCAGCCAACAGGCCAAGGAACACCCAGGTCGTGCTCATCGGCACATCGTTGAGTTCCTTGAAATAGTAGAGCACCACAGCATAGACGAGGTCGACAATCGTGGCCGAGCGCACATCCACCGTATTGGTCTTCGACGTCACGATCTTCTGGATCTCGCCACCCTTGGTCTTGAAGATATAGGCCTGCATGGCGGCCATCACCACGGCGGCGAAGATGATCAGGCCGGGCGCGAAGGTGACCAGCGTGTCGCCATTCTCCAATACGGTCTGCTCGCGCGGCAGGAAGACGAAAATATTGGCGAAGTCCTGCTGCAGCCAGGTAAACCAGAGAAAGCCCGTCGTGCCCCACTGGGCAATGCTCCAGGCCGGGTGGCGGTGCTCGTCATGATCGGTTGTCCCAACCCAGGTTTCCCACAAGCGCGAGATCAGTAGCCAGATAATCGCACCGGCGCCAAAGGCAACCGCATAACCGATGGCGGACTTGATCAGCATGCTGGTCATCACGCCCTCTGTGGCTGCTCCGCCGGTGAGGGCGAAAATTGTGAGCACGAGGAAAGTGGTTGAAACGGGGATCCCGAACCTGGTGAGGAACAAGAGGGCAAGCGGCGGCAAGGCGTGCCACCACTGAATACCGCCGTCCGGATAAGGCAGCTTGTTCAGCTTGCCATCGGCAATGTCGCCGCCCGCAAGGAATTGCGCATACAGCAGGGCGGCGACCATGATGCCGGAGGCAAACAGCCAGAGCACCCACCAGGGCCTGTGACTGTTGGACGACAGGAAGGTCCCCAGCGTCTGGATGGAGTCATTTGCAATGACAGAATACGCCGCCAGCAGAAAACCAACGATTGCGAACACTTCGAACCCGCCAATCGACATGGGCGCGCTCCCCCTGAACTTGTTGTACTCGGGCCTAAAAAACCCATCCTCGACCCAGAGCCGCCTAGCAGGAAGTCATGGCTTTGGCGAGACCACAGGATGTACTCTTTCCATATAATGCCACGATCCGTATGAGTTTTTCGCGATGAAAGCCGATGACCAATTACAGCAGGTTGAGATTGAGACCAGGATGGTCTGGCGGGCTTGGTGTTTTGCCAGTCATGCTTGGGGATCTGCTCGCCAGGACGGAAGCTAGCCTCTCATGCGGATGCTTGTTGTCGGTGCCAATCGGCCCCTGGGTGTCGAGATTGCGCTTGGCCTGCGCATGCGGGGACACGAAGTGCTGGCCACGCGGCGCACGCCTTCAAAACATGATGACACGCTTGCGCGCGCAGGGGTCAGCCTGGGCGCACTGGACCTGACCGATCCTGATGCTGTCGGGGCGATGGCGGCGAAGGTGGAAGCGGCGGTTTTGACGCCGATCCTTTCCATCTCCAGCCAGGCCGTGCGCGTGATGGCCGAGGCCGGGCTGCGGCGCGGTGTGGTGTTTTCCTCCAACAATGTTGCGATTGTTGGTGCCGATCCGGTCTATGACAGCTTGCGGGCGGCTGAGAGCGAGATCCTCTCAATTGCGCCGGATTGGGCGATCCTGCGCCCGACAATGATTTATGGCCATCCGGGCGATCGGAACCTCTCGCGCCTGCTTTCTTTCGCCGCGCGCTGGCCGGTCTTGCCGCGACCCGGCTCCGGGCAGGCAATCCAGCAGCCGATACATCTGGTAGATCTGGCGCGACTGGCCGCGGCGCTGGCCGACGGGGCCTGGCCGGCCAATGGCATTCTGCCCGTTGGAGGCCCGGATCGATTGACGCATTCGCAGCTGATGAGATGCGCGGCGGATGCAGTAAGGCCCGGACGGGTCTTTCTGCCCGTCCCACTGGCGCCGGGGCGCTGGCTGGCGAAGGGCCTGAAGGCGGTGGGATTGCCGTCGCCGCTTTCTCCGGCGCAGTTCGCGCGGGTCGAACTCGACAAGGCGGCAGTTAATCCGGCCAGTATCCCGCTGACACTTCAGCCGCGCATCTCGCTGCAGGAAGGGTTGGCGCTGTTAGCTGCGGAAATGGGGCTCACTCCACCAGGGTAGACACTGGCTGGCGGGCCGCCCGGCGTGTTGCGAAATGGCTTTCGAAGGCGACCATCATGCATGCGGCGATGATGATCGCGGCGCCGGCATAAAGCCGCCAGCCTGGAATTTCTCCAAAGATCAGCCAGCCGAGCAGGGCGCTCCAGATGAGGCCGGTATATTCCAGTGGCGCAATCTGTTGGGCCGGGGCGCGGCCGTATGCGATGGTCATCAGCCACCAGACGGCCAGGCCGAAAAAGCCCAGTGCGGCAAAGATCGGGATCTGTGAAACCGCCGGCACAGGATCGACGGCAAACATGAGCGGCAGACCGATCAGGGCGGGCAGCACATTGGCCAACATCACAATGGTCAGCGTATCTTCCTTTTGCGCGCGCATCCGCAACAGCACCACCGAGGTCGCATAGGCCACCGCAGAGGCCAGGACGGAAGCGATGCCGAGCAGGCGATTGCCATCTTCAGGCCCGGCCGGCGCATCACCGGACAGCGCCACGGCCGCGCCGGCAAAACCGATCACGGCGGCGCCAACACTGACGGCGCCAAACCGCTCGCCCAGCAGGACCCGAGCAATCGGCGCGATCATCAGCGCGGCGGTAAAGCCCATCACGGTCGCCTCGGCGAGGCCGAGCTCGGTAAGCGCGAAAAAGAATCCCATCGCCGCCGCCAGATGCACAGCGCCGCGCATAGTATGAAACCGCCAGGCTTCCCAGCGTGGCCAGGGCCGGCGCAGCGCCAGGAAGATACCAAGCGCATACACACCGCCAAACAGGAACCGCCAGACGGTAAGAGCAACCACATGAATATCGGTCGCCAGATATTTGATGCAAACATCAATCAGGCAGCCTGACAGCACAGCCAGGGCAGCAATCAGCAACGGAGAAGTTTGTGCACGAGCAGTCATCGTGCCCGCATCCGCGCGAATCCGTTCAGGGTCAAGCAACGCGTTCAGTTCACGAAATATGTCCTTTGCCCGTGCAGGCGTGAATTGAGCGCCCGAAAAAAGCCGTCTAGGCACGCTGTCATACAGGCAGGGCGGGCCGCGAAGAGTTGAGTTGAACGAGGAGCGTCAGGCGATGTGCGGTATTGTCGGGATCACGGGAAACAAGGAAGTCACGAGCCGCCTGGTGCGCGGCCTGATGCGGCTGGAATACCGTGGATATGACAGTGCTGGCCTAGCCGTGATCAGCGAGAGCGGGCTGGAACGCTGCCGAGCCGAAGGCAAGATCGCGAATTTGCGCACGGCACTGAAATCCGATCCCGTCGACGGTCATCTCGGCATTGCCCATACGCGCTGGGCCACCCATGGCGCGCCGACCGAACGCAATGCCCATCCGCATCGCTCTGGCCCGGTGGCCATTGTCCACAATGGCATCATCGAGAATTTCCAGGATCACCGCGCCGAGCTTGCCAAATATGGCCACGAGTTCGCGACCGAGACCGACAGCGAGGTGATTGCCCATCTGT
This sequence comes from Hyphomonadaceae bacterium, assembly GCA_022760335.1. Classification (GTDB taxonomy): domain Bacteria; phylum Pseudomonadota; class Alphaproteobacteria; order Caulobacterales; family Hyphomonadaceae; genus UBA5336. The sequence continues at coordinate 11,993 of JALEGE010000075.1, forward strand.
TGCATCGCGAACTGGAAGAGGGCGCGGACCCGAAATCGGCCATGCAGGCCGTGCTGCCCCAGCTGGAAGGCGCGTTTGCCATTGCCGCGATTTTCGAAGGCCATGACGGCGTGATGATCGGCGCGCGCAAGGGCTCGCCGCTGGTGCTGGGCTATGGCGAGGGCGAGATGTTCCTTGGTTCCGATGCCTTTGCGCTGGCGCCCTATACCCGCAAGCTGAGCTATCTGGAGGAAGGCGACTGGGTGGTCGTCACCCCGGCCAGCGCGGAAATTTACAACAGCGCGAATGAACGCGTGGATCGCCCCGTGGTGCAGAGCGCGGCGAGTGCCGCCATGGCCGAAAAGGGCGAGTATGCCCATTTCATGCTGAAGGAAATCCATGAGCAGGCTGAGAGCATTTCCCGCTCGCTTGCGCCGTATCTGGACGCGGCCGAGGGCACGCTGGTCGAGACGTCGAAATTCGACCCGCTGTTCAAGGAGGCTGACCGCGCCGTCGCGATTGGCTGCGGCACGGCCTATTACGCCGCCTGCGTGGCGAAGTACTGGTTCGAGAAATCCGCGCGCCTGCCGTTCGAGACCGATATTGCGTCGGAATACCGCTATCGCGACCCGGTGCTGCCGGCCTCTGGCCCGGCGCTCTTCATCAGCCAGTCGGGTGAGACAGCCGACACGCTGGCCGCCATGCGCCATTGCCTTGAGGCGAAAGTGCCAACGCTCGGCGTGGTCAATGTGCCGGAAAGCTCGATTGCCCGCGAAGTCACCGCGCTCGCGCCCACCGCCGCCGGCCCGGAAATCGGTGTTGCCTCGACCAAGGCCTTTACCGCCCAGCTCGTCGTGCTCGCAGCCCTCTCCATTGCCGCAGGCCGGGCGCGGGGCACGCTGGATGCCGCCGCCGTCTCCGCTCATGCCCGCGACCTGATGGCCCTGCCGCGTCTCGTCACTGAAGCGCTGACCCAGGAAGAGGATGCCAAGGCCATCGCCCCGCATCTCGTGGGCGCGAAACAGATCTTCTATCTCGGCCGCGGACCCTTCTTCCCCATAGCGTTGGAAGGCGCGCTGAAGCTGAAGGAAATCAGCTATATCCCGACCGAGGGCTTTGCTGCCGGCGAGCTGAAGCATGGCCCCATCGCCCTCATCGAGCCCGGCACGCCGGTTCTCGTCGTCGCGCCGAAGGATGAGCTGATGGAGAAAACCGTCTCCAACATGCAGGAGGTTGCCGCGCGCGGGGCCGATGTCACGCTGATCACGGACGCGGCCGGCGCCGAGGTGGGTTCGAAATCGGCTGCGCGCACGCTGGTCATGCCGTCGGGCGGGCTCTATTCCGCGCCGGTGATCATGACGTTGGCCGTGCAGATGATCTCCTATCACACCGCGGTCGCTTGCGGCACGGATGTCGACCAGCCGCGCAACCTCGCCAAATCGGTGACGGTGGAGTAGGCCAAGGGCTTGACCCAATCCTAAAAGGAGGCGCCCCGATGCGGACGCTGATCGTGATTCCAGCCCGGCACGGCTCAACGCGCTTTCCCGCCAAGCCGCTGCACCCGATTGCCGGCGTGACCCTGCTGGAGCGTGTCTACCGCATTGCCAAAGCTGTGGCCGCGCATAGCGAGCATGTCGAAGCCGTGATCGCGACCGACCATGACGAGATCTTCGCCCATGCGGAAGGTTTCGGCGCAAGGGTGGTGATGACTGACCCGGAACTGCCCTCGGGCACGGACCGGGCGCTAGCGGCCGCGCGGATGATGGAGACTTTGCCGGATTTCGTCGTGAACCTGCAGGGCGATGCGCCCTTCACGCCTCCGGAGCAGATCGAGGCGCTGATCGATACGGCGGACAAGACCGGCGCGCCAGTGGTCACGCCTGTGATCCGCCTCACCTGGGATGCGCTCGATGAGGTACGCCGCCAGAAACAGAGCCAGCCCTTCAGCGGGACAAGCTGTGTGCGTGGGGCCGACGGGCGCGCTTTCTGGTTTTCCAAACAGGTGCTGCCGGCGATCCGGAAAGAAGAGAAACTGCGCGACGAAGACCCATTTTCGCCCGTGTTCAGGCATATCGGATTGTATGGCTACACGATGGATGCGCTGGAGCTTTTCACCTCCGCACCGGTCGGTCATTATGAAGCCCTGGAAGGGTTGGAGCAGTTGCGTTTCCTGGAAAACGGTGTCGCGATCCAGACGATTGAGGTCGAGCCTTCAACCCTTTCCATGTGGGGCGTGGATACGCCGGAAGATGCAGCCTATGCTGAGCAGCTGATCGCCCATCACGGCGACCCGATGCGCAGGTTGCTGGAATGAAACACCTCTATATCGTCCGCCACGGCAACACCTTTGACAAGGGTGACACGGTATTGCGCGTCGGTGGGCGAACGGATCTCGATCTGTCTACCTCTGGCCAGCTACAGGCTGGGGCACTGGCCATGCATTTTGCAGAGTTCGAGACGCAACCTGTTCGCGTCATTGCCGGTCCGCTGAAGCGCACATTGCAAACCGCCCAGGCTATCGCCGATGCGCTCGGTGTTTTGCATGTGCAGGTGGACGAGCGGCTGCGTGAGGTTGATTATGGCCCGGATGAGGGCAAGCCGGAAGACCAGGTGATTGCACGGATCGGCGAGGACGCACTGGCCGCCTGGGAGAGCGAAGCGCGCGTGCCCGATGGTTGGCAGGTCGACCCTGCCGCCCTGGTGCAGGCCTGGAAGGATCTGCTCATCGAGACCCACCATGGCGAAGGCGATATGATCGCCGTGACCAGCAATGGTGTTGCCCGGTTTGCGCTGGCGGCCGCCGGCGCGGCGGGCAAGGCGCCGCTGAAACTGCGCACAGGGGCATATGGTGTGATTGCTGTACGCGAGTTCGACCTGGAGCTTGTCGCCTGGGATGTCCGCCCCTAGATCGTCATCCTTGTGGATTTCCTGAAAAAAAGGCCTCGCCATGACTTCCCTGACCTCGAAAAATCACGGCCTCTCCATCGGTACCGGCCAGCCACTTTTCGTGATGGCGGGGCTGAATGTGCTGGAGGATCGCGACCTCGCGCTGCGTGTGGGGGCCGAGTTGAAAGCGCTCTGCGACGAGCTGGGCCTGCCTTATTGTTTCAAGGCGAGCTTTGACAAGGCGAACCGGTCTTCAATCACCTCTTATCGTGGGCCGGGACTGGAGGACGGGCTGAGAATCCTTGCGGATGTAAAGGCGCAGCTCGGCGTGCCGGTCGTCACCGACTATCACGAGATCGAGCAGGCCGAACCGGTTTGCGAGGTGGCCGATATCCTCCAGGTCCCAGCCTTTCTCTGCCGCCAGACCGACCTTGTGGTGGCTGGTGCGAAGGCCATTGCCGCGCGTGGGGGCTGGCTGCATGTGAAGAAGGCCCAATTCATGGCGCCCTGGGACACCAAGAACATCATCTCCAAGGTCGGTGAGGTGACCTCAGACAACCCGACTATTCTGTGCGAGCGGGGCGTGAGTTTTGGTTACAACAATCTCACCGTGGACATGCTCGGCATCCCGATGATGAAATCGCTCGGTGTGCCGGTGACCATTGATGCCACTCATGCGGTCCAGCTGCCCGGCGCCGATCCGCGCACGGCAGGCGGCTCGACCGGCGGGCGGCGCGAGGGCGTGGCAGTGATCGCGGCGGCGGCGGTAGCGAGCGGCGCCGACGGTGTGTTCCTGGAATTCCATCCCGAGCCCGACAAGGCGCTCTGCGACGGGCCGAGCTGCCTGCCGCTAACCTCCGCCCGCCCACTGTTGGAACGCCTCAAACGCTTGCATGAGATCGCCGCGGAAGGCCCGATCCCGGTTTAGAGTGCTTTAGTTTTTGGTGAAAACCCCAAGATCCGTGAATGCCTGCGAAGGCAGGCATCCATGGACGAAAGAAACAGCCAAGCGCTCCCGGTGATGGAATGGTCCATGGACACCCGCTCTCATCCTGAGCGAAGTCGAAGGGCGCAGGTGTCTGCGGCGTAAATACGTTTCGACTGAAACTTGAGATACTCTAGATATATCCCTCCGCCAGCAGGTCCTTGGTGTGGACCATGCCGATGGGTTTTGCGTCTTCCAGCACATAGCCATTGGAAATCCGCAGCCGGGTCATGGTGTCGATGACCAGGGCGATGCGGTCCTGGAGCAGGAAAGTGGTGCCGCCTGGCGTCATCATGGCCTTGGCGTTGTCGCGTGGGGCATCGGGCGCCATAGCGCGGCGCAGATCACCATCTGTGATGATGCCCATATATTTTCCCTCATCGTCGAGCACGGCGACGCACCCCTGGCGGCCTTCGGCAATGGCTGAAACCACGGTTTCGAAACCGGCATCATGGGCCACCACCGGCACGGGGTCGTTACGATCCATCAGGAAGTCACCCACAGTGTGCAGTGACTTGCCGAGCTTGCCGCCAGGATGCACTGATCCGAACTGCTCCTGACTGAAGCCGCGCCGCGCCATTAATGCCACGGTCAGCGCATCGCCCATAGCCAGTGTCATCGTAGTTGACGTGGTTGGTGCCAGGCCATTCGGGCACGCTTCTTCATGAACAGGCAGCTCCAGCACGACATCGCTGTTGCGGCCCAGAAGGGAGATCGCCGAGCGGGTCATGCCGACCACGGGCACGCCCGCGCCTTTGCAAAAGCGCAAGAGGTCGATCAGTTCGCGGCTCTCGCCGGAATAGGAGATTGCCAATACCACAGACCGGCCGGGTACCACCATGCCGAGATCGCCATGGCTGGCCTCGGTCGGGTGCAGGAAGAAAGACGGCGTTCCCGTGGAGGCGAGGCTGGCGGCGATCTTCTGGCCGATATGGCCGGACTTTCCGACGCCGGCAACGATGACATAGCCTGGGCAGTCTATCAGTAGATCGACAGCCTGCACGAACTTGTCGGACAGCGCATCAGACAGGGCCTCAAGACCGCCCTTTTCGATGGCGATGACCTGTCTGGCGATGGCGAGATCATCATGGCCTGAATCCGTCATGGCGGGGGCTCCGGCTGATTGGGTAAGGATGGCGCGGCCTAGCATTTCCTGCGCGAAAAAGA
>JALEGE010000076.1 GCA_022760335.1 Hyphomonadaceae bacterium
GAGGTCGACACGCGCAGCATTGCTCTGTGGGGCGAGGCGACCTGGCATGTGACGGATGACCTGCGCGTGGTCGCCGGCCTGCGCGCGGAAAGCCACCATTTCGACTACACGACCAATATCGCGCCTTATACTGGCGGCCGGTTCAAGGTGCCCGAAGACCGCACCGATGCGTTCGACCTCGTCACACCCAAGCTCGGCGCGATCTGGACGCTGGGCGATGTCGATCTCTACGCAAACTACTCCCGTGGCGAACGTGTACCGCAAGTCAGTGATCTCTATCGCTTGCAATTTCGGCAGAACGCCGGCGAAATCGAACCAGAAAGCCTTGATTCAATTGAGATCGGCCTGCGGGGCGAAGCTCTGGATGGCGCGCTTTTCTATGACATTTCCGCCTATCATATGGAGAAGGAGAACTACTTCTTCCGTGACAGTGACGGCCTGAATGTTACAGATGGCGCAACAGAGCATACCGGCATTGAAGGCGTATTCAGCTGGCAGATCCTTCCTGACACGCTGAAACTTGACGGTCAGGTGAGTTGGTCAGACCAGACCTATGCGTTCGATCGCATGACGGGTAACGCATCGGAATCCATTCGCGACGGAGATGAGATCGACAGCGCCCCGGAATGGCTGGGGGACCTTGCCCTGGTCTGGACGCCAACAGATGCGATCAGCCTGCGCTTTTCTAGCGAATATGTCGGCGAATATTACACCAACCCGGCAAACACGGCTGACTATCCCGGCCACACGGTCTTCAGTGCGCGTGGCGATTATGCCCTGACTGACGGGCTGGATCTCTTCCTGATCCTGCGCAACCTCACAGATGAGCGGTATGCTGACCGCGCCGATTTCGCCTTTGGCAATCCGCGCTACTTTCCCGGCGAGCCGCTGAATGCCACAGTGGGCGTGAAGGCGCACTTTGACTAGCGCCAAGGGAGGATAATTCATGAAGCTCTATCACTCGCCCAAGGCGCCCAATCCGGAGCGCGTGGTGCAGTTCCTGCGCGCCAAGGGCAAGCTCGACGCGGTGGAAATCGAGGAGATCTCCATCATGGAGATGGAGCATAGAAGCACAGAGTATCGCGCGCTCAGCCCCTTTGCCCAGGTGCCGGTTCTTGTGCTCGATGATGGCACCTGCATCACCGAGAGCCGGGCGATCTGCACCTATTTCGAGGGCCTGTTTCCAGAGCCGAACCTGATGGGTGAAACGCCACTCGAAAAAGCTCAGATCGAAATGTGGGACCGGCGCATCGAGCTGATGTTCTTCATCCAGTTTGCGACCTGGTTCCGCAACGCACATCCAGTCATGGCGCCGCTCGAAAACCCGCAATCGGCAGAGGCCGCGGCCAAGGGCGAGCGCAACGCCAAAGCCTTCGCGAAAAAGCTGGATGCGCATCTGGCAGAACATGAGTTTGTGGCCGCCGGGCGGTTTTCAATTGCCGACATCACGCTCTATGTCGCGTGCGGGTTTTGCGGCGTGATGCGCTGGCTGCCGCAACGCGAGCATGAAAATCTCGGCGCCTGGTATGGCCGGATGAAAGAGCGCGGCTTTGCGGGCTAGAATGTCTTAAGCTTCAGTTGAAACGTACTTCCACCGCAGACACCTGCGAAAGCAGGTGTCCACGGACCGATTTATCAACCGAGAGCACCTGGCTGCTTCTTTCGTCCATGGATCCCCGCTTTCGCGGGGATTCGCGGATCGCAAGTGTTTCCGTTCAAAACTTAAAGTGCTCAAGGTGCCTTGCTTTTGGGGCCTCCGTCCCAGGAGAAGGCCTTACCCCTCACCCAACAGGCCGCGCACGAGCGGCTCCAACCGGCGTTGGCGCAGGCGCTTCATCCGCTCGGTGAGCAGAATGCGGCGCAGCTGGCTGTAGGCCGCGTCGAAATCATCATTGACGATGCAATAGTCATAGCGCCGCCAGTGGCGGATTTCCTTTTCCGCATCGGCCATGCGCCGGTCGACATTTTCCGGCGTGGAGCCGGGGCGCTTGGCGAGGCGATCGCGAAGGGCTTCGATCGAGGGCGGCAGAACGAAGACGGACACGACATCATTGGGCATCTGGTCGTGCAGGGCATCGGCACCCTGCCAGTCGACATCGAAGATCACATCCTGGCCGGCATCCAGCTTGGCCTCGGTGTCGGCGCGCGGTGTGCCGTAAAACCGGTCGAAGACATGCGCCCATTCGAGGAATGCGCCCTCAGCAATCATCTGCTGGAAGGTCTCGCGCGATTTGAAATAATAGTCCGTGCCTTCTTCCTCGTTCGGGCGTGGGTCGCGCGTCGTGGCCGAGACCGACAGGACCACATCGTCGAATTCTTCCATCAGTTTGCGCGACAGCGAGGTTTTCCCAGCCCCGGACGGGCTGGAGATCACAAGCATCAATCCACGCCGGTCTATGGACTTATTCGACATTGGCCGCCTGCTCCTTGAACTGATCATTCAAGGCTTTGAGGGCGAGACCCGCATTGGTCAATTCCAGCGAGGCAGATTTTGAGCACAGCGTATTGGCTTCGCGACCGATTTCCTGGCTCAGAAAGTCGAGTTTCCGACCTACCGGGCTGCCTTCCGAGAGGAGGTTTTCCGCCTCTGAGAAGTGTGCGACGAGCCGATCCAGTTCTTCACGCACATCGGCCTTGGCGACAGACAGGGCGATCTCTGCGGCAAGGCGGTCTGCTTCCACCTTGTCGCCCCCACCGATTTCGGAAAGTTGGGTTTCCAGGCGCTCACGCAGGCGCGTGGGCTGGTCTTGTGCTGCAACTTCGGCGCCGTCGCATGTCAGCCGGAAGTCCGTGATCAGATTGGTGAAGAGGTCAAACAGGCTCGCGCCTTCGCGTGCGCGCGCTTCGGCCAAGCTATCTAGTGCACCTGCCAGCCCGGCTTCCAGTGCGCTGATGGCAGCCTTATTGTCGGCAAGGTTGCGCACATCCTGACTGGCGGTCTCCACCACGCCTTTCATTGAAAGCAGTGTGGCGACAGCATCTGTGGTAACCGGCTGCTCGAAATCAGCAGCGTTGCGCAGAGCCGCCAGGAGTTGGCCAAGGATCTCGGTATTGATTGTGATATCGCCGGCCGCATCGCTGAGATCCACGCGTACGGCGATCTGCAGATTGCCGCGCTTGAAACGTTCACTGGCCAGTTTGCGAGCGGTGGCCTCCAACCGGTCCAAGCCTGGCGGCGTGTTAACTCGTACATCCAGCCCGCGCCCATTCACGCTTTTGGCCTCAACCGTCCAGCTGCCCCAATCGGCCTCGCCTCGAGCAGCGCCGAAGCCGGTCATAGAGTTGATCGAACTCGTCAATTGCTGCGCTCCCGCGCGATCTCGCGCCGTTCATAGTCGCGATAGGCGGCGACATTGCGAATATGCTCATCATGCGTGCGGGCGAAGGCATGACCGCCTGTGCCATCGGCGACGAAATAGTAGAAATCGGTTTCGGGCGGGTTGAGCACGCCTTCAATCGCCCCGCGGCCGGGATTGGCGATGGCCGTGGCGGGCAGGCCGTCGCGCGTATAGGAGTTCCAGGGCGTGTCGCGCTCCAGCTCTGAACGGTAGAGCGTGCGACGTTCCCCCCGGCTATTATAGAGCGGCTCGCCTTGGGAGACGCCATAGATCACTGTCGGATCACTTTGCAGGCGCATGGGAAAGTTCAGCCGGTTTATGAAGACGCTGGCGACAGGGCCATATTCAGTCTGCCCGGAAGCTTCCTTCTGCACCACGCTGGCCAGGATGATGGCCTCCTCAGGTGTGCTGATAGGCAAGTCATCGGCGCGGTCTGGCCAGAGCCGCTCGATCAGCTTGTCCTGCTCGGCTACCATGCGGGCGAGCAAATCTGCGCGCGTCGTGCCGGTGGTGAAGGCATAGGTTTCCGGTAGCAATTCGCCCTCGGCGGGCAGTGGATCGGGCAGGGGGCCTTCCAGCCGGTCGTCGGCTTCCAGGCGCCGGGCGATCTGCGCTGTGGTGAGGCCTTCGGGGATGGTGATGGTGTATTGCACCACATCGCCGGCCACCAGGCGGGTGAGGAAATCCTCGATACTGATTTCGGCGGGCAGGGCGAACTCGCCCACCTTGATGGCGGTTTCCTCACCCTTCAGCCGGGCATGCAGGCGCAGGACGCGGTCATCACGGATGATGCCTGCTGTCTCAGCGCGGTTTGCGACACTGACCAGTGTCTCGCCCTGACTGACGTCGAAGACAGTGTCTTCAGCGAGCGGACCGGGCCGCGTGACGGAATCCTGGTACCAGATATAACCGGCGCCGGCAGCTGCCAGGCCGAGGATCACCAGAAGGGTGAACAGGGTGCCAAGCGCTTTCATGAGATGCGCGCCTCCTTGCTGGTGCCCCAAAACCCCGTCTGGTTAATCTACAGCTCGCATTACGAGAGATGCGTTGGTGCCGCCGAATCCGAAGGAATTCGACACTGTAGCTCGCACCTGCGCACGCTTGGCGGTGTTCGGGATCAGGTCGATCGCCGTGTCCACGCTGGGATTGTCGAGATTGAGGGTTGGCGGCATCACCTGGTCGCGGATCGCCAGGGCGCAGAAGGCCGCTTCGGCCGCGCCAGCCGCGCCCAGCAGGTGGCCGATTGCGGACTTGGTCGAGGACAGGGAGAGATTTTTCGAATGGTCGCCGAACAGGCGTTCCACGGCGCCGACCTCGCCCTCATCGCCCTTGGGCGTGGAGGTGCCGTGCGCGTTGACATAGTCGACCTCGGAAGGGTCGATGCCGGCATGGCCCATGGCCATCTGCATCGCGCGGAAGCCGCCTTCGGAGCCTTCGGCCGGGGCGGTGATGTGATAGGCATCGCCGGTCAGGCCATAGCCCATGACTTCGCAATAGATTTTCGCGCCGCGCGCCTTGGCGTGCTCATATTCTTCCAGGATGAGGATGCCGGCGCCTTCGCCCATGACGAAGCCGTCGCGGTCGCGGTCATAGGGGCGCGAGGCCTTGGTGGGGGTATCGTTGAAATTGGTCGACATGGCCTTGGCTGCGCAGAAGCCGGCAATGCCCAACTCGCAGATCACCGCCTCGGCCCCGCCCGCCAGCATGACATCGGCGTCGCCATATTTGATCAGACGCGCGGAGTCGCCAATGGCGTGCGCGCCGGTGGCGCAGGCGGTGACGACCGAATGGTTCGGCCCTTTCAGCCCATGGCGGATCGAGACCTGGCCGGAGGCGAGGTTGATCAGGGCCGAGGGGATGAAGAAGGGGCTGACCTTGCGCGCGCCCTTTTCATGCAGGGTGATTGCGGTGTCGTAGATGGACTGCAGTCCACCAATGCCGGAGCCGATCATCACACCGGTGCGGTGCTGATCATGATCGGTTTCCGGTTTCCAGCCGGAATCTGCCATGGCCTCATCGGCTGCGGCCATGGCGTAGAGAATGAATTCATCAATCCGGCGGCGTTCCTTTGCCGAGGTTACGGCATCGGGATCAAAGGCGTGTTCATCGCCTTCGCCCCCGCCGCGGCCACCGACCCACGGCACCTGGAAGGCGATCTTGCATGGCACGTTGGCTGTATCGAAAAGGTCGATCGGGCCTGCGCCCGATTTTCCCTCGATGAGCCTGGACCAGCTTGCCTCCCGGCCATTGGCCAAGGGGGTTACCAGTCCGATTCCTGTTACAACAACGCGCCGCATGCCGCCTCCCGGTTTCTTGTTTTGAATGGCTTAGGACACGTGTTCCTTGATGTGCTTTACCGCATCGCCAACGGTGCGGATGTTTTCCTGCACTTCGTCGGGGATCTCGATATTGAACTCTTCCTCGAAAGCCATGACCAGTTCGACCAGGTCCAGGCTGTCTGCGCCGAGATCGTCGATGAAGCTGGCTGGTTCGGCAACCTTGTCGGCTTCCACGTCGAGATTCTCGACAACGATTTTCTTAACACGCTCGAAAACGTCAGACATGAGGCACCTCTTGTTTTTGATGTCTGAATTAGGGGCCTGTATTCAGGCCTTGGTGTTGCCGTTAGCACACAGGTCTCTGATGCGACAAGCTGCGATCCCTGTTGCAGTGCAGAGCTTTAGACCATCGCCATGCCGCCATTCACGTGCAGCGTCTGTCCGGTGACATAGCTGGCAGCGTCGCTGGCGAGGTAGAGACAGGCCCCGGCAATGTCGCTCCCCTGGCCAAGACGGCCGGTGGGAATCTGGCCCAGAAGGGCTTCTTTCTGCTTTTCCGGGAGTTCGTCCGTCATCGGTGATTCGATGAAACCCGGGGCCACGCAATTGGCGGTGATTCCCCGGCTGGCGATTTCCTGGGCGAGCGATTTGGTGAAACCGATCATGCCAGCCTTGGAAGCGCAATAATTCGCCTGGCCGGGGTTTCCTGTGACGCCGACAATTGAGGTAATGCCGATGATACGGCCATGGCGGCGTTTCATCATGCCCTTGATGGCGGCGCGTGCGAGGCGGAAATAGGAGGCGAGATTGACCGTCAGGACATCCTCGAAATCCTTGTCCTTCATGCGCAGAAGCAGCCCATCGCGCGTAATCCCTGCATTGGCGACCACGATATCGAGCAGGCCAATGGCCTCTTCAGCCTTGCCGACCAGGCCGTCGACAGATTCGCCATCATAGAGATTGCAGGTCACCACCGCGCCTTCGCCAGGCAGTGTGGCCTTGACCTCTTCCAGCACGCTCTCACGCGTTCCGGACAGAGCCACCTTGGCGCCGGCCTGAGACAGGGTGAGCGCGATTTCGCGGCCAATGCCACCGGAAGCGCCGGTGACCAGCGCCGTGCGTCCTTCAAGAGAAAACATGTCGTCTATCCTTTCATAGCCGCCGCGAAGGCTTCCAGATCTTCCGGTGTGGCGAGCGTAAAGCCCTTCAGGCTCTTGTCGATTCGCCTTTGCATGACAGTGAGAACTTTTCCTGTCCCGGCTTCGGCTGTGGTGTCCACGCCTTCAGATACCATGAACTTAATTGTCTCGGTCCAGCGTACCCGACCTGTGACCTGCGCGACCAGATTTGTGGAGATGGTTGCCGGATCCGTGGTTGGCTCAGTCGTGACATTCGCGACCACAGGCACTTTCGGCGCCTTGATTTCCGTTTCAGCGAGCGCAGCAGACATGGCTTCGGCAGCAGGCGCCATGAGTGAGCAATGAAAAGGGGCCGAAACCGTGAGCGGCACGGCCTTCTTCACGCCATTGGCGCGGGCATGCTCGCAGGCGGCATCGATGGCTGCCTTGGACCCTGAAAGGACAAGTTGGCCCGGCGCATTGTCATTGGCGATTTCGCAAGCGCCGCCGGTGGCACGGCCGGCCGCGCAGGCCGCTTCAGCTTGCTCAAGGTCCGCACCCAAGAGGGCGGCCATGGCGCCTTCACCTGCCGGCACAGCGGCCTGCATGGCATCGCCGCGCACGCGCAGAAGTTTTGCCGTGTCGCCAATGCTGATCGCGCCAGCCGCAGCCAGCGCGGAATACTCGCCGAGAGAATGGCCGGCCACGAAGGCCGCTGCCGTCACATCCACGCCGAACTCGGTCTCCAGCGCCTTCATAGTCGCGAGAGAGTGCGCCATCAGTGCAGGCTGAGTGTTGGAGGTCAGGGTCAGCGTTTCGATATCGCCATCCCACATCAGGCCGGAAAGATCCTGGTCGAGCGCGCTGTCGACTTCCTCGAACACAGCGCGTGCCGAAGGAAAGGCGTCTGCCAGTTCCTTGCCCATGCCGATCGCCTGGCTGCCCTGGCCGGGGAACAGAAATGCCAGTTTGCCCATGCCGTCTCCCTTCTGTGAGTCGTCTTCGTTTCGGCGCGGCCTAGTCTGTGCAAAACAAAAGCGCAAGGCGGTTGATTTTCTGCGCCGTCTCTGGCTAATACCGCGCCTTGCACTGGATTGCGGTCCTGCCCGGAGAATGGTCTCCCATGGCAGGGGCCATCGTGGCACGGGTTTCCCGCCCGGCTGCGCCGCTTTCCAAAACGGGAAAGAGAGAATGGCTTACTACGAACATGTCGTGATTTCACGACCTGATATCTCGCCTGCCCAGGCTGAGACCCTCACCGAAGAACTGGCAGAGTTTCTGCGCGAAAAAGGCGCCACAGTCTCCAAGACGGAGTATTGGGGCCTGCGCAACCTGGCCTATCCGATCAACAAACAGCGCAAGGGCCATTACAGCCTTCTGAATGTTGACGGCCCGGCCAATGCGATCCACGAGATCGAGCGCCGCCACCGCATCTCCGACGATGTGATGCGCTACCTCACCATCCGTGTCGATGAACTCGACGAAGAGCCCTCGCCAATCGTGGCCCGCAAGGACCGTGGCGAGCGCAGCGACCGCGGCGACCGTCGCTAGGAGATTGAGACATGGCTAGCAAAAACGCCTCTGGCATGAATATCACCAATCTCCCGGCCCGCCGCCCGTTCGGCCGCCGGCGCAAGGTGGACCCGTTCTCCGGCGCGAAAGCTCCGAAGATCGACTATAAGGATGTCAAACTGCTGCAACGCTACATCTCCGAGAAGGGCAAGATCGTCCCCTCGCGGATTACGGCGGTGAACATCAAGAACCAGCGCAAGCTCGCCCGCGCCATCAAGCGCGCGCGCATTCTCGCGCTTCTACCCTTTGCCGTGAAATAGGAGGATTGAGAGATGCAAGTTATCCTTCTTGAGCGCGTGGAAAAGCTCGGCACCATTGGTGACGAAGTGAATGTGAAGAACGGCTATGCCCGCAACTTCCTGATCCCGCAGGGCAAGGCGCTTCTGGCGACCGAGCGCAACCGCCGCCGTTTCGAGGCCGAGCGTGAGGTGATCGAGCAGCGCAATGCCGATGCCCGCGCCGCAGCTGAGTCCGAAGGCCAGTCGCTGGAAGGTGAAACCTTCGTGCTGATCCGCCAGTCGGGCGAAACCGGTCAGCTTTATGGTTCTGTCAGCGCCCGCGACGTCTCCGAGGCGGCCAAGGAAGCCGGACACAATGTGTCGCGCAGCCAGGTGATCCTGAACCAACCGATCAAGGCGATCGGCGTCTATGATGTTGGCATCCGCCTGCACGCTGAGGTCTCCGTGACGGTGCAGGTCAATGTGGCCCGCTCCGAAGACGAAGCCGAGCGTCAGGCCGCTGGTGAGGACGTTCTGGAAACCCTGCAGGCCGAACAGCGCGCCATTGACGAAGAGCAGGCCGGCGAGATGGCCGAGGCTGCTGCTGAAATGGCCGACCAGATCGGCGGTGGTGACGAGGACTAGTTTTCGGCTGACGGTCGCATGATCCGCTTTCAGCCTCATGGTGAGCGGAGACGAACCATGGGGCGGAGAGTTGAAGAGTTGTTCTTCGCTGCTCGCCCTCGTCCTTCGTCTCCGCTCAGGATGAGGGCTGTGGCGGATCAAGTGGAAACAAGCGGGACAGGCTTCCCGCGAGGAACTTTCCAAAGCCGCAGCGCTCCCGCGTTGCGGCTTTTCCTTTGATCTCGCTGGAAAAGTTTTTCCAAGGCGAATCAGAGATTGGGGACAGCTTGGAACCATCCGCGAACGGATGGATGTCAAGCCGCGAAAAGCAACTCAAATTTGGTTAATCAGGTCCATGGCGAAAGATCATGACCTCCCGAGCGTCGACGTGCCCAACAATCTCGCAGCAGAAGCTGCGGTGCTGGGTGCAATCCTGTTCGACAATAATGCGTATCAGCGTGTGACAGAGATTCTCCGCGCGGAAGATTTCTATGCCCCTGCCCATCAGGAGATTTATGCAACCTGTTCCGGTCTTATCGAGCAGGGCAGGGTGGCTGATGGCGTGACCTTGCGCGAACAGTTCGAGCGCACCGACCAGCTTACCGTGATTGGTGGAGCAACATATCTGGCCGATCTGCTCGAAAGCGCAGCTTTCGGGCCGGAAGTGACCGATTATGCACGCATCATCCGCGATCTTGCTGTGCGTCGGGAACTGCTCTCTATCGGCACGGGCCTGAAGGGGCGCGCGCTGGCGCCCGAAGCGGGCCAGAGTGGCAGCGATCAGATTGAAATGGCTGAACGCGAGCTGTTTGCGCTGGCCGAGCGCGGCTCAAACCAGCGCGGTTTTACCGATTTCGGTACGGCAGTGCGCGAATCGCTGGTGATGGCCGAGGCCGCTTTCCAGCGCGACGGCAAGATTGCCGGCATCGCAACCCATCTCGATGATCTCGATCACAAGCTCGGCGGGCTGCATCCGTCTGATCTCATTATCCTCGCCGGCCGACCTTCCATGGGGAAGACGTCGCTGGCGACGAACATCGCCTATAATGCCGCCTCCGCTTGCCGGCGCGAGGTACAGGAGGATGGCTCGCGTAAAACCGTGGATGGTGCGGTGGTTGCTTTCTTCTCATTGGAGATGTCTGCCGAACAGCTCGCCACCCGGATCATTGCCGAACGCACCGGCATAAGCTCGCACAAATTCCGCTCCGGCGAACTGGAGGCGCATGATTTTGACAAGATCCGCGATGCGGTGGCCGAGCTGCAGAATCTGCCGCTGCATATTGATGACACAGGCGGTCTCTCGATCAGCCAGCTTTCGGCGCGCGCGCGCCGCCTGCATCGCACGGTCGGGCTCGACATGATCATCATCGACTATCTCCAGCTGATCACCAGCGCGGGCGGGAAGGGCAATGAAAACAGGGTGCAGGAGATCACCCAGATCTCCATGGCGCTGAAGGCACTGGCCAAGGATCTGAATATCCCGGTCATCGCCCTGTCGCAGCTTTCGCGCCAGGTGGAACAGCGCGATGACAAGCGCCCGCAGCTCTCCGACCTGCGCGAATCAGGCTCGATCGAACAGGACGCCGATGTGGTGATGTTCGTGTTCCGCGAGAGCTATTATCTGGAGCGGACCGAGCCGCAATCGGACCCGAACGATCCCAATTCCAGCGAGAAATGGACCCGCTGGCGCGAGCGCATGGACCAGGTCTATGGCACGGCCGAGGTGATCATCGGCAAGCAGCGCCACGGCCCCATCGGCAAGGTGACATTGGCCTTTGATGCCAATGTCACCCGCTTTGGCAATCTCGATCGCACCGGATTGCCCGACGAATTCTAATCGCTAGCCGTTGGATACGGTGAACCGTTCCAGTTGCAACTGAGGCAAATCCCAGTCTGGTTTGAGTTCGGCTGCTTCCCGGAAATCATAATAGGCTCCTGGGACGTCACCGGTGTGTTCCTTCGCAATTGCGCGATTATAGTGGGCCGCATGCAGATCATTTGTGCCCAGTTCGATCGCCCGGTCGAGCGCGGCCTTGGCGGCGGCATGGTCACCCGCCAAAATCAGGGCAGCACCGCGGTTAAGATAGGCTGCGCCAAGATCTTCGCGCAGGCTGAGCGCACGATCATAATCGCTTAGCGCATCGTCATAGTTACCTGCGCGCATGCGGATGATGCCGCGATTTACATAAGTGGCCGCGCGATTCGCCCGGGTCATCACCTCTGATTCGAGCGCCATACTGCACATGTCTTCGACTTCGCTAAAACGGGTGGATTGTGCCTGGACGGACAGGAAACAGTCCTTGGCCATGCCGCCACCGATGATGATGGCCTGAGCCGAGGCCGTACCTGCCATCATGGTGAAACAGGCAATTCCGGCGACAAAGACTTTTCTCATTTATACCTCCCTTGGTTATCCAGCGAAGATAGCACAAGCCTGCAGGACCCAAAAATCACGCTGCGACCTTGATGCGACAAAAATGACCGCGATTTGCGCTCGCCACGGATAGGCACGCGCGGTACATGCATCAACATTAGGAGGATTGGTATGTCTTCGGCCTTGCGCACACTTGTTTCTTGTCTTGGCGCCGCATCTCTTGCGGGCCTCGCCCATGCCACGGGCCCGACGCCGGGCGCCCTGGGGCTTCAGCCAGCTGCGACCCGTATCGCGGAGCGGCTGCATTTTTTCAATGACTTCCTGACGGTGATCATGGTTGTCGTCTCCGTGTTCGTCATGGCATTGCTGGCCTGGGTGATGGTGCGCTACAACAAGCGCGCCCATCCCGAGCCGCGCAAGTTCAGCCACAACACCCTTGTGGAAGTCGTGTGGACGGTTTTCCCTGTCCTGATCCTGGCCGTCATCGCATTGCCGTCCTTCACCAACCTCTTCTATATCGAGCAGGAGCCTGATCTGGTCGCGATTGCCGAGGCTGGCGATATGGATGACCCGAATGTCTACCCGGAAGCGGCCGCCAAGGGCTGGATCACGGTGAAGGCGCAGGGCAACCAGTGGAACTGGACCTATGAATATGCCGACATTGTCGATGATGAAGGCTATCCGCTATCCTTTGTTTCCAACCCGCTGCACAAGGGCCGCCCGACCGACAAGGAAGACTATGAGCGCGCGACGGGGCGGACAGATTTTGATTCCAAGCCGGTGAATCTGGCTGTGGATTATCCTATGGTTGTGCCGGTGGGGCGCTATATTCGCTATCAGACCACCGCATCAGATGTGATCCACTCCTGGACCGTGCCTTCCTTTGGCGTGAAGACTGATGCTGTACCCGGCAAGCTGAATGAAGGCTGGTTCCTGGTCACCGAGCCGGGCGTCTATTACGGCCAGTGTTCCGAGCTCTGCGGCGTAAACCATGCTTTCATGCCGATTGAGGTGCGCGTTGTTTCTGAAGAGGATTACGCGCTATGGTCTGCAGAAATGCTGAATGGAAATTTTGAAGGTGCGGTTCAGGTTGTTGATGCCGCGCTTGATGGCGAGGCTGTTCGCTTTGCCGAAGTCACCATGATTGAGGAACAATAATCATGCCCATGGATGAAATCGCACTCGACGGCGCCGATCATGGCCATGACGGGAAGCCCGGCTTCTTCGTGCGCTGGTTCTATTCCACCAACCACAAGGACATTGGTGTTCTCTACCTGGTCTTCGCGCTTCTGGCGGGGATTGTCGGCTATGGCCTGTCCGGGCTGATCCGCTGGGAACTTGCCGAGCCTGGCATTGGTGTGCTGACGAGCTTTGTCGGCGGTGACATCGAAGCCGCCAAGCATTTTTACAATGTGGTCATCACTTATCACGGCCTGATCATGATCTTCTTCATGGTGATGCCGGCGCTGATTGGCGGATTTGGCAACTATTTCGTGCCGCTGATGATCGGCGCGCCCGACATGGCCTTTCCGCGGATGAACAATATCTCGCTCTGGCTGACGGGTGTCGCTTTCGTGTTGCTGCTCTTGTCCATGTTCGTGCCGGGTTATGGCGCGTTCAACGGGTTTGGTGGAGGCTGGGTGCTGTATCCGCCTCTGTCAGGTTCGACGGGCCATGACGGCCCAGCCATGGACCTGCTCATCCTGTCGCTGCACACGGCTGGTATCGCGTCCATTCTCGGCGCGATCAATTACATCGTGACGATCCTGAACATGCGCGCACCCGGCATGACCCTGCACAAGATGCCGCTCTTTGCCTGGTCGGTGCTGATCACTGCCGTGTTGCTTCTGCTGGCTCTGCCTGTTCTCGCCGGTGCGCTGACCATGCTGCTGACCGACCGCAATTTCGGCTCGCAATTCTTCGTGCCCGATGGTGGCGGCGACCCGCTCATGTTCCAGCACTTGTTCTGGTTCTTCGGCCACCCTGAAGTCTACATCATGATCCTGCCGGCTTTCGGCATCATTTCCCACATCGTGTCGACCTTCTCGAAAAAGCCGATCTTCGGCTATCTCGGCATGGCGTATGCCATGGTCTCGATCGGTGTGATCGGCTTCATCGTGTGGGCCCATCACATGTACACCGTGGGCATGAGCCTGGACTTGAAGGCCTATTTCGTGGCCGCGACCATGATCATCGCGGTGCCGACCGGCATCAAGATCTTCTCCTGGATCGCGACCATGTGGGGCGGCTCGATCGACTTCAAGGTGCCCATGCTCTGGGCCATTGGCTTCATCTTCCTGTTCACCGTGGGCGGTGTGACGGGTGTGTATCTCGCCAATGCCGGCATCGACCACCAGGTCCACGACACCTATTTCGTGGTTGCCCACTTCCACTATGTGCTTTCGCTGGGCGCCGTGTTCGGCCTGTTTGCCGGCTGGTACTACTGGTATGAGAAGATGTTCGGTGTGAAGTACAACAAGGCACTCGCGCAGGTGCATTTCTGGCTGATGTTCATCGGCTCGAACGTGATCTTCTTCCCGCAGCACTTCCTGGGCCTAAATGGCATGCCGCGTC
Source organism: Hyphomonadaceae bacterium (assembly GCA_022760335.1). Taxonomy (GTDB): domain Bacteria; phylum Pseudomonadota; class Alphaproteobacteria; order Caulobacterales; family Hyphomonadaceae; genus UBA5336. The sequence goes on from JALEGE010000076.1 coordinate 14,098, forward strand.
GCTATATCGATTATGCCGAAGCTTTCACCCAGTGGCACTATGTGTCCTCGATCGGCTATGCGATCACGCTGGTCGGCACCACGGTGTTCTTCATCCTGCTGATCGAATCTGCGATCCGCCGGCGCAAGGCTGAGTCCAATCCCTGGGGCGAAGGCGCCACCACGCTGGAGTGGACCCTGTCATCGCCGCCGCCTTTCCACCAATACTCGACCCTGCCGGTCGTAAAGGGTGAAGGCGGCCACTAGAGGCACGCAAATTCTGACAAGGAGCGCGCGGGGCCAGGCAAGGTTTCGCGCGCTTTCCACTTTTACAGCAGATCTCCCATGTGGCGCACCAACAAGCTTCCGATCGCCTTTTTTATCGCGGCGTTGGCGATACTGGTCTGGGCCGGCTGGACCGGGCATCAATTGTCGCGCAGCACGGTCGATACCGCCATGCATGACACATATTTTGTCGTGGTAAACCTGCGCTACCATGCCAGCCTTATGGGCCTCTTTGTCGGCTTTGGCGTGATCTACGTCTTGTTTCACCGCCTCGTCGGGGTCGCTTACCGGCGCTGGTTTGGCGTCGTTCAGTTCCTGCTGTTGGCTTCTGGTATTGGCCTGGTCCTTTGGGCAGGTGCCATGTTCGCCGGCGCGCCCTTGCGCTATACTGAGTATTCTGAAGCCCTGCAGCGCGCGCAGTGGATTGGCCGTGTCGGCTACATTGTCACGCTGATTTCAGTGTGCGTCTTTGCAATATGTCTTGCAGAAGCTATCTCCCGGCGCATTCGCCATGGGAAAGAGCCATTGAGAACCGATGACCGACTTGCCGATCACTTCTAAATCACGTCCAGCCACTGCGGGCGATTATGTGCAGCTGTTGAAGCCGCGCATCATGATGCTTGTCGTATTCACCGCTTTTGTCGGCCTGGTGGCGGCCGAGAGCGTGACGGGTATCCAGATGCACCCGGTGATGGCGGCGATCGCGACCCTTGCCGTGGCGCTCGGCTCCGGTGCGGCAGGCGCGATCAATATGTGGTACGACGCCGATATTGACGCAGAGATGAAGCGCACGGCCACGCGGCCCATCCCGTCTGGCGCCGTGCCGGCCGATGAGGCGCTCAGCATGGGGCTGATCCTGTCGGGCGTTTCGGTGCTGCTTATGTGGCTCGCCAGCAATTGGCTCGCAGCGGGATTGCTCGCATTTTCCATCGTCTATTATGGCGTGATCTACACAATGTGGCTGAAGCGGGCCACGCCGCAGAATATCGTGATCGGTGGCGGGGCCGGGGCTTTTCCGCCGGTCATCGGCTGGGCTGCGGTGACGGGCAATGTGCCACAGGATGCCTGGATCCTGTTTGCCATCATCTTCATGTGGACCCCGCCCCATTTCTGGGCGCTTTCCCTCTTGGCCCATAAGGAATATGCGCGCGTCGGCGTGCCGATGCTGCCGGTCACGCATGGCGCGCGTCATACTCGCCGGCAGGTTCTGTTCTATACGGTCCTGCTGCTGGCCACCTCCCTGCTGCCCTTGATGACCGGGCTGGGCGGGGTGATCTACAGTGTGGCGGCAATTCTTCTGGGGCTGGCCTTTCTCGCTCTTTCCATTCAACTCCTGCGCACGCGGGCGGGCGAGGAAGAGGCTCCGGCTGCCCACAACAAGTTTGCGGCCGGCGTGTTCGCCTTTTCCATCTTCTATCTCTTCGCCCTGTTTGCTGCGCTGCTGGTGGAGCATCTGTTCGGGCTAAGCTTTCCTGTGCGGGAGCTTTTGTGATGGCTGAGCCGGAAAAGTTCGAGCCGCGCCGGCTGACCGAGGAAGAGCTGAAAGCGCGCAAGCGCCGCAATCTGTGGCTGGCGCTGGCGCTCGGCGCCTTTGTGGTCGCTGTGCTGGCGATCACCATGATCAAGCTCAGCCAGGGCGCGGCGATGCCCGATGGAGGCTTTTGAGGTGATGACCCGGAATCTGCGTACCGCTCTCCTTTTCGTTGGTATTCCGCTGGTCATGCTGGGGCTATCATTTGCCTCCAAGCCGCTCTATGACACGTTCTGCCGGGTCACCGGCTTTGGCGGTACGACGCGCATTGCCGAAGCCGCGCCGAGCGATGTGCTCGACCGCGCGGTCACCATCCGCTTTGATGCCAATGTCAATGGCGCGCCGCTACGCTTTCGCCCGCTGGAGCGCAGTCATGAGATCCGGCTCGGCGAGCATGGGCTTGCCTTCTATGAGGCCACCAACACCTCCGATCATCCGATTTCTGTCATTGCCAGCTACAATGTCACCCCGCACCGCGCCGGGCCGTACTTCAACAAACTGGAATGCTTTTGCTTCGAAGAGCGCGTCATCGGGCCGGGCGAGACCAAGACGCTCCCCGTGGTCTTCTTTGTCGACCCGTACATGGACGAAAAACCGCTTATGGACGATGTGCGCACCATCACCTTGTCCTACACCTTCTTCGAAGCGGCCGACTGGCCGGGTGCGTCCAATGGTGCCAGTCTCGACTAGGGCCATTGCGGATTTCCTGCGGAGCAGTCTAAACACCATCCTCAAAGATTTGACCTATTTCTGGAGCGCCGACCCATGGCCCATGGCGAAGTCAATCACGACTATCATCTGGTAAATCCTTCACCCTGGCCGCTGATTGGCTCAATTGGCGTGGCCACACTTTTTATCGGAATGGTGACCTATATGAAGGGCCTGTTCGGCCTGGAGCAGGGCACCTGGTGGCTGGGCCTGATCGGCTTTGCCATCATAATTTACACCATGGTCGGCTGGTGGCGCGATGTCGTGAAGGAAAGCCGTGCGGGCGACCATACTCCGGTTGTTCAGATCGGCCTGCGTTACGGCATGCTGCTGTTCATTGCGTCCGAGGTCATGTTCTTCGTGGCCTGGTTCTGGTCCTTCTTCGAATTTGTCATCTTCTCAGGCGCGCGCGTTGGTGGCACCTGGGATGCGACCAATCCGATCTATGCTGATGGTCTGTCGCGTTTTGCTGACTGGCCACCGGCTGGTGTTGAGACCTTTGATCCCTTCCATCTGCCGCTGATCAATACCGTCGTCTTGCTGTTGTCGGGCACCACGGTGACCTGGGCCCACCACGCGCTTCAGCATGGTGACCGCGACGGCACGCGCAATGGCCTCATCCTGACCATCCTGCTCGGCGCCTTCTTCACCTTCCTGCAGGTGCTGGAATACAGCCACGCACAGTTTACCTACGATGGTACGTTGTATGGTTCGGCTTTCTTCATGGCGACCGGGTTCCATGGCGCACACGTCCTGATCGGGACGATCTTCCTGATTGTCTGCCTTGGGCGCCTTCTTGGCGGTGGTTTCACCCCGCAAAAGCATTTCGGCTTTGAGGCGGCTGCCTGGTATTGGCACTTCGTGGACGTGGTCTGGCTGTTCCTGTTTGCCTTCGTCTATGTGGCGCCGCACCTGATCTTCGGCCACTAGAAACGGCGCCAGGCTTCACGGCCTGGCGTTTTCGCAATGCGCTTTCGCCCCATGCCCCTGCTCAGCCTGCTCACCCTGGTGAGCCTGGCGATCCTGATCATGCTGGGGAACTGGCAGTATGAGCGCTATAAACAGAAGCGCGGTAGTGGCCCTGAAAATCTCCCGCCGGTTGAGAGCATCTCGGTCGAGGTGATCGATCTGCCGGGCAAGGCGGTGCAGAATGTCTATGGCATTGCCGATGGTGAGCCGATCTGGCGGCGCTATGTGCTGGTCACGCGCACAAGCGATCAGGCGACCCTCCTCATGGCAGCAGATGCAACCGGCGGCATAAACCCTGTCGAGATGGCCGTTCCGGGCGGCCTGCGCATGAGTGCTGAGGTGCGCATATTCCCGCGTGTGGGACGCGTCTCCGCGCGCAACCGGCCGGAAGAAAATCTCTGGCATGTCTTTGACCGGGCCGGGATACTCTCACGCTACGGCCTGGGCGATGCGGATATACCCGTGGCCGAGCCGGCCGAGCTGACCATTCGCAGTGCAGAGGACCCGGCCCGCATGCGAACAACACAAAACCCCTATGGCGCGCCGGATCTTCTCGACCCGCTGCCGCCCGAGCGTCATTTCGGTTATGCGCTCACCTGGTGGGGGCTCGCGATTGCCCTGATAGTGATCTATGGGGTGTTTCACCATTCCCGCGGCCGGCTGAGTTTTGGAGAGCGCAAGTGAAGTATGTTTCCACCCGTGGCGGCAGCGCGCCTGTGGATTTCCTGACAGCCTGTCTTGCCGGCCTGGCGCCCGATGGCGGGCTCTACGTGCCCGAGAGCTACCCTCAGATCGCGCGTCCTGAGGCTGGCATGTCCTATCCGGAAGTCGCGGCGCACATCCTGGGTGCCTTTGCCGGCGATGCGATTTCCGCTGACACCATGCTGGCGCTCTGTGAGAAGGCCTATGGCGGCTTTGCGCATGAAAGCGTGGCGCCACTGGTGCAACTCGCACCGAACCGTTTTCTGATGGAGCTGCATCACGGCCCAACGCTCGCCTTCAAGGATGTGGCGATGCAGTTCATCGGCCAGCTTTATGACTGGGCGCTGGAACGCCAGGGCAAACGCATGACCATCATTTGCGCCACCAGCGGTGATACCGGTGGCGCGGCGGCTGGTGCCTTTGCTGGCAGCAAGCATGTCGACCTGGTGATCCTGCACCCGCATGGGCGCATCTCGCCGGTCCAGCGCCTGTTCATGACGACGACAGGCGCCGACAATGTTCACAATTTCGCCCTGGAAGGCGATTTCGACCAGTGCCAGTCCATTGTGAAGGCGCTGTTCGCCGAAGCCGGCTTTGTTCAGCAGGTCGGCCTATCGGGCGTGAACTCTATCAACTGGGCGCGGATCGCTGCGCAGTCTGTCTATTACGCCACAGCGCAAGCCAATATGGGCGCTGACCATCCGCTGCGCTTCATTGTGCCGAGCGGGAATATGGGCGATGCGCTGGCCGGCTATGTTGCCGCGCGCTGTGGCCTGCTCTCCGGCTTTGATGTGATGTGTGCGGTGAATGAGAACGACACCCTGCGCGAGGTGCTGGAAACCGGCCATATGCGCCGCTCGACCACGATCGCGACGCCCAGCCCGGCCATGGACATCACCGTGCCGTCAAACCTGGAGCGTGTCCTGTTCGAGGCCAGTGGACGCGATGCCGACAAGATTTCAGCGCTCTATGGCGCCTTTGCCCAGTCCGGCGATGTAGAGCTACCGGAGACGATCGCCGGCCCGCTCGGCTGCATGGGTTTTTCCGCGCGCACGGTGAGAAATGCCGAGACGCTTGGAGAGATGAAGCGTGTCCATGCGCGCACAGACTGGGCGATCTGCCCGCATACCGCCGTGGGCTCGCTCGCCGCTGAACGTGCCCCTGTCTCCAATGCGACAGATATCGTGCTCGCGACGGCTCATCCCGCGAAATTCCCTGAGACCGTCTCTGAAGCCACCGGTGTACAGGTAGGCATTCCGGCGCGCTGCAGCGGTGCTGTAGGTGGTGAGGAGGTTTTCAGCGTTCTTCCCGCCGATCAAAGCGCTGTGCGTGAGCATATTCTCGGCCTTGCGGCGGCGCGATGAGCGCTCTGCCTGCGCGCGAAGTTCAACTGCTGACGGAGCGTTTGCGTATCCGTGTGCCTGAGCGCGCCGATCATGCCGCCTGGGCGACAGGCCGGCTGGAAAGCCGCGCGCATTTGGAGCCGTGGGAGCCGCGTTGGCCGGCGGATGCCCTGTCAAAGGAAGACTGGACCCGTCGTCTGCGCGCCTGGCGCACTGGTTGGCGCGAGGACCGTGCCTATGTCTTTCTGATCTTCCTGCGCGAGGGCGGGGACCTGCTTGGCGGGGTTTCGATCACCAATGTCCGGCGCGGACCGGCGCAGATGGGTTCGCTGGGCTATTGGCTGCTCCAGAGTGCGGTGGGGCAGGGCTATATGACCGAGGCGGTCAATTGCGCCTGCAGATGGTGTTTTTCCGCGCTGGGCCTGGCTCGGCTTGAGGCCGGCACATTGCCGGGCAATCTGCGGTCACAGAACGTCCTGGAGCGCTGCGGATTCCGTAAAGAAGGGCGCGCGCGGGCCTATCTGGAAATTCATGGTCGCCGGCAGGACCATATTCTCTATGCTCGCCTGAAAGAGGACCGGGCATGAGTCAGACAGGAACCGATCAGGGCTATGAAGGCCACTGGCAGTGGGATGGCGCCGCACAGCGTCTGGCCCTGCACACGGTTGCGCAATCTTCCGTCGCGGACCTGAAAGGCACATGGTCTCTGGACGGGGTGGCTCCCTTGCTGGACGGGCTCAGCCGTTCGCGTCTTCAGATCAGTCTCGCCGGCGGTGAAGTTTCGGTGAATTGCGCGCTGACCCTCTCGGATGGCCGCCGGATCCAACTCGTCGGGGCATTCCTGAATCCGGATCAGGCGCAGGGCATGATTTTGTCCGGCGCGCGCATGCTGGGCGCGGCCCCGCACCAGGAAGGCACTGCCCCTGAACTGCAACCGGTTTTTCAGCCGATAGTCGCCGTTTCCGATACCAGCCGGATCATGGGTTTTGAGGCCCTTGCGCGCTGGGACGGCGGAGCCGACAGCCCCTTTGCCTCGGTCCGGTTTGAGGATGAGGGCCTGGCCTCAAACATGATCCTCTTGGCGGCAGAGGCGCTGGCCGACTGGCATGCGGCCACCGGGCGCACGGACCTCTTCGTCCATGTCAATCTCACCGGCCGAGACTTGGAGCATGAGGGTCTGGTCGGTCTGGTGCAGGCCGTGATCGAGGGCTACCGCTTGCCGCGCAAGGCGTTGCGGATCGAGCTGACCGAGCAGGCCGCGTTGCGCGATGCTGCGGAGGCGCTCAAGGTGGCCGACGCGCTGAAACAGGTCGGCGCGGGCCTGGTGCTCGATGATTTCGGGACAGGGCATTCCTCCTTCACCTGGCTTGCAGATCTGCCGGCCGATGGCGTCAAGATCGATCCCGGTCTGACCCGGCGTACCGGCGAGCCGCGCACCGAAGCCATCCTGAAGGCTGTAGCGGATCTGGCGCACACTTTGGGCATGTCGATCACTGGTGAGGGTATTGAAACCCAGGACCAGTTGGACGCCCTTCGTCGCTTCGGATTTGACTATGCACAGGGGTTTGCCTTTGACAGGCCGCTGGCGCGCGAGGTGGCAACCCAGCGCCTGCAAGGGCTTTAGAGGCTCAGGCCCGGCCTGGGGCCGATTGCAGCCGGCCTGAGGAGACGCCGATAATATCCAGTGCGAGATCCCATTTTATGGAATGGTCCTCGCCGAACAGGATCTGCGGATCGGGCTGGCCGATCAGCCAGGCATTCTCCTGCAGTTCCATTTCCAGCTGGCCTGGTCCCCATCCGGAATAGCCGAGCGCAAGGGTCGAGGTGCGCGGTGCGGCGCCGGAAGCGATCGCGTGCAGCACATCACGCGTGGCGGTGAGGCAGACATCTTCGGTGACATCCATGGTGGCGCCATCGCACTGATAGTCCCCGCTATGCAGGACAAAGCCGCGATCATTACCCACCGGCCCGCCATCCAGCACCTCGCGATCGGGCACGGCGATGGTCTGCTCAATATCCAACTGGTCGAGCAGTTCCGGCAGGCTGAGCCCTTCCATGGGTTTGTTGACGACGAGGCCCATGGCGTAATCCTCGCTATGGGCGCAAACAAGGATGACGGAGCGCTTGAAGCGCGCATCGCCAATGCTGGGCATGGCGATCAGTAAGCGTCCGGTCAGGCTATCGATCATGGACCCGCGTCTCCTCCCGTCAGGGAAGGCTGCGGCAAAGCCGGCCTTATTGCAAGAGTTGGATGGGAAGCAGTTGATCACGCGGCGACGCGCCCCATCTGCGAGGAAGATAGCCATGCAGGAGGAAATCATGGGCGTATCCGTAGGCGACAAGCTTCCCGAGACAGTCTTCATGGAAATGACAGAGAATGGGCCCGAGCCGCGGTCCACTGGCGATGTCTTCGCCGGCAAGACCATTGCCCTGTTTGCTGTGCCTGGCGCCTTTACGCCGACCTGTTCGGCCAAGCATCTTCCTGGCTTTGTCGAGCAGGCCGATGCTTTTGCGGCCAAAGGCGTGGACGAGATTGTCTGCACGTCGGTGAATGATGTTTTCGTCATGGGCGCCTGGGGCCAGTCTGCCGGCGCCGGCGAGAAGGTCCGCATGCTGGCCGATGGCAATGGCGCCTTTGCCACCGCGCTGGGCCTGGAGATGGATGCCAGCGGCTTCGGCATGGGCCAGCGCTCCAAGCGCTATTCCATGCTGGTCAAGGATGGCGTGGTTACAGAACTGAATGTCGAGGATGGCGGCGAGTTCAAGGTTTCCAGCGCGGACTACATGCTGGCCCAGCTCTAAGCTTCGTTTCTACCAATTGAAGAGACGCCCGGTTCCGAAAAACCGGGCGTTTTTTATTGATAAGCGGAAAGACTCTCCCCATCTCTGATGTACAGATATGTCATCATGGAGGGACGCATATGGAATTCACCGTTTTTCTGGCCATTCTTCTTGTTGTGGCCGTTATCGCCTTGTTCAGCGCCTTCACCTTCGTGCCGCAGGGCTACAATTACACGGTGGAGCGCTTCGGGCGGTATACCCGCACGCTGAGCCCTGGCATGAATACGATTATTCCGATCATGGATCGCATCGGGCGCAAGATGAACATGATGGAGACTGTGCTGGACGTACCCCAGCAGGAGGTCATTACCCGCGACAATGCGATGGTCTCTTGTGATGCTGTGGTCTTCATCCAGATTGTGGATGCAGTTTCTGCCGCTTATGAGGTCAACAATCTGCACCATGCCATTACCAATCTGGCGCTCACCAATATCCGGACTGTGGTCGGCTCCATGGATCTCGACGAGGTTCTTTCAAACCGCGACGATATCAATGCGCGCCTGCTGACCGTCATCGATGCAGCCACGAATCCCTGGGGCGTGAAAGTGACCCGGATCGAGATTGCCGATCTTTCCCCGCCGGCTGACATCACCGAGGCCATGGCCCGCCAGATGAAGGCCGAGCGCCTGAAGCGCGCGGAAATCCTCACCGCCGAGGGTGACAAGCAGTCCGCCATTCTCAAGGCCGAGGGCCAGAAACAGTCCCAGATCCTGGAGGCCGAGGGCCGGCGTGAGGCTGCCTTCCGCGATGCAGAGGCGCGCGAGCGTGAAGCTGAGGCCGAGGCCAAGGCCACGGCATTCGTCAGCGAGGCCATCGCCAAGGGTGACGTCAACGCCATCAACTACTTTCTTGGACAGGCCTATGTGGACGCCTTCGCCAAGCTGGCGGAGTCGCCACAGCAGAAAACCGTCATCATCCCGGCTGAATTTTCATCCCTGGTGGGCGCGATCGAGGGCGTGCGAAATCTCACAGAAGCTGCAAGCGTCGCCCAACGTACCCGCCGCCCGGCAACTCCAGGTGAGAACAGTTAAGGAGGAGAGCCATGGACAGTGCGATGATCGCAGAACTTCTTTGGCCGCCAACCATCTGGCACTGGCTGGCGCTGGCGGCGGTCCTGTTCTCAATCGAAATGATGGCTGGCACATTCGACCTGCTGATGGTTGCCATCGCCAGCGCGGTGACTGCGGCCTGGACGGCCTTCGTTCCAGGTGAAATGGGCGAATGGCAGGCCCAGCTGCTGGTTTTCTTTGCCACATCGGTTGTCCTCATCACACTTGGCCGCACCGTGCTCAGCGGAATACGCTCGGGTGGGCCGGGCGATCCGGTGTTGAATGATCGGATGGCCCGGCTGCTCGGTGCACGCGCTCTGGTCGTGGCCGATTTTTCCAGCGGCCAGGGCCGGGTGAAGATCGGCGACACCGAATGGCAGGCCGAGAGTGAGGCTGGCACGGACATTCCTGCTGGCACGACAGTGACGGTGGAGGGCGCGAAATCCACCACCGTGCTGGTAAAGCCGGTTTAGAAGACCACAAGTTTAAGCAGAATCCCCCCCTCTCCGCAGACACCTGCGAAGGCAGGTGTCCATGGACAAGCATTTCAACCGGGAGCGCCTGGTAATCTAATTCAGAGATGGATGCCTGCGCAGGGATTCGCGGAGGCGAGTGCTTCTGCCAAAAGCGAATAGGTTTAGAACAGGCTGCCCTGATCATCCTTGGACGGTGATTTGGGCTTTGACGATTTTGCAGGCGCCTTCGGTTTTGCAGCTGAGGGCGCCTTTTGTCTTGGCGCAGGCGCAGCGCCATCGGGTATGGCCTCCACCGCCCCATCGGCAAACAGGATATTGAGGCGTGCCTCCTCCGCGGCCGCTGCCGAAGCGCGCACAACCTGCCCATCCGCGCCGCGCACCACCGCAAAACCGCGCGACAAGGTGGCTTGATAAGAGAGAGCCGCCAGCAGTTTTCCATGGCCCTCCAGCCGGGATTCCCGATCCTGAAGAATGCGGTTGAGTGCCGGGCGCGCACGGACCGCTGTCTGGATCAGCAGCTTGCGCGCGCGTTGGGTCTCGGCCTGCAGTGGCGCGGGCCGCAAGGCACCGGCGGCGCGGCTGAGCTCAAGCTTTTTCGCCTGCACAGCCCGGCTGAGGCCATTGCCCAATCCGCTTGATGCCAGCGCCAGGGATTGCCGCGCCGTTTGAACCAGACGCAGCGGTGAGGGCAGGGCGATGGCCGCGCGGTCGAGCCGTGCGCGGGCACGCTCAGTCAGTGACAGAGTCGCGCGTGGGAGTGCCGTCCCTGCATAATCCAACCGCTGGCGCGGGCGCTCGACCAGGGCTTCGGCGCGCGGCAGGCGTGCGGCGCGCAGGCGGTCTTTTCCCGTTTGAGTGCGCCGGGCGAGGGCGCGCTTGAGGCGCTCGCCATATTCGCCGGTCGCCAGCAGGAGTTCAGAGCGCACGGGAACGGCAATCTCGGCGGCGCCTGTTGGTGTCGGCGCACGGGCATCGGAGACATAGTCGATCAGCGTCGTGTCGGTCTCGTGGCCCACCGCCGAGATCAGCGGGATCGCGCTTTCAAAGGCGGCGCGGACGACATTTTCCTCGTTGAACGGCCAGAGATCCTCGATCGATCCGCCCCCGCGCCCGACAATCAGGACATCCGGCCGGTCTTCTCCCGTCATCGCATTGAAGCCGCGAATACCGGCCTCGATCTGCGCGGCGGCAAGATCGCCCTGCACCAGCGCCGGCCAGAGAATGACGCGCACCGGGAAGCGTTCGCGCACGCGGTGCAGGATATCACGAATCACCGCGCCGGTGGGCGAGGTGACGACGCCGATGGTTTTCGGAAAGCGCGGCAGGGCCTTCTTGTGCGCCGGATCGAACAGGCCCTCGGCGGCGAATTTCTTCTTGCGCTCTTCCAGTAATGCCATGAGCGCGCCGGCGCCGGCTGGGCGCATGGAAGAGGCGATCAGTTGGTAGTTCGAGCGCCCGGCATAGATCGAGAGCTTGCCTTCGGCGACCACTTCCAGGCCTTCTTCGGGCCGGAAGGGCAGCACATTGACCTGGCCTTTCCACATCACCGTGTTGAGGACGGCCTTCTCGTCCTTGATGTCGCAATACATGTGGCCTGAGCGCGCAATTGTCACCCGCCCGAGTTCGCCGCGCACGCGCACACGATCGAAACTGGTTTCGATCGTCCGCTTCAGATTCGCTGCCAGTTCGGAGACCGACAGTTCGGGCGCATTTGTCGACGCGGAATCGCTCATCACACTCTTATAAGATGCTCATCAGACAGATGCATCATCGCCCATGCGGATTAGTCGGTTCGACAAGCCCAGCGGGGGGCGCTAACACCAGGTTCAAGATCATAAGAGGCGCCCATATGCCCGTTTTGAAGTCACGACTCGACACCACAACGCCCCAGTTCGCAGCCAATGCAGAGGCCATGGATGGCCTCGTTGCCGATCTGGACGCCAAGACGGCTCATATGGCGCAAGGAGGCTCTGAGCGGGCACGCGCACGCCATGTGGAGCGTGGCAAGCTCCTGCCGCGCGAACGGGTCGAGCGCCTGCTCGATCCCGGCACGCCCTTCCTGGAGGTCGGCGCTCTGGCCGCCAATGGCATGTATGAGGACGAGGCGCCGGGCGCGGGCCTGATTACCGGCATTGGCCGTGTCGAGGGCCGCGAATGTATGATCGTGTGCAACGACGCCACGGTGAAGGGCGGGGCCTATTTCCCGATGACGGTGAAGAAACATCTGCGCGCGCAGGAGATCGCGCTCCAGAACCGGCTACCCTGCATCTATCTCGTCGACAGTGGCGGGGCGAACCTGCCGCATCAGGCCGAGGTGTTCCCCGACCGGGAGCATTTCGGGCGCATCTTCTACAATCAGGCGCAGATGAGCGCGCAGGGCATCCCCCAGATCGCGTCCGTCATGGGTAGCTGCACGGCAGGAGGCGCCTATGTGCCGGCGATGAGCGATGAGACCGTCATCGTCCGCAAGCAGGGCACCATCTTTCTCGGCGGTCCGCCGCTCGTGAAGGCGGCGACCGGCGAAGTGATCTCGGCCGAGGATCTTGGCGGCGCCGATGTGCATGCGCGCAAGTCTGGCGTCGCCGACCATTATGCCGTCAGCGACGAGCATGCCATCGCCATTGTCCGCTCCATTATCGCGAGCCTGCATTTGCCGAAGCCGGAGACGGTGGGCCTCGCCGAGCCGCTGGAACCACTCTATCCAACCGAAGAACTCCACGGCCTCGTCCCGCGCGATGTGCGCGAGCCTTATGACGCCCGCGAGGTGATCGCCCGTATTGTCGACGGTTCGGAGTTTCACGAGTTCAAGAAGCTTTACGGCGAGACGCTGGTCTGCGGTTTCGCCCGGCTCTACGGCATGCCCGTCGCGATCCTCGCCAATAACGGCATCCTCTTTTCCGAGAGCGCCCAGAAGGCTGCTCACTTCATAGAACTGGCCGACCAGCGCCGCACGCCGCTGCTCTTCCTGCAGAACATTACCGGCTTCATGGTCGGCTCGAAATACGAGGCCGGGGGCATCGCCAAGGATGGCGCGAAAATGGTGACGGCGGTGGCCACGGCCAGCGTGCCGAAGCTCACCCTTGTCACCGGCGGCAGTTTCGGGGCCGGCAATTACGGCATGTGCGGGCGGGCCTATTCCCCGCGCTTCCTCTTCATGTGGCCGAATGCGCGTATCTCGGTCATGGGTGGCGAGCAGGCCGCCAGCGTGCTCGCCACCGTCAAGCGCGAGGGCATGGAACGGCGCGGCGAAGACTGGAGCGCGCGCGAGGAGGAAAACTTCAAGCGCCCGATCCGCGAGGGCTATGAGCGCGAAGGCTCCCCGTACTTTTCAACGGCGCGAATGTGGGATGATGGTATTATTGCACCACGTGACACGCGCCGTGTTCTGGGGCTGGCGCTTTCGGCCGCGCTCAATGCGCCGCTGGGAGAACGCGGCTTCGGCGTCTTCCGGATGTAGAAGGAACATCACAATGGAAAGCTATGAAACAATCACGCTGGATGCCACACAGGGCGGGGTGGCGGTTGTCACGCTGAACCGGCCGGACAAGCACAATGCGTTCAATGCCCAAGTGGTGTCGGAACTGGCCGATGCCTTTGACAATCTGCGCGCCGAAACCCAGCTGCGCATGGTCATCCTGCGCGGCAACGGAAAGTCCTTTTCCGCCGGCGCGGATCTGACATGGATGCAGGCTGCGGCCGATTATTCTCGCAAGGAAAACGAGGAAGACGCCTTTGCGTTGGCTGAGATGCTGCGCGCACTTTATGAATTGCCGCAGATGACGCTGGCCTTGGTGCAGGGCGCCTGCATGGGCGGTGGAGCCGGGCTGGTGGCGGCATGCGATGTCGCCGTTGCGATGAAATCGGCGATCTTCCGCTTTTCCGAAGTGCGCCTCGGCCTGACGCCAGCCACGATCAGCCCCTTCGTAATGGAGGCGATCGGCCCGCGCTGGGCCAAGGCCTTGTTCGTGACGGGTGAAAGCTTTGATGCCGCCTATGCCGAAAAGATTGGCCTGGTGCAGTATGTCGTCGAGGACGAGACCGAGATGGCCGGCATGGAGGAGCACATCTCCAAGCTGATGTTCGACACCGCGCCGGGCGCCGTGGCCGATGCCAAGAAACTGGTTCAGGAACTTTACGGCCAGCCGGTCGACAGCCATCTCAGTCACGAGACCGCAAAACGCATCGCCGCGCGCCGCGCGAGCGAAGAGGGCAAGGACGGCCTGGCTGCCTTCCTGGAAAAGCGTAAGCCCGGCTGGGCGGAGTAGGGCGTGCAATGACACTCTCCAAGCTCCTCATCGCCAATCGCGGCGAAATCGCCTGCCGTATCATGGCGACCTGTCGCGCGCTGGGCATCGAGACCGTCGCGGTCTATTCCGATGCCGATGCCTTCGCCAAACATGTGCGCGAGGCCGATGAGGCGGTGCATATTGGCGCGGCGTCCGCAGCCGAGAGCTATCTCAACGTGGACAGACTGCTCAGCGCGGCGAAGATCACCGGCGCCGATGCAGTTCATCCGGGTTATGGCTTCCTGTCGGAAAATGCCGAATTCGCCGAGGCGGTGCAGGCCGCCGGACTGATCTGGGTTGGCCCCAAGCCGGAGACGATCCGCGCCATGGGCCTGAAGGATGAGGCCAAACGCATTGCCGAAGAGGCTGGCGTGCCCGTGCTGCCCGGCTATCGCGGCGCGGCTCAGGATGCCGCCATGCTGGAGACCGAGGCCGACAAGATCGGCTATCCCCTGCTGATCAAGGCGGTGGCCGGCGGTGGCGGACGTGGCATCCGGCTGGTGACCGGGAAAAAGGCGCTGGCGGCGGAGCTGGAAAGCGCCGTGCGCGAGGCCGAGGCTGCCTTTGGCGATGGCCGGGTGATGCTGGAGAAACTGGTCGAGCGGCCCCGCCATATCGAGGTGCAGGTCTTCGGCGACGCCCATGGCAATGCGGTGCACATGTTCGAGCGCGACTGCTCGCTGCAGCGCCGCCGGCAGAAAGTTGTCGAGGAAGCCCCCGCGCCGGGGATGCCCGAAGAGGTACGCGCGGCGATGACCGAGGCCTCCGTCGCGCTGGCCAAAGCGGTCGGCTATGAAGGCGCCGGTACGGTGGAGTTCATCGTCGATGGTGCCCAGCCGCTGTCGCTGGAAACCTTCTGGTTCCTGGAAATGAACACCCGCCTGCAGGTGGAACATCCGGTCAGCGAGATGATCACCGGGCTGGATTTCGTCGAGCTGCAGCTGCGCATCGCGGCGGGCGAACCGCTCGGCCTCAGCCAGGACGAGATCGAAATGCACGGCCACGCCATCGAGGCGCGGATCTGCGCGGAAGACCCGGCGGAAGGCTTCCGCCCCGGCGCGGGCCGTATCGAAGCGTTCGGCCCGCTGGAAGCGCCCGATGGTGAGACCCTGCGCTGGGAAGCGGGCTTCGAGGCCGGCGACCAGGTGCCGCCGACTTATGATTCCATGATCGCCAAGCTGGTGGTCTGGGATGAGACCCGCGACGAGGCCATTGACCGCCTCGCCGGCATTCTGAGCCATACACAGCTTGTCGGCGTGCCCGGCAATGTCGGCTTTCTGGGCCGGTGCGTGGTCTCGCAGGAATTTGGCGAGGGCGAGCATCATGTGAACTGGATCGCCGAGGCCGGCGAGGCGCTGACCGCCGTGCCGGCGGAAAACCGGCTTGCGGCCATGTCCGCTGTGGCCGACATCCTGCTGCAGGAAACCGGCGAGGCTGACCCCTGGGCCCTCAAGGATGGCTGGCGCCTGAACAGCCCCCCGCGCGCCGCCGTGCGCCTGGATGTGAACGGTGTGGTCGAGGCGGTGGATCTGGATGCGGACCTGCCCGAGGATGCGCCCTTGCCACTGGTCACTGATCTCTCGGCTGAGCGCTTCGCCGTCACGGCGGCGGGCGACAGTTTCCTCATCGAAGTGCCGACCTATCAGGCCGATGCAGAAGCGGCGGCCGGCGGCGACGCCGTGCTCGCGCCCATGCCGGGCAAGCTGATCGCGCTGAATGCCGAGGCCGGCGCCAGTGTGGTGAAAGACGATGTGCTCGCCGTGATGGAAGCGATGAAGATGGAGCACGCGCTGGTGGCGCCGCGCGATGGCGTGGTGGAGGCTGTCTCGGCGGTGGTGGGCGATCAGGTGGCCGAGGGCGATGTGCTCGTCGCGCTGGTGGCTGAGTAGGCGCTGATTGCATATGACGCGGCCCTCACCCCTGACCCCTCTCCCGCGGCCGGGAGAGGGGGACGCATGCCGAGACGTCTGTTCTACGCGCCTCCCTCTCCC
>JALEGE010000077.1 GCA_022760335.1 Hyphomonadaceae bacterium
CCTCTTCATGGAGGATCATCATGGCCACGCCTGTCACCGGCTTGGTCATGGAGTAGATCCGGTAGATGGTATCGGGCGTGATCGGCGCCTTGTCAGCCTCCCGCCGAATGCCCGCCTGCATATGACTCACCACCGCCCCATCATGAACGAGCAGTGTGGCAATGCCCATCACATCGCCATCCGTGACGAACTGAGCCATGCGCGCTTCCAGGGCTTCCAGCGCCGCAGGATTAAAGGGCGCATCTTTCGCTTCCTCATAGGGCGCAGGCCAGTCGGCGGAAAAGACTGGCGCAGCAAGGGGGGCAACGGCCTCTGCAGGTGGCGCAGCAGGCATCAGATCCGCTTCAGGCGCTGGCGGGTCCTGCACGGTGCATCCCGCCAGGGCGACCAAGCTGGTCACAAGACCAAATCGAAAAGAATGGATCATGATGGCAGCCTCCCCCGGCTAGTTTTGACTGCACACTGCGGTGGCAAACAAAACCATGCAAGTCTGGACGCCACGACAGGGCCGTGACATGCGCGTTCGGATGCAATTGCCGCCCCTGATTCCCGGTCGACTTGTACGCCGCTACAAGCGTTTCCTGGCCGATATAGAGCTTGATGAAACTGGCGAGACCATTATCGCACATTGCCCCAACCCAGGTTCCATGCTGGGCCTGAAGGCCCCCGGTAGCCGCGTTTGGCTGTCGGTGTCAGACAATCCCAAGCGCAAACTGAAACATACGCTGGAACTGATCGAGGCAGATGGCACACTGATCGGCATCAATACCAATCTGCCCAACAAGCTCGCCGAAGAGGCCATCCGTGCCGGGACCATTCCCGAGCTAACCGGATTTGAAAACTTGCGCAGGGAAGTGAAATATGCCGCGCGGTCACGCGTCGATCTCTTGCTGGAAACCGGCGGACAGAAGACCTTTGTTGAGGTGAAGAACTGCCATCTCATGCGCCAACCGGGCCTTGCCGAATTTCCGGACAGCGTCACCAGCCGCGGCGCGAAGCACCTGGAAGACCTTGCTGGTGAAGTGGCCACCGGGCACCGCGCGGTGATGCTGTTCATCGTCCAACGCGCCGACTGCACAGCATTTGCCACTGCAGCCGACCTAGATCCTGCGTATCATGCCGGGCTGCAGGCGGCTGCGGACGCTGGGGTGGAAGTTCTCGTCTATGACTGTCATATCAGCGAAGAAGATATTAAAGTGCGCAAAGCCATACCTTGGGTTCCGGCGCCTCATTGATGATCAAGGCAGACAGATGATGACCCTTGTCGACACAGATACAATGCCAATGCGGACCGGTGAGATCCGCATCCATGGCGAGGAAGGCTTTGAAGGCATGCGCAAGGCCGGTCGGCTTGTCGGCGAATGTCTGGATATGCTGGTGCCGGAAGTGAAGCCTGGCATCACAACCGCCCATCTCGACGATCTGATCCGCGATTTCGTGCACGATCATGGCGCTGTCTCGGCGACCATTGGTTATCGCGGCTATCGCCATGCCTCCTGCATCTCGCTGAACCATGTGATCTGCCATGGCATTCCCGGCCCGCGCGTCCTGAAAGAAGGCGACATCGCCAATATAGATGTCACGCTCATCCTGGATGGCTGGCATGGTGATCACTCACGCATGTTTGCCGCCGGCGCGCCCAAGCGGAAGGCTGAGCGGCTGATGGATCTGACACATGAAGCCATGATGGCGGGGATCGAGGCGGTAAAGCCCGGTGCGCATCTCGGCGATATCGGTGCGGCCATCGCGGCCATCGCGCGCAAGAACCGGCTGTCAGTGGTCGATGATTTCTGCGGCCACGGCCTCGGGCGCCTTTTTCATGACGAACCCAATGTCGTACACAATGCAAAGGCCGGCACCGGCCCGGAGCTAAAACCCGGCATGTTTTTCACGATCGAGCCGATGCTCAATCTCGGCCGCAAGGATGCTGCCATCCTGTCGGATGGCTGGACGGCAGTGACCCGCGATCGCCAGTTGTCTGCCCAGTATGAGCATTCCGTTGGCGTCACCGAAGACGGCGTGGAAATCTTTACCGCCTCGCCCAATGGCTGGCACAAGCCGCACACTGTGGAGCTGGCATCCTGAGCGAGACCAAGCCGCACTGGCAGGGGCACCGCGACAGGTTGCGCGGCAGGCTTCTCGCGCGCGGGCCCGGCGCGCTGGACGATTATGAACTGCTGGAAACCCTGCTTTTTGCCTTCATCCCGCGCCGGGATGTGAAGCCCATCGCCAAGGCCCTGCTGAAACGCTTCGGCTCGCTGTCGGCTACACTTGCCGCCGAGCCGAAGGATCTCAAACAGGTAGACGGCATAGGCGAGAATGCTGCGGCCTATCTGAAAGCCGTGCGCGAACTGCACCAGCGCGCCGCGCGAGAGGAATTCGCCGCGCGCCCTGTCATCTCCTCCTGGAATGCGCTGATGGCCTATGTGCGCCAGTCTCTGCAACATGAAACCCGCGAACAGTTCCGCGTTGTCTTCCTAGATCGCAAGAACCAACTGATCGCCGATGAGGTGATGGGCCATGGCACGGTGGACCATGCCCCGGTCTATCCGCGCGAGATTGCCCGGCGTGCCCTGGAACTGGCGGCTTCCTCCCTGATCATGGTGCACAATCATCCGTCCGGCGACCCCACGCCGTCGCGCGCCGATATCGACATGACACGAGAAGTTATCGATGCACTCTCGGCCCTCGATATCACCGTGCATGATCACCTGATCGCGGGCAGTGGCGGTGTCACCAGCTTCAAGTCCGCCGGACTTATCTAGTATCTCACCTTACGGAAAGCCTTGCGGTGTGCACGCCCCGCGCTAGTGTCGTGTTTCTGAATAAATGCTGCACAAAAGAGACAGCATTCTCGGGAGGAGTGAGACATGACCGACGCCACAGCGGCGCAGGCGGAGGCAAGTACGCCTTCGTCAGGACACATCACTGGCTTTGGCTCGAAGGGCTATCGCAGCTACGTCCTGTTGATGTTGATGCTGGTCTACACGCTCAACTTCATCGACAGGAATTTGATGGGCGTCCTGGCCGAGCCTATCATCACAACATTCGGCCTTAGCGACGGACAGTTTGGCTTCCTGGCCGGGTGGCCCTTTGCCATATTCTACGCGGTAATGGGCCTGCCGATTGCCATGGGCGCAGACCGTTATAACCGGGTCTACATCATCACCGCCTGCATCGTGCTTTGGTCCCTGATGACCGCGCTTTGCGGCATCGCCGCAGGCTTTTTTACCCTCATGATGTTTCGTATCGGCGTCGCAGTCGGCGAAGCGGGATGTACGCCCCCGGCAAACTCGATCATTGGCGACTATTACCCGGCCAAACACCGCGCGACTGCGCTTGGTGTCTACTCAATGGGCGTCACGGTTGGGGCTGTCTTGGCCTTTCTCTTCGGCGGTCCGCTTGCGGATATGGAAGGCGCGACGTTCGGCGCATGGCTGAACAGTGTCGGGTTGAGTGGCCTCTTTTCGGGCATCGACTGGAGCACAGTCGAAGGCTGGCGAATCGCATTTGTCGTGATCGGCTTACCCGGTATTGTCGTCGCGCTGATCTTGATGTTCACCGTGAAAGAACCCCCACGGGGCTACTCCGATCCGCCCAATGCGGCAAAGACAGACCGTGCCTCAATGAAGGAGACGTTCAAGGAACTCTCCAGAAAACCGAGCTTCTGGTGGATGACGCTCGGCGCGGCGCTCGTCGCCTTTGTCGGCTATGGCATCTTTACCTTCCAGATTCCGTTCCTCGTGAGAGAGCACGGCCTCAGCGTGCGCGAAGCCTCGGTGAATTATGGCGCGCCTCTGGCTGCGATCTCGGCCCTGGGCACATTCATGGGCGGTTATTTGACCGACAAGATGACTTCGCGCTCATTCACCGCGATTGCATGGGTCCCCGCCGCAGGCCTGCTTCTGGCGATCCCATTCTATATCGGCGCCTTTTTCAGCAGTAGCCTTGTTGTGGTGTTTATATTGTGGGCCATCGCAACAGCCTGTCACTACGCCTATCTTGGTGCGCAATACAATATAGGCCAAGGCGTGGTTTCGGCCCGGTCGCGCGCGACGGCCATTGCCATTCTTCTGATTGTGGTTTCGATCATCGGAAACGGCATCGGGCCGCAATTTGTCGGCATCATGAGCGATGTCTTCAGCAAAGGCGCAGTGGCCAATATCGGCGTTGAGGGGCTCAGTCTTGCGGCCTGCAATGCCGGCGACGGGCTTACCGAAACGGCAATGGCGGCCTGTAGCTCAGCCAAGTCAACAGGCCTGAAATCGGCAATCTCCGTAACAACGCTCTGGTTCATTGTGGCAGCTGCCTGCTTCCTTATGTCGGCCAAAAGCCTGCGTCGCGACTATGTAGCCGATATAGGAGGAACAGCGGAATGAGCGAGATTTCCGAGACAGGCACCCAGGCGACGACAACTGCCAATTCCGGTTATGGCTCCAGGGGCTATCGCGCGTTCGTCCTCTTCGCGCTGATCGTCGTCTATACGTTCAACTTTATCGACCGCACCCTGATCGGCGTGCTTGGTGAACCGATCCGCGAGACGTTTGGTCTGTCCGATACCATGATGGGCCTGCTCTCAGGCCTGGCCTTTGCGACGCTCTACACCTTGCTTGGCATCCCCTTCGCAATGCTGGCAGAACGGCGAAGCCGCACCTGGATCATCTCCATCGCCATGGCCGCATGGAGCTTGATGACGGTGATGTGCGGCCTGGCGCAAAACACATTCCAGTTTGCACTGGCGCGTATTGGTGTGGGCGTTGGCGAGGCGGGATGTTCGCCGCCTTCCCACTCACTGATCTCGGATTATTTTCCACCCGAAAAGCGCTCTTCGGCACTCGGCATTTTCGCCCTTGGCATCCCCATAGGATCCATGCTGGCCGCACTGGGTGGTGCCTGGATCGCCCAACAGGACGGCCTGAACTGGCGCGATGCCTTTATCTGGATGGGCCTGCCAGGCGTCCTTGGCGCGATCCTCTTCAAGCTGACGGTAAAAGAGCCGCCACGCGGCTATTCCGATCCTGGCGGGGCCGCCGCCGCCGCCGCGCGGGAAAAGCCGTCCCCCTTTGCGGTTTTTCGCAAGATTGCAAGAAATTCCACCTTCTGGCACGTCTCCATGGGCGGGGCGATGGCGTCCTTTGCCGGCTACGGTATCGGCCAGTTCATCGCGCCCTTCTGGATCCGAGTTCACGGTCTGAATCTGCTGGACGCAGCGCTACTTTATGGCGGCGTTCTGGGCATCGCCGCCGGAATCGGCACATTCGGTTCGGGTATCGTCGCCGACCGGGTCCGTGCGCGCCATCCCAATTCCGACAGCTGGCTGCCTGCCCTCGGCATGTCACTCGCCGTACCGATCATTATTGTCGGCTATAACACCCTGTCCTTTTCCCAGGGCGCGCTGGCCATATGGATCGCCGTTCCATTGCTCGCGATCGGCGCGGTTCTCCGCTACTCCTATCTCGGGCCAATGTTCGCAATCACTCAGAAACTGGTCGAACCGCGCATGCGTGCGACGGCCGCCGCGTTGATGTTGTTCGTGGTGAACCTGATTGGCTATGGCGGCGGGCCTCTGGTGGTGGGTGCGATTTCCGATCATTTCACCAAGAGCGAACTGTCTCGGCTTGAAGCCCCGGTCAACAGTGCCGGCTGCGGCGCCCTGGAAGCCCAACTCAAAGCTGTGCGTGATGGCGTAGAAGATGCCATCACTGGGGCAGAGCTCGACCGGGCCATTGGCGTAAATGCCGATTATTGCGCGCCAGCGCGACGGGTCGGGGTACGTTGGGCTGTCTCACTCGGCGCGCTCTTCCTGCTCTGGGCCGCTGTGCACTTCCTGCTTGTTGGGCGTACGCTGCAGCGCGACCAATGGGCGCCTGACATGGTATCCTAGCCGGCCTATAAGGCCGGATGGCCGTTTACACACAAGTCGATGATGGCGCGCTCGAAGCCTTTCTTGCCGAATACGAAATCGGCATGCCGCGCAGCTTCAAGGGTATTGCCGAGGGCGTTGAAAACTCGAACTATTATCTGGAAACCGACCAAGACCGGTTCATACTGACCCTGTTCGAAAAGCGGGTCGACGCGGCAGACCTGCCCTATTTCATTTCGCTGAAGCAACACCTTGCCGCCAAGGCCTTCCCCTGCCCGCGCCCGATCCCCGGGCGGGATGGTGCAGCCCTGCGCGAGCTCTGTGGCCGCCCAGCCGTGATTGTCAGCTTTCTGGACGGGCTCAGTCCGCGTCAGCCGAGCCGGCCCCAATGCCGCGAACTTGGCGCCGGGCTTGCGCGCATGCATCTGGCCCTGGAAGACTTCGCCATGACCCGGGCCAACAGTCTTGGACCCGCCAGTTTCCAGGGCTTGTGGAGTGGCCGCGCGAAAACTGCCGATGAACTGGAAACTGGCCTGGCCAGCGAGATCGAAGCTGACCTCAAGGATATCATTTCCGCCCGAACGCTCTCTGCACATCTGCCGCGCGGCACCATCCATGCCGATCTCTTCCCCGATAATGCCTTCTTTCTGGACGAAAGCTTCTCAGGCATCATCGACTTCTATTTCGCCTGCACTGATGCCCTGGCCTATGATCTTGCCATCTGTCTCAATGCCTGGGCTTTCGACGATGCCCAGCGCGCCAGTGGCCTGCAATATTCTTACAGCCATGGCGCGGCCCTGATTTCGGGCTATGACGCAGTGCGCCCGCTGTCGGATGCTGAACGCGCGGCCCTGCCTCTTTTATGCCGGACAGCGGCGATGCGCTTTTTTCTCACGCGCCTGGTCGACTGGAGCGATACCCCCCCCGATGCCCTCGTAAAACCCAAAAATCCTCTGGAATATGCCCAGAGGCTGCGTTTCCATCGCCATGCCACAGGGCCAGCTGATTATGGCGCCTGAGGCTTGAAGGGAGAGGAGATGACCGACACCACGATTGTCCAACCCGAACCCAAGGCCGACTATACCGATAAACGGGATGGCAAGATCAAGCGGCTCTGGCTGGCCTCGGTTCTGGGCGCACTGGCCGCCGTTGTGTTGGTCACACTGACCGCTCTTGTACTTGGGGTCATTACCAGCCTTGTCGTGAATCTCTTGTTTGATGCTGATGGCAGCGTTTTCGACGGCCTGGGCAGCGGCGCCCCACCGTTTTTGATGGGTATGGTCGGTGCTTTTTTTGCGGCGCTGTTCAATTGGTATGTCTTCTATATCACCATCCCGATCACGACACTGGTATTGCGCTTTTCGCTGGGCCGGTTCCCTAAACGGCGAATTTCGCGGCCGGTACCCTATCTGCGCTGGGGGGTAATTTGGGGTGCCCTCCTTGTTCTCCTGCCCAGCCTTTTTGCAGGCTATGTGGTGTCGAGCACATCCTGGTCGCCAGAAGCGCTGTCCTCTGAGGTCTGGGCGCCTGTCGGCTCACTGCTTGGAGCTGGTCTGACCGGCCTTGTTATAGGCGGCATTGCCGGGCTTGGGGTTGGCGGGCTCTTCCTGCTCGTTGTGAAACCGGCCAGGCAGGTCCTGATGGCCAATCCAGCCGGGGAATTCTAGCTCATCCGTAGCAAGTCGACTTGCTCTGCCCGTCGGCACGCCCTAGCTCTGAGACCTTGCCAGCCATGGAGCGAAAATGCCCAAGCTCATCGAAATCTGGACCGATGGCGCCTGTTCGGGAAACCCCGGCCCGGGCGGATGGGGCGCACTTCTCATCAGCGGAGAGCATGAGAAGGAAATCAATGGCGGCGAGGCCGACACCACGAATAATCGCATGGAAATGATGGCCGCAATCGAGGCGCTGAAAGCCCTGAAAGCCCCTTCAAGCGTGCGTTTACATACTGACAGTACGTATTTGAAGGATGGCTTGACCAAGTGGATCCATGGCTGGAAGCGCAATGGGTGGAAAACCGCTGCGAAAAAGCCCGTGAAGAATAAGGATCTTTGGCAAGCTCTGGACGAGGCCGTCAAGCCGCACGAAATCGAATGGGTTTGGGTGAAAGGCCATGCCGGAGATCCGGGCAATGAGCGCGCTGACGCTCTCGCGCGCGCTGGAATTGATCAGGTGCGGTGACAGGCCTGCGACATTTGATGTAATCGAACCGTCATATTTCCCCTTGTGAAAATCTTTCCCACGCTGTAAGGGACTTTTGCTCAGATTGCGCATAAGGGGCTGACCGCATAATATCTGGTCCTGCCCGCCCCCGTTGATCGTCAACCGACTTGAAACGGCACTTATGCATAACCATATTATGCTCATATTGAGCAAAAGCCTGTTTGACGGGTGAAGGAGAGAGACATGGCGAGACTGATTGATCGTGGCCCAGGTTGCCCGACACCGACGCCGCTGCGCGCGGAAAGCGCCGCAGACGCGCGCGGACTGGCCTATACCGCTGAGGTGAAAGCTGCCACAGACCAGCTCTATCCGCTGGTGAAGGATTTCATTACGCCGATGGAATGGCCGGCGATTGCCCCACTAGTCCACGCCATTAACACGCTGAAGGCCGAGAAGGATGCCGTCATCCTGGCCCATAATTACATGACCCCGGATATTTTCCGCCTGGTCGGCGATTTTCGCGGTGACAGCCTGCAGCTGGCGCGCGAGGCCGCCGAGACCGAGGCGAGCGTCATTGTCCAGGCCGGCGTGCATTTCATGGCCGAGACCTCGAAAATTCTCGCGCCGGAAAAGACCGTCCTGATCCCAAGCATGGAAGCGGGCTGTTCGCTCGCTGCCTCCATCACCGGCGAAGACGTGCGCCTGATCAAACAGCGCTATCCCGACTATCCGGTCGTCACCTATGTGAACACCACTGCCGATGTGAAGGCCGAGTGCCATATCACCTGCACCAGCTCGAATGCCGCACAGGTCGTGGAAGCCATCGCGGCGGAATGGAATACCGACACGGTGATCCTGGTGCCCGACCAGTATCTGGCGCGCAATGTCGCCGCCCAGACCGGCATCCGCATCATGACCTGGCCGGGCGCGTGCGAAGTGCACGAGCTGTTCAGCGCCGAGGATGTCGAGCAGCTGCGCGAGGCTCATCCCGGCGTGGTCGTCCTGGCCCATCCGGAATGCCCGCCCGATGTGCTGGAAGCGGCTGACTTTGCCGGCTCCACAGCCGCGCTCGCCAATTATGTCGGCGACCACAAGCCCGCCCGCGTCGTGCTGCTCACCGAATGCTCGATGAGCGACAATGTGGCCGCGGAGAACCCCGAGGTGGATTTCATCCGCCCGTGTAATCTCTGCCCGCACATGAAGCGCATCACGCTGGAAAACATCTATGACTGCCTTGTCGAGATGAAACATGAGGTGCTGATCGAGGAAGAGGTGCGCCTGCGCGCCAAGGCCGCCATCGATGCCATGCTGGCCCTGCCGAAAATGAAGGCGCCGCTTGCCTTTGAGACCGGCCTGCCGCCCCGTACCATCCCGATGGTCGAGGTCTCTACAGTCACGGCCTGAATTTGCCCTTGAAACGCGCGGTGTTGCGCGAAACACTGGGCAGGTGAGGAAAAGAAAGGGCGTGATCATGCTGGCACGTGGATTGGCCATGGCGGTATTTGCTGCCCTTATTGTTCCCGGCGCGATTGCCGACCACTCCGAGAATGATCCAAGCGACATTCTCGGAGTATGGAACTTTCAGACACAGCCCTATCGTGATGGCGCCTGCCGGATGACAGGTACGATGCATCTCAGCCATGATGAAGAAGACGGTGTGTATGCCTGCGAGCTTACAGCGCTGGAAATGTGCTCGATCTGGGGGCAGTCCATCGTGCGTCAGAACTGTAGCGCCCGTCGCTTTGGCGACCAGGTCTCAGTGCGCTCGCGGATTTCTGAAGTGCTGGAACGCAAAGGCGATATTGAGGGCATGAGCTTCAACTATGTGCCCGACAATTTTGCCCTGACAGTGAAGAGTTCCATGCGCATGTATGGCTCGCTGGTCTCAGCCGTGAACGCGCCCGTTGAGTTCCACCGATCCGCTGAAGGCGTGTCATGAGACTTCATGCGGCGCTTTTCGGCATGGCTCTGCTTGCCATGGCGCCGGCCGCCACCGCCGATCTCGGCGCCAGCGTGACATCCCCACCCGACATCTCCGGCAACTGGAATTTCCGCAGCTACACCTATGACGAGTGCGATTTCACGGGCACGGCGCGCCTGCGCCCAACTGAGAAAGCCGGCACCTATTCCTGCGAATTGACGGCCCGCCAGGCCTGTCCGGAAATCGAGTGGGTGGTGCGCCAGTCCTGTATCGCAAACCGCACCGAGGACCGCCTGATCATCCGCTCGACCATTGAACAATTCATCAATGGTCCGGAAACCAGCGACTACTGGCCCGACAATTTCATTCTCAAGATCCGCAGCGATGACCTGATGACCGGCACACTTGTCTCCCATGGCAGCTATGCCAGCGAGTTCACACGCCAGGCCGAGGGCATTTCCTGATGTTGCGTGCAGTTGTCTGCGGCTTGGCTTGCGTACTGCTCGCCGGTCCGGGCTGGAGTGATGAAGATCCCGCCGGTGCCTGGGAATTCCGCACCGATATCGTCAACAAGGGCTGCACCATCACCGGCTATATGACCATCGGCATCGCCGATCCCGGCACCGGACGGCGCGCCTGCGAA
Source organism: Hyphomonadaceae bacterium (assembly GCA_022760335.1). Classification (GTDB taxonomy): domain Bacteria; phylum Pseudomonadota; class Alphaproteobacteria; order Caulobacterales; family Hyphomonadaceae; genus UBA5336. The sequence goes on from JALEGE010000077.1 coordinate 10,591, forward strand.
TTTGTCAGCTCGGAAACCTGCGGCCCGCTCGACCCAGAGGCGGTCCAGATGCAGCAGGCCTGCGAGATCGATTTCGAGGGCGAGTATCTCCTCATCCGCTCGCAAGTTGTCGCCTCACTGACAGAAGGGCGGGGGATTAACGGCTATCTGCCGGACCATTTCACCGTCCAGCCCAGCGGTGCCGGGCGCATGTCCGGCACCTGGTATGATCGCAATTATGCCGACCTCGTCGAGTTCTGGCGGGCACGGGGCGGGGCAACATCCTGATGCGCCGGACAGTTCACAGCGATGCCGTCGACCAGCGCGGCGATGCCGGCGATGTGCTGATCATCGGCGCGGGCCTGGCCGGCCTGTTCCTGGCACTTAAACTCGCCCCGCGCGCCTGTACGGTGCTGACCCCTGCCCCACTCGGTCAATCGGCCTCCTCGGCCTGGGCACAAGGCGGACTTGCCGCCGCGCTTTCACCTGAAGACAGCCCCGAGGCCCATGCCGCCGACACGGTGGCCGCAGGCGCCGGCCTGGTCGACCCGGTCATCGCCCGCCTGATCGCGGAGGAAGGCCCGGCGCGTGTGCGTGACCTCCTCGAACTTGGCGTACCGTTTGACCGCAGCCCTGATGGCGCGCTCAGCCTGTCGCTGGAAGCCGCCCATTCCTTCCCGCGCGTTGCCCGTGTCGCCGGAGACCTTGCCGGACGGGCGATCATGGACGCTCTGGTCGCGGCGGTGGCCGCAAATCCACACATCACGGTAATCGAAGGCGCCAAGGCCGTCGCCCTTCTGCAGGACAGTTTAGGCCGTGTGGCCGGCGTGATCACAACAGACAAGCAAGGCGCCAGCAACACGCTGGTCGCGCGCGAGACTGTGCTGTGCACCGGCGGTTCCGGCGGGCTTTTCGAGGTCACGACCAACCCGCCCAGCGCACGCGGCGATGCCCTGGCGATGGCCATACGCGCCGGCGCACTGCTGGCCGATCTGGAGTTTGTGCAGTTTCACCCGACCGCCATGGATGTTGGCCGCGATCCCGCGCCACTTGCCACCGAAGCCCTGCGCGGGGATGGCGCCATCCTGCGCAATGCGGACGGCTCGGCCTTCATGGCGCGCTACCACGAGATGGCCGAACTGGCTCCGCGTGATGAAGTGGCCCGCGCGATCCATACCGAGCGCATGGCCGGTCGCGGCGCGTTTCTTGATGCGCGCGAGGCGGTTGGCGCGCATTTCCCCGAAAAGTTCCCAACGGTCTTTGCAGCATGCCAGGCCACCGGTTTTGATCCGCGAGAGGCGCCTATCCCCATCGCTCCAGCGGCGCACTATCATATGGGCGGTATCATTTCCGATTTCTGGGGCGCAAGCAGCCTGGACGGCCTTTCCGTCTGTGGCGAGTGCGCCTCGACAGGCGCGCATGGCGCCAACAGGTTGGCCTCCAATTCCCTGCTCGAAGCGGTGGTGTTTGCCCATCGCATCGCTGAGCGCCTGCGCGAGGGCGAGCTGAAAGCCGCCGAAGCCAGCCATGGGGAAATTCCGCCAGAACTTGATCCTGGCCTTCTGGAAGCGCTCCGCACGGGCATGCAAGCCGAATGCGGCGTCGTGCGCACTTCCACGGGCCTCACCAGTCTTACCGATCAGATCTACGCCTTTGCCGAAACCGCTGGCCCGGCCAATGAACTTGTCTGCGCTGGCCTGATCGTCTCCAGCGCGCTGGCACGCGAGGAAAGCCGCGGCGGGCATTATCGCAGCGACTTTCCAGAGCCCGGCCCAGTTGCCAGGCGCCAGTTCCGCCATGAAGGAACCCTGTCATGACCCCGCCGCCCCTGCCCGATATCGTGCTGGACCCGATCGTCCGCCTCACCCTGGCCGAAGATCTTGGTCGCGCCGGCGACCTGACCACAGATGCCACGATCCCGGCAGACACACAGATGAGCGCGCAGATTCGCGCGCGCGTCCCCGGCGTGGTCGCAGGCCTGGATGCGGCGGCCTATGCCCTGAAGCTGGTCGATGACAGTGTCACGCTGGAAATCGCCCTGCCCGATGGCAGCGCGATCAAGCCCGGCGACACCATCGCCACACTTACGGGAACCGCGCGCTCCATCCTGATCGCCGAACGGCCCATGCTGAACTTTATCGGCCGGCTCTCGGGCGTGGCCACACATACATCTCGCTTTGCGGGCGCCATTGCCCACACATCTGCTCGTGTTGTCTGCACGCGCAAGACCACGCCGGGCCACCGCGCTCTGGAAAAGCGTGCAGTGCGTTGCGGCGGCGGCACGGCTCACCGCTATGGGCTGGATGACGCAATCCTGATCAAGGACAATCATATCGCGGCCTGTGGCTCGATCAGCGCTGCGCTGGAGCGCGCCCATGCCTATGCAGGTCATCTGCGTATGGTGGAGATCGAGGTCGACACGCTCGACCAGCTGAAAGAGGCGCTTGCTGGGCGGCCACACGCGGTTCTGCTCGACAATATGTCCCCCGACACGCTGCGCGAGGCTGTCGCAATGGTGGATGGCGCCTGCACAACTGAGGCCTCAGGTGGGGTCACACTGGAAACAATTGCCGCAATAGCAGAGACGGGTGTGGATTTCATCTCGGTCGGCGCGCTCACGCATTCCGCGCCAAACATTGACGTCGGCCTCGATGTGATCTGATCTGCATGAAAAACAACAGATCAGGGAGGATCAGTATGGGACGTTCACGCGGGCGAAAGAGCATATTCATTACGGGCGCGGCCAGCGGCATTGGCGCAGAAACTGCCCGGTATTTCGCCCAGCGCGGCTGGTTCACCGGACTTTACGATGTCAACGAAACCGGGCTGGAGGAAGTTGCCGATGTCATCGGCAGCGGCAATTGCCATATGGCCAGGCTGGATGTGCGTTCACGCGAAGACTGGGCGCATGCCGTAGCAGGTTTTTGCGGCGAAACCGACGGCCGCATGCATGTGCTGTTCAACAATGCCGGCATTGGCCGCCATGGCTGGTTTGAAGATATCGCGCCGGAAGACAATGACCTGCTGGTGGATGTGAACCTGAAAGGGGTGATCAACGGCATTCAGGCCTGCATGCAGCCGCTGACAGACACGCCAGGCGCGCGAATCGTGAACACAGCCTCCACCGCTGGCATTGTCGGCAGCCCACAACTGGCGGTCTATTCAGCCACGAAGTTCGCCGTCCGCGGCCTCACCGAAGCGCTGGATGTGGAGTTCAAGGGGCTCGATATTCGCGTCACCAGCCTGATGCCCTGGTTCATTGAAACCCCAATCCTGGATATGGGCCAGACCGAAGGCGCCAATGAAAAGATGTCAGACCAGCTTCGCGCGACCGGCACCAAGGTCTATCCGGTCTCCATGGCTGCCGAGCGAGCTTGGGAGGCCGCACATGGCGACGCTGTGCACTATATGGTCGGCAAGGATGCAGAGCGCGCGCGCTTCTTTGCGCGCTTCCTTCCCAATATGCTGAAAAAGCAGATCAGTTCCAGATTGCCCGAACGGACTTAACCGGCATCCTTGACCCGCGCGATGGCGAGACCGTCATGGCCCTTGCGGCCAACTTGCTGGAGAACAATGGCCTCCAGCTGGGGATGGCTGGCCAGCGCCTGGTTGAACGCCTTCGCGCCGATCACTGCCGGGTCCATTGAGTTGCCCAGTACAGCACCACGACGCACCACATTGTCCGCCAGGATCAGTCCGCCCGGCCGCGTCAGCCGCACCGCATGCGTAAGATAGGCCGGGTAGGATTCCTTGTTGGCATCAATGAATATGAGGTCGAACGGACCTGTCAGACCAGGCAACACATCCAGCGCGGAGCCGACCACAACTTCGCAAGATGCTTCGAGCCCGGCCGCCTTGAGCGAGCCACGCGCCACATCCGCATGCACAGGGTCGATCTCGATTGTGGTGAGCTCACCATCTTCGGGCATGGCGCGCCCGAGCCAGATGGTGGAATACCCCGCCAGAGTGCCAAGCTCTAGAATCCGCTTTGCACGGCTCATCTTGGCAAGCAGGTAAAGGAACTTGCCCTGGCCTGGCGAAATATGAATGTCGGGAAGACCTGCCGCAGCAGCACGCTGCAACACATCGCTCAGGACATCCTCATCTGGCGTGAACAGGCTGTCGATATAATGATCGACATCTTCAAAGATGGAGCCAGACATGGATTTGGCTCCTCTTTCGATTTACGGGGCGGCCGCCGCGGATGTCGTGGTCGTCGCTGGTTCGATTGCCTGCAGGGCTTTCGGGGCTGGAGCTGGCGCATCCGCAGAGACAGTCTGGATACGCGCGGCGGCTTCCGATGCACGGCGTGCAGCCAGACGGGCCCGGGCATCGGACCATTCGCGGCCCTGCGGGAAGCGGTAGAAGATATGCGCACCGATACGCTGGGTCCGCACGAGGCCAGAATTCCAGATCGGATCGACATAAGTCGCGTGATAGTGCGTGGCTTCAGCCGTGCGGCGCTCATGCAGGTCGAGGATCACCTGAGCAGCAACCGACTGGGCCTTTTCCCAGCGCGTCCCACGCGGGCGCAGGGCCATGGAGCCATCGCAGGTAAAGGTGAACTGGCACCCGGTCGTACGCGTAGCGCCCTGATAGACAACATCACAGATCGAATTCGGATAGCGGTGATCACGAACACGATTGGTGATCACTTCAGCGACGGCGAGTTGGCCGCTGGTGCTCTCACTGCGCGCTTCATAATAGACCGCCTCGGAGAGGCACTTATGCTCTTCGGCCAGCGTTTCAGCACTTGAAAGGTCTGCGGGATCAAAGGACACGACAGAGCTGAGCGCGGCGCGATCACGATCCAGCGCGGCATATCGGCCGAGCGCGGACTGGCTGTCACGCTCCAGGCTTTGCTCCAGGCGGACAATCCAAGGATGGGCAATCAGAGAGGGCGCATCGGGCATGGCGCGAATGGCTTCGGCGCCATCGCCCAACTCGGCAAACAGCGTCGTGCGCAGGCGCGCATCGGCTTCCTCGCGCTCACCCTGATAGGCGCCATTGATCATGGGCAGAACAGAGGTGACGGCAACCGCACAGACTGCGACCGACACACCCCGCATCACCACGCGGCGCTGTTCATGATCTGACATACTTAACCACCAACGACCTAGTGCACGCTTCTGCGCACCGCCACCGGGTAATATGCGAGCAATCGCTTTCCAAAAAGTTAACATCATCGTCCCACCAGCTTCTCTGGCCACAGGCCCGCTTTCTTGGCTTATCGGGCTCGGCCCCTGAACGACACATGACTGCCGCCAGACACGAGAGATCCGCCCATATGCCCTCTGACTGGAACTAAGCAAGTTCCTCGCCGCTTCGAATGTGTCACTTTGTGGTGAGAAATATGTCAGGTTCGCGAGCCGTCCAACGACCCTGAAGCGTTAACCAGCAGTCAGCACGCTGATTTTCTGGCGGTTTCCCAACACAGACCGGCCCGTTTCGCCGGTCTGGGGAAGACTTCGCATGTTGCAAAAATACAACGAAATTTAACCGTGTCGTTTACCCAAACTTCACGACTTTCACGCCTTGAGCGCCGCGTGTGCCGCGGCGAGTCGAGCGATCGGAACGCGATATGGCGAGCAGGACACATATTCCAGTCCCGATTCGTGACAGAAGGTGACCGAGGCCGGGTCCCCACCATGTTCGCCGCAAATGCCCAGTTTGATGTCAGGCCGTGTCGCACGGCCGCGCTCGGCCGCCAGACGCACCAGTTCGCCCACGCCAGACTGGTCCAGCGTCACGAAGGGATCCTTTTCATAGATGCCGAGATCCTCATAGGCCTTCAGGAACCGGCCAGCATCGTCACGGGAAATGCCCAGTGTGGTCTGGGTCAGGTCATTTGTTCCGAAGGAGAAGAAGGCGGCTGAATTGGCGATCTCACCGGCCTGCAGCGCGGCGCGCGGCAGCTCGATCATGGTGCCGACCAGATACTCCAGCTCTGTGCCCGTCTCGGCGAACACAGCCTTGGCCGTGCGGTCGACCACATCCTTCAGGATCTGCAGCTCCTTGTGGGTCGCCACCAGCGGGATCATCACTTCCGGCGTGACGCCCTTGCCGGTGTCCTTGGCCACCTGCACAGCCGCTTCGAAGATCGCGCGGGCCTGCATTTCGTAGATTTCCGGATAGGTGATTCCCAGACGGCACCCGCGATGGCCGAGCATGGGATTGCTCTCATGCAGCTCACCCGCGCGGCGCTTGAGGATCTCCACATCCACACCGGCAGAAGCCGCAACCGCGTCCATGTCCTCAGCCGTGTGCGGCAGGAATTCATGCAACGGCGGATCCAGCAGGCGGATCGTGCAGGGCCGGTCGCCCATGATCTGGAAGATCTCGGCAAAGTCATCGCGCTGGAACGGCAATAGCTTGGTCAGCGCAGCCCGGCGTCCGGCCTCATCCTCAGCCAGGATCATGGCGCGCACCACGGGGATGCGCTCGGCATCGAAGAACATATGCTCGGTGCGGCAAAGGCCGATGCCTTCGGCGCCGAATTCCACCGCGACGCGGGTATCGGCGGGCGTTTCAGCATTGGTGCGCACTTTCAGCGTGCGCGCCCGATCGGCCCATGTCATCAGGCGGGCAAAATCGCCCGACAGATCTGGCTGGCGCATCTTTACAGCGCCCATCAGCACCTCACCCGAAGCGCCATCCACGGTGACGATATCGCCCTTCTTCACTTCGCGGCCCGCCACGCGGAAGAGGCCGTTTGCCTCATCCACATGCATCGAACCGGCGCCACACACACAAGGGCGGCCCATGCCGCGCGCGACAACGGCGGCGTGCGAGGTCATGCCGCCGCGCGCTGTGACGATGGCCTTGGCCGCATGCATGCCGTGAATGTCTTCCGGGCTGGTCTCGATGCGCACCAGGATGACATCCACGCCGCGCTCAGCCAGTTGGGCCGCCTCGTCACTGTCGAAGACGACCTCGCCAACCGCCGCGCCTGGGCTGGCCGGCAGGGCCTGGACCAGAACATCGCGCACCGCATCTTCAGCAATGGTGGGGTGCAGCAATTGGTCAAGCTGGGCCGGCTCCAGGCGAAGCACAGCCTCTTCTTCAGAAATCAGCCCCTCATCCACCATGTCGACGGCGAGCTTCAGAGCCGCCGCGGCCGTGCGCTTCCCGGTGCGGGTTTGCAGCATGTAGAGCTTGGAGTCCTCGACCGTGAACTCCAGGTCCTGCATGTCGCGATAATGCTTCTCCAGCGTGTTCGCAACATCGACCAATTGGGTGAACACTTCCGGCATGGCCTCTTCCAGGCTTTGCTCGTCGGACGACAGCGCCTCGGCGCGCGCCTTGGAGATCGGCGCGGGCGTGCGGATGCCGGCCACCACATCCTCGCCCTGGGCGTTGATGAGGAATTCGCCATAGAAGATATTGTCGCCATTGGACGGGTCGCGCGTGAAGGCAACCCCGGTCGCGGACGTCTCTCCCATATTGCCGAACACCATGGCCTGCACGGTGACCGCGGTGCCCCATTCATGGGGGATGTCATTCAGGCGGCGATAGACAATCGCGCGGTCATTCATCCACGAGCCGAACACAGCGGAAATCGCGCCCCAGAGCTGGTCCTTGGGATCTTCCGGAAAAGGCTGGTCAAGTTGTTCTAGCACGGCGGCCTTGTACTGGACGATGATTTCCTTCCAGTCCTCGGCCGTCATCTCGGTGTCGAGATTATAGTCCTCGCGCTCTTTATAGTCGTCCAGGATATGCTCGAACGTGTCATGCTTCAGGCCCAGCACCACGTTGCCATACATCTGGATGAAGCGGCGATAGCTGTCATAGGCAAAGCGCTCTCCGGCCTTGGCCGCGAGGCCCTTCACGGTGTCTTCGTTCAGGCCGAGATTGAGCACAGTGTCCATCATGCCAGGCATGGAGGCACGCGCACCGGAGCGCACGGAAACAAGCAGCGGGTTTTCCGTGTCGCCAAAGGACTTGCCGGCATTGGCTTCCAGCTTGGCGAGCGCCTCTTCCACCTGTGGGGCCAGGGTGTCGGGATAATTGCGGTCCAGTTCGTAGAACGCGGTGCAGACGGCGGTGGAAATGGTGAAACCGGGCGGTACGGGCAGGCCGAGCTTGGCCATTTCGCCCAGATTGGCCCCCTTGCCGCCGAGCAGGTTTTTCATGGAGGCGTCGCCATCGGCGCTGCCGCCCCCAAAGCTGTAAACCCAGGTTTCTTCCGCCGTCGCCATCGTAATCTCACTCATTTAAATTCAATTCCCTAGCCTTCGACCTTGGAGAAGTCGGCAACTTTGTGCATTGCAGCACGAAGCGCCGCAAGAAGATTCAACCTGTTAGCGCGAACATCCGACTTTTCCGCATTGACCATCACCTGATTGAAGAATTCGTCGGCCGGTTGGCGCAATTTTGCAAGGTGGCCCATGGCCGCCTCGAAGTCCTCACGGGCGAGCGCGGCGTCAACTTCGACGGTCTCAACCTCGATGGCCGAGAGCAGGTCGCGTTCGGCAGACTCGGTCATTTTCGAAGGTGTCGGCACGCCGTCATAGACCTTTCCGTCTTTCTTTTCTTCGGCCTTCAGGATATTCGCCGCGCGCTTATAGGCCGCGAGCAGGTTTGCTCCGTCCTCGCTAGCAAGAAATGTGCTCAGCGCCTCGACCCGCTTGACGATCAGGACAAGGTCATCCTCACCCAGTGAGAATACCGCATCGATGAGATCGTGGCGTTTGCCTTCGTCGCGCAGGACTTGTTTGAGGCGGTCGGCGAAGAAGTCTACGATCGATGGATCAATCCAAGCGTCATATGCTTGGTCAACTGACTGACGAACAGTGTCCGGCTGAGTGTTAGGTAGCGTTTGCACAGCCACCTTGGACTTAAGAGCGACTCTAGCCGATAGAATAATATTTCTGAGCCCTACTCGAACTTCATTCTCCAGAACAATCCGCACCACTCCCAGCGCCGCCCTGCGCAGCGCAAACGGGTCCTTGCTTCCGGTCGGTTTCTCGCCAATCGCCCAGAAGCCGACCAGCGTGTCGAGCTTGTCAGCCAGCGCCACGGCGACAGAGACTGGCGCTGTGGGCACGGCATCGGAAGGCCCCTGCGGCTTGTAGTGCTCGGCGATGGCGTCGGCGATTTGGGTGATGTCAGTCTTTGACAACCCACTCAGCAAGCCCTCACCCCCGGCCCCTCTCCCGCGGCCGGGAGAGGGGGGCGCGTCAGGCTCGGTCTGTTCCCCTCTCCCGTTCGCGGGAGAGGGGTTAGGGGTGAGGGCCGCACTGCCCGCCTCCAAAGCATAATACCGCCCCATTACACCCTGCAGCTCGGGGAACTCATAGACCATCTCGGACACAAGATCGGCCTTGCAGAGCCGCGCGGCCTTTTCCGCGAGATCCGGATCGGCGCCCACTTTCGGGGCCAGTTCGCGCGCCAGCGCGGCCACACGCTCCACCTTGTCGCCAATCGAGCCGAGCTCTTCCTTGAAGGCAATCGTCGTCAGTTTCGGCGCCATGGCCTCCAGGCCGGTCTCCTTGTCATTCTCCCAGAAGAAGCGCGCATCATCCAGGCGCGCCGAGAGCACTTTGGCATTGCCCGCCGCGATGGCGACGCCGCCATCGGAGGGCTCGATATTGGCGACCACAATGAAATTCGGCGCCAGCTGGCCGGTCTTTGCGCCCTCGACAGCAAAGTATTTCTGATGCGTGCGCATGGAGAGCTGGATGACTTCCGGCGGCAGGGCGAGGAAGGCCGGGTCCATCTCGCCGAGGATCACCATAGGCCATTCGGCCAGTCCGGTGACCTCTTCCAGCAGGCCCTTGTCCTCAATGAGCGTGAGGCCGGATTTCTGACAGAGCGCCAGCGCCTGCGTCTCGATCAGGCTGCGCCGCGCATCGCGCGTCAGCAGCACATGGCCTTCGCCCTCAAGCTGGCTCTGATAATCGTCCCAGCCCGTAACGGTGTACGGCCCGCGCCCATGCACGCGGTGACCTTCGGTCTCATTCCCACTGGCGATGCCGTCGACATCAAACGCCACCACCTTCCCGCCCAGCACGCAGAGAATGCGCTGCAGGGGGCGCACCCAGCGCAGCTCGCCAGTGCCGGTGCGCATGCTTTTGGGCCAGTGAAAGCCGCGAACGATCGCCGGTACAGCCTCGGCAATGATCTCTTCCGCCTTGCGGCCCGGGGTCTCGATCACCGCGACATAGAACTCGCCCTTTTTCGGGTCGGACTTCACCTCGGCCTGTTCGATATTCTCAAGCCCCGCCCCGCGCAGGAAGCCGGCCACCGCCTTCTCCGGCGCGCCGACCTTGGGCCCTTTTCGCTCCTCGCGCACATCCTCGGACTTGGCGGCAACATCCTCGATCCGTACGCCCAGCCGGCGCGGGCCGGACCATGTGCTCACCGCGCCATGTTCAAGCCCGGCCTCGGCCAGCTTGGCTTCCAGCGCCGCGCCAAGATCGGCTTCCGCCCTGGCCTGCATCCGCGCAGGGATTTCTTCGGAAAAAAGCTCAAGGAGAAGTTCGGGCATGCGTTAAGCCATGTTTGCAGCAAGGCCTCTCTCTAGCGGGCCATGCCGAGAAGGCAATGCGGGGGTGGGCGAAGACCTGCAAGGGCGAACGATCACGTCTTTGCGCAGAGCGAATAATCTGTTTAATATGGTGTTAACGGGGGCAAGTGAATGCAGTCCATGAAGATGATCGATCAGGCCTTGAAGGCGAACCCGTGGGCCATGGCTTTCCGCGACGAACTGGCGCGCGGAGAGATCAGTGATGACTTCAAGATAGCACGGCGGATCGCGACGCGCGAACGCTTTACTTTCGGCCTGTATGCCTGGCGTGCCTGGGCACGTGATATGGCAGCGGCCCGCCCCGGCCGGATTGCACGCGATATCGTGAAGGATGTCTGGCAGGCGATGGCCTGTGTGGACGCGGCCGCATTCGATGGACTGGACTCTCTGGATTTTTGCGGCTTCCAATTCCCCGGAACGGTGGACTTTTCCGAGTTTTCCTTTCCTCGCGACGCCTGGTTCAATCAGGCAAGCTTTGACGGGCTGGCAGATTTTTCGGCCTCACGGTTTGGCGGCGAGGCCTATTTCGAGGGCGCAAGCTTTTCAGGCGTCGCTGATTTCAGCCAGGCCTGCTTCACGCAAGCGGCACAGTTTCGCGGTGTGCAATTCATTGGCGAAAGCCGCTTTCAGGCGGCCAGATTTGAACGCGATGCCTGGTTCCGGGGCAGCCGGTTCAACGAGGCGCACTTCATCGGCGCCCATTGCCTGAAGGACATCTCTTTCGGCGACAGCATCTTTAACGGCTCAAGCTCATTTGCCTCCGTGGTGTTCGAAGACACATCAAGTTTCGACAATAGTGTCTTTCAGGGCCCAGCCGATTTCACGCGCACGCGCTTCAACGGCAAGGTCTTCTTCACCGGCGCGCGGTTCGAGCGCGATGCCCGTTTCGGCCTCGCACGCTTTGCCAAGGGGGCGGATCTGCACGGCGTTTACGCCCCGAACGCGGCAGATGATGATACACTGAGTGACATGCTGGCGCGGGATGCGAGTGCATGAGCACTGAGGCGGTTGCGAAACATCCCGCCCTGATGGCTCCCACTCAGGACAGCCAGATCAATGGCCGCCTCCTGCTTCACGATCTGCGCTCACCAATCAATATCGGGATGATCCTGCGTGTCGCGGAGACGTTTCGATTTCGCGTTGCGATCTATGATCCTTCCGGCGTGCTGGACGATCCCGCCCGCAGCAAGACGATCAGCGACTTTGCCTGTGGCGCGCTACAGCGACTGGGCTATGCCCGGATCGGATCGGCTGGCGAGCTTGACGCACTGGGCCGGACCGGCCGCCTCATCGGCATGACGATCGAGCCGCCTTCAGTCTCCCTGCCGGAGTTTGATTTCCGACGCAGCGACATCTTCACCGTCGGGAACGAGTATGACGGCCTGCCAGCGGATTTCGTGGCGCGCTGCAGCCTGAATGTGACCATTCCGATGGAGGATGTCTGGTCACCCAAGCCGAAAAGCCACTCACCGATCGATCCGGGCCGCAACAGGCCTGTCTCCAATGACGGCAAGCCAAATCTGAATGCCGCCATGAGCGCCGGCATTTTGATCTATTCGGCGTTTCAGGGATTGCGCGGCTAGAAGACTCTTAGCGCAGAAGATCCTTTAGGTCCTTGTCAGGGTTTTCCCGCTCAAGACGGCGGATATTCTTCAGAATCTGTAAGACATCCCGAACTCTCGAATTCGGCATCATCACAAGGTCAGCTGTGCCTTCGCGAATTTCTTCGCGTGGCTTTTTGCCATCAGACGGCTGACGGTAATTGAGGATCTTCGCCAAGGAAAACTCCAGAAATCGGTCTGACCTGGAGTGTCGGTTCAACTGGTTAAGGTACCATTGATCCATAAATCGCGCAGTGGTTGACTTGTTAACCATTTTTTCATACTGAATTTGCGTGGGCATGGGAGGGGATATTGCAGCCAGCGCTACCAGTTTCACCGAGTAGAGAACTGTTCCCAAAGCAGGGTTTCCTGATCACGCCGATCGGAAATTCACCCGAAGCCGCCGCATATCTTTCACAGTTTTATGAGCGCCTGATACGGCCGATCGAAGTCAAACTCGAAGACGATGGGTACAAGTTGAAAATAGCGGCCCTGCCATCCAAGGATGGAAACCCGAAAGACATCTTCCAGTCCATTATTCAACATATCTGCGACGATGACATCGTGATCGCCAACCTTACAGGTGTCGACAAGCAGGAACACAACCCAAGCGTGTTTTTAGAGGTTGGTCTTGGTATTGCCTTTGGCCGCTCTCCCATCCTGTTTGCGCACAAGGAGCAAATGCTGGCGAGCGACCTGCGAATGCGCATGCATTGCGTGTATGATGACAGTCATCTGGATGGCACAGCTGATTCAATGCAGATTGGGGGTCCCTCCCACAAGGCTTACGAAGAAATCCTTTCGATTCTGACCTCTCCGGACCGGCAACGCGAGCGTCCCTATGAAGGCTATCGGCCCCCAGGACCAACCGTTCCGCTGAACCGCTGGAACAATATCAAGTTCAAGGAATTGTCGATTGAACTGCTGAGGGCCGAAAAGGAAGTCTGGCTATGCGGCGCCACGCTCGGCGACCTTATCGATCCCAACAAGGCCTGGTTCTTTGCGCCTACGGATCGGGATGATCCAACAAAGCTCGTCCCGCAACAACATCTCAGCACGCTCCTGCTTACCTGTCTGGTGCAAGGCGCGGATGTGAATGTCATTCTTATGCATCCGGACAATCCATTTCATGTACTTCGTCTGGAGCGGGAAAAACCTGAGGAGACCGCCTCTGCCCGTTTCGAGGATCGCACTTTGGCGCGACAAAAAAAGGCCGCTGTCAGTCTTGAACAATGGCGTAAACTTCAGGCCAGTCTCGCAGGTGAACTCGATCAGCTAGAACGTTTGGGAGCGGGACGTACCAAACCAGGCTTCCTGCGCATATTTCCTGTTCGAACCAATCCGATCCTGCATCGCATCACAGCGACCGAGAAGGTCGCGTTCACAACGCCTTATTTCTATAGCTATGCGAAAAATAGTGGCCCATGCATCAAAGCCTGGCCGCAAGAGCTTGATGAGGAAACGGCAGAGGATACCAACTGGTTTCACTCCCCTTACGAAGAGCTCAAATATTTCAAACGTCTATCTCTAAACGGTGGTTAGGTCGCTTCCTGCTCGGCCCATAGTGCCGCCGCGCCGCGGGCCAGATCACGTACGCGGGCAATATAGGCCTGGCGCTCAGTGGGGCTGATGGCGCCGCGGGCATCGATCAGATTGAAGGTGTGGCTAGCTTTCAGCGCATAGTCATAGGCTGGCAGGGGCTTGCCAGCTTCGCGCAGGGCATTGGACTGGCTTTCACAATCGGCAAACCAGCGCAGCAGCATCTCGACATCGGAATATTCGAAATTGAAGGCGCTCTGCTGGCGCTCATTTTCCAGAAAGACATCGCCATAGGAGAGCGGCGTGTCGGAATCTGGCGCGTTGAACGGCAAGTCGTAGACATTGTCGACGCCGAACACATACATGGCCAGGCGCTCCAGCCCGTATGTCAGCTCGCCGGAAACCGGGTGCACATCCAGCCCGCCGACCTGTTGGAAATAGGTGTACTGGCTAACCTCCATGCCGTCGCACCACACCTCCCAGCCCAGCCCCCAGGCGCCCACGGTGGGGTTCTCCCAGTCATCCTCGACAAACCGGATATCATGCACAGTGTCATCAATGCCGATCGCGCGCAGCGAGCCGAGATAAAGGTCCTGCAGATCCGGCGGATTGGGTTTCAGGATCACCTGATACTGGTAATAATGGCCCAGCCGGTTGGGATTCTCGCCATAGCGCGCATCGGCCGGGCGCCGTGAGGGCTGGACATAGGCCGCCCGCCAAGGCTTCGGCCCAAGCGCGCGCAGCACAGTGGCAGGGTGCAAGGTGCCGGCGCCAACCTCCATGTCATAAGGCTGGAGGATGGCGCAGCCTTTCCCGGCCCAATAGGCCTGAAGGGTCAGGATCAGATCCTGAAAAGACGCAGGTTTGGTCGGCGCGGAGGGCATGGCAGGCTCATCATTGATACAGGCGCTTGGCCTAACCCCCACCGCGGAAATCCGCAATATGTCAGGTTCTCAAACCTGCCCGCTAGCGCTGATACTTGATGAAGGGCGTAACAGTCGCAACGCGATCGTAAAGCTTGCGGGCGGCCTCGTTGAAATCCTGGGTCAGCCAATAAACCGACCCAGTGCCGCGACGATCTGCAATATCATAGAGCGCCTCTATCAAGGCGCGCCCTGCCCCGGTCCCGCGGCAATCAGGATCAACAAACAGATCCTGAAGATAAACAACATTCTCAACGCGCCAGCAGTGACGATGAAAAAGATAGTGGGCAAGCCCGACAGGCTGACCATTCTGGACCGCAATCAGGGCATGGAAGTCTTGCGGATCATCACCGAGCAAACGCGAAAATGTTGTCTGGTAGACCTCTTCGCTCACAGAGCTCTCATAAAAATCAAGATAGCCCGTCCAAAGCTGGCGCCAATCTGCTTCATCGCCAGGTTCAAGGGCACGCACAACAAGCGGGGGGAGATCTGTCATGACATCCTACTTCAACAGATCCCGTGACATGTCATCGGAAAAAACAAGTCCGGTCTGAAACATGTGCTCACAAGAAACTGACGGCTTGATGAGCCTTATCAAAAGCCCTCATTGACATCGTGATCATCAGATACATCGCGGCGCCCGCCAAGGAGCATGCCACCAATTTTGGGATGCCCCAGCAGGGCAATCACCAGGCCCAGAATGGCACCGACCACAATCATGACTGTAAAAAGCATGCGCGTGTTCCTTTCATCAGGCCACGCCCCGTCCTCTACATCTATATAAGGTGGGTGACCCTAGAGTATAAGGCGTGAGTTTCCGAAAAACCGGGTCACACCCAATCCAGCGCATCGCCGGAAAGAACCGCCTCCATGCGTCCGGAATCCTCTGTTTCCAGGCCATCAAGCAGAGTAACAGGCCCTCGCCGCAAACCTTTACGCGCCCGCACCAAGACACGCTTAGCCGGCGCGCCAGCACGCGCGCGAATGGGCAGAACGGTGATCTCCCCTGCCCGTCGATCAAGCGCGCCGAGCAGGCTTGCAAGCTCCGCCGCACGGTGGATCAGCACAATCCAGCCTTTCGGACACGCCGCGAACAGCATCTGCTTGACCCAGGCATCGGTGGAAAGGCTCTCCAGATAGGCCACCTCCTTGCCTTCTCCTGGCGGACTGGTGCGCGCAGCCTCGAAATAGGGCGGATTGGAAAAAACGAGATCGAACCGGTTTTCCCAATGCGCTGGCAGGGCGGCAAGATCCCCGTCAGCGATCTCGCAGCGCGAGGCAAATCCGTTCAGACTGACCCCCTGACGCGCAAGCCCTGACATCTCGCCATCAATCTCCAGGCCTGTAAATCGCGTAGCCTCAAGCCGCCAGGCCGCCGGCAACAAGGCACCGCCAGCGCCACAGCCCGCTTCCAGCGCGGTTTCCACCGCCGGGAGGCTGGCAGCCAGAAGCACAGAATCCATCCCTGCACGAAAGCCTTTTTCTGGCTGGAGGATCTGCACCTTGCCTGAAAGCAAAGTGTCACGCGTGATCTTCATCCCGGTTCCACATCGCGCAGGGCATATTTCGCGCGCGAGGCATCTTCGCTGAGCACCATGACCCGCCGCGGGAACGCGCCGATATTGCCCTCTATTGCAGAAATATGCTGATCGGCGACAAAATGATCGATACCAGCTTCCCTCAGCAGGTGTTGGATATAGCTCAACTTCACAAGATCGTTTGTTCGGAAAATCTCTTCCATGTATCAGCCTAGGCAAGAGCCTGCGGCTCAGCGCCGCGTAACGAGATGGACAGTTTGCCCGTATCTCTACTGTAACTCAGTCGCAAGACCAGAGCAGGATTCAGAGTGACCCAAACCCTGACACCAAGACGCCCCCAGCCCGATGGGTCTGCCATCGACGCCATGCAAGCCCTGCTCGCCGATGACCTGGCGGCGGTGGAAAGCCTGCTGGTCGCACGCGCGGCCAGTCCTGTGGCAATGATCCCGGACATGTCCGGCTATATTGTCAGCGCTGGTGGCAAGCGCCTTCGGCCGATGGTGACGCTGGCGGCCGCGCATGCCGCTGGCGGCGCCAACACGGCAACTCACGCGCTCGCCACCGCTGTGGAATATATCCACACGGCCACCCTGCTGCATGATGATGTGGTCGATGACAGCGATCTGCGCCGGGGCAAGCGCGCGGCGAAACATTTGTGGGGCAATTCAGGTTCCATCCTTGTCGGCGACTTCCTGTTTGCGCGCGCCTTCACGCTGATGGTGGAAACCGGTAGCCTGGATATTCTCGATATCCTCTCCCATGCTTCGACTGTGATTGCCGAAGGTGAAGTCCGCCAGCTCGCGGCCCAGGGCCGGCTCGACCTGCCTACAGAAGACTATCTCGCCATTATCGAGGCCAAGACAGCCGCCCTGTTCGAAGCGGCCGCCCGCGCCGGCGCGCTCTCTGGCGGCGGGGAAAGTCTTGCCGATCCGCTGGCCGCCTATGGCAAGAATCTCGGCCTCGCTTTCCAGATTGTTGATGATGCACTCGACTATGGAGGAACCACCGCCGTGATCGGCAAGGCGGTCGGGGATGATTTCCGCGAAGGCAAACTCACCATGCCGGTGATTATCGCGCGCCGACGCGGCTCGGAGGAAGAAAAGGCCTTCTGGGATCGCGCCATGAATGTCGAGACCCAGCAGGAAAGCGATTTGGCGCGGGCCATTCATCTGATCCGCGCCACCGGGGCGGCTGAGGCCACCGTGGCCGAAGCCAAGGCCTATGCCAGTCTCGCCAAACAGACACTGAACGCCCTGCCGGCCAGTGCCTATCGTGACATGTTGGATACGCTCGCCGATTTCTGCGTCAGCCGGGTGAGCTGACGCAAAACGGGAGAAGCGGTCTCTCTAAGGCTTGAAGATCGAATTGCCGCCATCGGCCAGCATGGCCGTACCGGTGACAAAGCTTGCATCATCACTGAGCAGGAACAGGGCCGCGCGAGCGATCTCTTCAGGCTGCGCCATGCGTTTCAATGCGTGGATGGAGCGGACATATTCATGATATCCCGCATCATCTCCGGCCATTTCCGTCAGCGTCCCACCCGGAAGCAAGGCGTTCACACGCAGGCCCTGTGCGCCATATTCGGCCGCCAGAACCTGGGTCAGGCCATTCAGGCCGGCCTTCGCGGCCGCATAGGCGCCCATTCCCGCCAGGCCGATTGTGTGGCCGACAAAGCTGGAGGTGAAAACCAGCGACCCACCGCCCGCTTTGAGCAAGTGAGGAATTTGCGCCCGCGCGGCATAAAAAGCGCTGCTCAAATTTGTCGCCAGCACATGATCCCAATTGGCATCGGACATGTCGTGAAAGGCCGTGAACTCACCAACGGTACCGGCATTGTTGAACGCCCCGTCCAAGCCACCAAGGCGGCTTTCCGCACACGCCACGAGCTCTTCGGCATAGTCTGGCGAGGTGACATCGCCGGCACAAACATGGGCCTTACCACCGGTAGCCTCAATCTCATCGGCCAGAGCCGTCAGGGCTGTTTCCCGCCGAGCACCGATGACCAATTTCGCACCTTCGCGAGCAAGCAGAATGGCCGCCGCACGGCCAATGCCACTGCTCGCGCCTGTGATGATGATCCGTTTTCCTGCAAGTTTCATCTGTCTCTCCTGTTTGGTTGAGACAGTCCTCTATTTGCAGACCAAGCCGACCCGCCACCCGGATCTTGCCATTCTTCCTATGCGTCTGCAGACGTGACACGCGGCGAATAGGTGCGCCGTTGCCAGATCCATCCTGCGCTGGCCAGAAATGCCCCGCAAACAAAAACCAGAGCCTGCACCGGGGCAGTCTGCCCGGCCGCCCAAACCGCCACTAGTCCACACACCGCGCTCATCGCCCACCACAGGGCCGCGGCCTTCATGTGCCCCCAGCCCACACGCCGCAAAAGCTGATAGGCGTGGACATTGTGCGCCTGCAGCACATTCCCCCCACGCCGCGCGCGCCAGACAACCGTCAGGATGACATCAGCGAGAAATGGCAAGGCAATCAGCGGCGGCACCCAAATGCTGAACCGGCCCTCAACCACACCGATCAGGCCCAACGCCGCGACCCAGACACCGACATACAGCGCGCCAGCGTCCCCAGCGAAGAGACGTCCCGTCAGATTCAGAACCAGAAATCCGGCAATGGCCGCAATCAGGAGGCAAACCGGCAAACCGAGCACACCGTACGCAGCCAGCATCACAGCCCCGCTGCCAAGCGCAACGCCATTCGCCCCATCCATAAAATTGGTTGCATTGGCGAGTACGAAAACCCAGAGCGCACCGCCAAGGATGAGACCAAGCGAGAGGAGCGCACCTGTAGTGCCCAACAATTTCGACCCGAACAAAAACCACCCTGCTGCACAGCCTGCAATTGAAGCCAACAATAACAGAACGAGCTTTGTGCGCGCCGATATGGGGCGCAAATCATCGATCAATCCGATCACCAGGAACAACATGGCCACAAGGGCTGACAGGGTGATGACGTCAAACCCCGCACTTTGCGCCGAGGATTGCCAGTAAAGCAGCGCAAGATGGCCCGTGGCGATGCCGATCCCGCCGCCTGTCGCCACCGGGCGCACATGGTCCTTGCGCCCACCATCAGGCATGTCTCGCGCGCCGGACAGCATGACGAGGAAGCATACAAGCAGCGAAATTGCGAAGGCCGCGCCGGCCTCGATCAAAACTGTCATACGCCCTCCCCCAGCCGCGTCGCGCGGACCCACCAATGCGGCGCCTGTTTCATAAGCCCCACCTGGGCCAGAAGTGCGTCATCCATATGATCGAACAGAGCAAAACAGGTGGCGCCTGATCCGGACATGCGCACCAGGCGCGCGCCGCGTATTTCACGCAGATGCTCCAGCAGGAAGCCAATTTCGGGCACCAGGTCGACCGCAGCAGCCTCCAGATCATTGCGGGTCTCATGCGCCAGCCAGTCGATCAAATCCGTGCGGCTGGCAAAGTCCGGAATCTGCAGCGGCTCCAGAGGCGCGTAAATCTCCAGCGCATCAAAATGACGAAACACCGGACCAGTCGGACAAGGCAGGCCCGGATTGACCAGCACAGCCGGCAGCCCCCCACGCGTCAACAAATCCAGTGTCGGCCCTTTCAGCAAGGGAACCACTTCATCGCCATCCCCGCGCATCAAGGCTGGTGCGGAATAGACACAGGCCAATACATCCCCGCCAAGTTGCGGGGCGATATCGGTCGCCACATGGGCTGGCAGATCGAAGATCTCGCGCGTTAGCAATCGCAGGGCCGCGGCCGCATCCGCAGAGCCACCGCCAATCCCGGCCGCCACAGGCAAAGCCTTCCGCAATTCGAACGATATCGGCGAATCCCGCTCCGGGCGCACACGGATCTGCCCACGCAGACGTGCCAGGGCATCAAGGATGAGATTGCTCCCCGCCGGCTCCAATGCTGCTGCAAACGGGCCGGAAACACTCAGCTCATCCTCGCTGCCGCGATAGGCGCTCACCGTGTCGGCCGCCTCCGGACCGGCAAAGACGACCAGTGATTCCAGAGGATGGCGGCCATCATCACGCGGCGGGCCGACATGCAGGCAGAGATTTACCTTGGCCGGCGCGCGGGCCGCGTAGCGCGTCACGGGACCTAACGTCCGCCGCCGGGTGCGTCGGAGGTGACGCGTGACGGCTCCTGACCGGGAAGATCAATCACCGAAACCAGGCTTGTCCCGGTGCTGGGCAACCCGGTTTCCAACTTGGCGTGCAGACCGGTGACATCCGATGGCCGGGGGTTCAACGTCAGCGCGCGGCGCCACTGGAAGCGCGCTTCCAGCCGCCGACCTATGCGCCAATAGGCATCGCCGAGATGTTCGTTGATTACCGGATCGCCCGGCGCAAGCTCCACAGCGCGTTCAAGATGCACGACCGCGCGCGCATGATCGCCCAGCATGAAATAGGCCCAGCCGAGACTGTCCAGGATCAGGCCTGATCGCGGCTCCAGATCCGCTGCCCGGGAAATAAGGCGCATGCCCTCTTCCAGTTGAAGGCCGCGATCAATCAGATTGTAGCCGAGATGATTGAGGATCTCAGCATTGTCCGGGGACAAGGCAAGCGCCTGTCGCAGATCCACTTCGGCCTCGGGCCAGCGGCCAAGCCGCTCGCGCGCTGCGCCGCGTGCCAGCCAGAGACGCCAGTCCGGCGCCCCCTGGGCCGTGTCCATGGCGATCACATCTGTAAACACCTGCTCGGCCTCGCCATCCCTGTCCAACGTCGTGAGCAGATCCCCAATCTGCACCATCAGGTCGCGATCACGTGTCGCCGCCAGGGCCTCATTGGCCACTTCAAGCGCATCATCGCTATACCCTTCCCGGCGCAGCGCCCAGGCCATTTGCCCGCGTGCCGTGGCATAGAATTCAGACGCCGGATCAACCTGCGAAAGCACCGAGATGGCATCGCCGCGCCGGCCAGCCTGATCCAGCGCATCGGCCCAAAGGGTACGCGCCACATCCATTTGCGGGTCGAGCGCCAAGGCCATGGCGAAATAGACGCCACTAAAATCGGAGCTGGTCTGCGCCGACAGGGCAGCTGCGGGAGCATAGATCGCCAGCGCCGCCCCCTCTTTGAGAGTGGGGCGCGGCAAAACAATTGGCGCGCCAGTCACGAGTTCGGCCTTGAGCCGGTCTATGGACGGATTGGGACCAATTTCGCGCCGAAAGGTCGACAAAAGCGTAATCGCCTCAAGCTTGCGGCCCCGCAGGGCCAGCAGCCGAGCCTGAGCCTCTGCCGCTTGAGCCAGGCGTGGGCCTTTGTCCCACAAGGTCTCGAATACGGTGAGTGCTTCAGCATCTTCGCCAGCTGAAAGGTGGATCATGCCCAGCATATAGAGGCTGACACTGTCGAGCAGGGGATCCTGACCGATCTGGGTTAGAAGCTGCTCCTTGGCCGCTTCCGGACCGGCGCGCTCCAGGGTGAGCCAGGCTTGCAGATTCGTCGCCATGGCATGGTTGAACGGGCCGTAGCGTCCGGAATTGAGGAGCCGCTCGGCACGGGCCGCCTGCCCGTCATGGATCGCATCGACCGCCAGTGTCAGACGCACGAGTGTAGACGTTTCCATCGCGGGCTGCTCAACCCGCCGCGCCACCCGCACCGCATGCTCGAACTCACCGGCCATCAACGCGGCAAAGACAGCCCGCTCGGCCAGGTCCACTTCTTCCGGAGCAGAGCTGAAAGCGGCTTCATAACCTTCCAGGGCCCGGCGGGGATCATTGGTGAGCGAAGCATAGCGCGCGACCAGAAAGGCGCTGTAGCTGTCGGCTTCATTAGACCGGTCAGCGCCCCGCATAAGGGTTGCGATATGCGCCTGATCATAGGCCGCGCCCGCGCCACAGCCTGTCATCAGACCGCAAGCAAGAATTGCTGCAATGAGGTTCGCGGACACTTTCATGACGTAACTGTGTCAAGCCTCCCAGTATGTTGCAAGATCGTAAGGGTTACGTCTCGCGTTGTATTGTTTCACCTTCATCGAGCGAGATGCGCGGCAGCGTCTGGCGCTCCGGCGCGGACTCGCTGGGTCCGTTCTCCAGTTTCTCACGCAATTCCTCAGCCACACGATAGGGCGGGAACTCGTCCAGCGCGGTGGTCCAGGCCTCGCGCGCATCTTCCTCACGGCCGAGATACCAGTAGAGATCGCCAAGATGGTGCTCGATTTCCCAGTGCTTTTGCGGGAACAGCTCACGCCGAGACAGCTCGATCATGCGCACCGCATCCTCCAGATGGCCCAATTTGAAATAGGCCCAGCCCAGGCTGTCGGCGATATAGGGATCATTGCGGGCCATGCTGTTGGAACGGAAGAGGATGCGATAGCCCTCCTCCAGCCGGTCGGTATGGCTGATGAGATAATAACCCAGCGTGTTGAGCATATAAGGATCGTTCGGTCGTTTCAGGCGCTCACGGCGGATCAGCTGCAGGCCTTCCTCCACGGCGCCGGATTCACCGAGAAGATTGGCAAGATACATGCGGCGGTTATGCGTGTCGTCGATCTCGCGGGCCGTGCGGGCGAAGGGAACTGCTTCTGCGACATGGCCGAACTGCTTCAGGATTTCGGCCTTCAAGGCCGCGGCCATGGCCTCCTCGGCCGGGTTCTGTGCCAGTTCCACCGCCTCGCTGGCCAGGCCAATCGCCTCAGTCTCATCGCCCAACAAGGCATACAGGCCGACTGCACCGGCAACCACGCCCAGGCGTTCATCCTGTTCGGCCAGATCGAGCGCTTCGGCCAGCGCATCGCGCACAGCGTCAGGCTCACGCGCCCAGAGATAGGATTGCGCCGCCGAGATCTGCAACGCAGCGGTCGGCTCCGGCGCCGATTGCGCCACGTGCGCGGCGCCATCAAACAGCGCCTCTTCCTGTAGCAGGTCGATTACATTCCCGCGCAGGCCCGCGTTCTCCGGATCGATCAGCAACGCCAGTTGATCCAGCGTGGCGCGCTGCTCGTCCAACCCGCCCATGCGAATGCCCAGCATGGCGTTGCGGATCAGCCGCTGTTGCCAGAGCGAAAGCGACAAGTCGCTGAAGGCGCGTGCAAAGGCAGCCTGCGGGGTCAATATCTCATCGTCTATACCGCGCCCGGTTTGTAGCGACTCGATCGCGGCGGCATAGCGCGCGGCCTGTTCCGGCTCTGCCTCGGCCAGCTGGCGGTAGACATCCTGGGCTTCCTCGATGCGGCCAAGCCGGCGCAGGAGCAGCGTGCGCCGGGCAATCACCATCTGCACATGCGCAAACATGATGCCCTTGGGATCGAACTGATGGTCCGGCGCTTCAATGCGTGACGGGGTCATTGACTCATAGACGGCAAGCGCCTCGTCGGTGCGCCCGGCAGCCTCTAGCAAGGCAGCAAGTGAAAGATCTGCGGTCAGGCCCGGCAAGCCGGCATCGACATCGCGATGCACTTCAACCGCCATGTCCAGATCGCCTTCAAGTGCATAGATCCAGGCATCGACAAAATCGGAAAGGGAGTGCGCAAACGGGGTTTGCTTTTCCTCAGACAAGACCTCACGGGCGCTGGCATAATCTCCTGCTGCGATTTCATCGACGGCAAGGATGACGTGTGTCAGCCCATCCAGACCGGCCTCATCGCCATCGCCCATCCGAACCATGGCGATAAAGGCTGCCATGTCGCCGGCCTTTACCGCGTCGATCGGCAGGGAATAGGCCGTGATGCCGACCGGCTCCCCATCCTCGCCGAGGACAGCCGTCGACATTGCCACATCGGAGACATCATAAGGACTGTTGAGGGCCGTCTCGATCTCGCTGACGGGACCAGCAGGTTCCCCAACCGGCGGGGAGGCCAGAGCCTGCCCCAAAACAAGTGCCGAAACGGCGCCAGTCAGAAGAAATCGCATGCTTCGTCTCCCTATGTCGTTGCAACAACAGTGCATATGGCGCGCCCCAGCTGCAAGGGCGGCTGACATGTTCAGCATAGAGATTGACAATTTCGCACCGGTAAACGGCAAAATTACAGCCATGCTGGCCGGCCAGGCAGGTAACCGAGCAGAGTGAGGGCTTTACCTGGCCACCCCGATCCGCACAGATCCACCTGTATGAAGGGAGACCGGAGTGAGCGAGCTTGCTGCAATTCACATATTATTCGTCTGCTCGATGAATGAGCGTCGCAGCCTGACTGGAGAAGCCCTCTTCCAGCGGGAAGACGAGCTTTCCGTGCGCTCTGCCGGCACGGTGCGCGGCGCCCGGCGCACCGTGTCGGATGAGGATATTCTCTGGGCCGATTTAATCCTGGTGATGGAAGAGCGCCACAAACTGCGCCTTCACGCCCGGCACACCGAAGCACTGCGGGACAAAGCCCTGCATGTACTCGCCATTCCGGACGAGTTTCCCTTCATGGATCCAGGGCTCATCGCCTTGCTGCGCGAAAGGGCCGGCCCCTTGATCTGGCCAGACCGGTAACCCGCCCTCGCCTGGCCTACATATTCGGATAAGCTGGCCCGCCGCCGCCTTCCGGGGTCACCCAGTTGATGTTCTGGTTGGGGTCCTTGATATCGCAGGTCTTGCAGTGGATGCAGTTCTGCGAATTGATCTGGAAGCGCATTTCGCCGCCAGGTTCTTCCACCCATTCATACACACCGGCCGGGCAATAGCGCGCCGACGGGCCGTCGAAGATTTCCAGTTCCGAGGCCTTTTGCAAGCTGTCATTCTGGACATGCAGGTGCACCGGCTGGTCCTCACCATGATAGGTGTTGGTGAAGGACACATTGGTCAGCTTGTCGAAGCTGATCACGCCATCAGGCTTGGGATAATCAATCGGCTTGAAATTCTTCGCCGGCTTCAGGGATTCTGCATCGGTCTTCTTGTGGTGCAAGGTCGGCAGATAGCCGAAGCCGAACCAGCTGCGCAGATACATGTCCGGCATGCCGAGCGCGGCACCCATCATGGTGCCATACCGCGACATCAGCGGCTTGGTGTTGCGCACCACTGAAAGATCATCATGGATCCAGCTGGCCTTGTAAGCGTCATCGAGTTCGTGCAGCGCATCACCTGAACGGCCGGCCTGAAGCGCTTCCATCACGGTTTCTGCGCCGAGCATGCCCGATTTCATCGCGTTATGCGTACCCTTGATGCGCGGCAGGTTCACAAACCCGGCCGAACAACCGATCAGGCCACCGCCCGGAAAGCCGAGCTTGGGCACAGACTGCAACCCGCCCGATGTAATCGCCCGCGCGCCATAGGCAACGCGCTTGCCGCCCTCGATATGCTCCAGCACGTCGGGATGATGCTTGTAGCGCTGGAATTCCTGATACGGAGAGATGTACGGGTTCTTGTAATTGAGATGCACGACATAACCGACGGAGACAAAGGCCTCGCCATTGTCGCGGAACTTGTAGAGGAAGCCTCCGCCAGAGGAGTATTTGGTATCGGCCGGCCAACCGAATGTATGCTGGACAAAGCCTTCCTTGAAGCCTTCTTCCGGAACAGACCAAACCTCTTTCAAGCCGATGCCATATTTCTGCGTATCGCACTCGGCTTCCAGGTCGTATTTGGCCTTGACTTCCTTGGTCAGCGAACCGCGCGCGCCTTCCGCAAACAGGGTGTACTTGCCGAGGATCTCCATGCCCGGCTCATAGTCAGGCTTGTGGGTACCGTCCTGGGCGATGCCCATCACGCCGGCGACCACGCCGCGCACTTCGCCTTGCTCGCCATACAGCACTTCCGAGGCGGCAAAGCCTGGATAGATCTCCACGCCCATATTTTCTGCTTCCTGGCCCAGCCAGCGGCAGACATTGGCCAACGAACCGGCAAAACAGCCATGATTGTCCATGAATTTCGGGAACATGAAGTTCGGGAAGGCCATCGAGCCTTTCGGGCCGAGCTGCTTGTAGCATTCGTCTGTGACTTCGCTGCGGATCGGGCGATCATCGCGTGTTCGCCAGTCAGGGATCAGTTCGTCCAGAGCCTTGGGATCGAGCACAAGACCTGAGAGAATATGCGCGCCAATCTCGCCGCCCTTCTCCAGAACAACGCAAGTGCGCTCTTCTCCGGCGTCCTGGGCCAATTGCATGAACCGGATCGCCGCTGACAGGCCCGCTGGCCCGCCGCCCACGATTACCAGATCATACTCCATGGACTCGCGCTGAATATCGTCCGACATTATCGATCTCTCCCAAAAGCTGGCGCTGGCCGTTAAGGCGCGCCTATACTGAATTCCCTGACGTTCTATTTCCTCGCGCAAGGTTCTTCACTGCGGCTCAATGACCGAAAAGACAAGCAATCTCGCCCTCAAAGCCCTCACGGAATGGTGGGGCGAGATGGGCGTGGAGGCAGACCCGGCGGCCATCAAGGCCTATCTTTCCGTCGCGTCCACGGGATCTGCCGCGCCACCCGCCCCCAGCCTACCGCAAGGTGAGGCCGCCGCACCGCGCCCGACACGGGCTGAGACAGATTGGGTTGCCGAGGCCAGAAAAGCCGCCGCAGCCTGCCAGACCCTCGAAGACCTCAGCGCCGCAATTGCCGCGTTCGACGGCTGTGACCTGAAAGCCGGTTGCCAGAACACAGTGGTCTTCGACGGCGTGGTGGGCGCGCCCATCATGGTGATCGGCGAAGGCCCCGGCGCGGATGAGGACCGTATCGGCAAGCCCTTTGTCGGGCGCGCGGGCAAGCTGCTCGACCGCATGCTGGGCTCCATCGGCATTTCGCGGCAAACCAATGCGTTGATCACCAATGTGAACTATTGGCGCCCGCCGGGGAATCGCAATCCGGAGGCCGGAGAGCTGGCCGTCTGCCGGCCCTTTGTCGACAGAATGGTCGAGCTGACCGCCCCGAAACTGGTCATCGCCGCCGGCGGTGTGCCTGCCAAGGCGCTGCTTGAAACCGGGACTGGGATCATGCGCCTGCGCGGGACGGAAAAGCCCTTCACCACGCCAGACGGAACGAGCCGGCCGCTCTTTCCTGTCCTGCATCCAGCCTTCCTGCTGAGACGCCCACAGGAAAAATCGCGGGCCTGGCGCGATCTGCAAGTGATTGAGCACCGCATGAGAGACCTGGGCGTTTCTCTTTGAACTGTCAGGGCTTTGATCTCATAACCGAAAGCTTGCTCAGACACTCCAATCATCGAACGCCATGCCGCTCAGTTTCCGAAAAGTGCTGGAATCCTTGTGCAATGCGTCTGCAAAGCGTGCTTTCATGTCTTGCGGGATAGGTGGCGGCTCGGGCGCACTGCTGCTTAGAACAGCCGATTTCACCGCGCCAACCAGCCCAGGTGGTGCCATCGCGCGGGCGCGCACACCCATGCTGGTATTGCGCAGGCTGTGCCACCATTTCGGTACGCGCGCGACATGGTTAGCGCTGTTGTCACGGCTGATATCGTCCAAACCCTCCGGGGGCTCTGCACCGATATGTTCAGCGATTTGGCCAATTGCAGCTTCGGGGTCGGAAACCAGATGTTTGAAATCGACAATCAGGATCTGCTCACGCGGGAACAGATCCAGCCAGATTTCCAACTGCCATGCATACTGGCTGGTCGCCAGGATATGCCTTTCTTCCCATGTCCCGCGAAGATCATCGGGCAAGGGAAGCCCCGTGCTGCCCCAGGTGTGCTTGTATTGCGAAAGGGCCCGGACCACAGGATCGCGCACGATATAGACCAGGCGAACATTCGGGTTCACAGCAGCGACATGACCGGGCACTTCCGGAAAAACATCCCGCTTTGCATAATTGGGGCAAACCTCTCCAGAAATATCTTCGCCACTGGATGAGAACAGGCTCTGATACCAATCCTGGCCAAGATGCCGGTTTTTCGAATCGATGAAAAAATCGGTCTCCTTCATCTTCGGAAGACTGAGACCTGGCAATTGGGAGAGAATATTATGAAGCGTGGTCGTACCAGCGCGCATGGCCCCGATAACCAAAAACTCCGGAATCTGCCGCACGATGGACAGATCTGTCTGAGGCGAGGATTGAGCCATCAATCTGTGTTCAGTAAACCCGTTTCAACCGTACCTTCTCTTGAACCGTTTTCTCCCTTTATCGCATCATATAGGCAGGAGAAAACCGTTCAGAGCAAGTGCCCACACCTATCAGGTGAATTCGGACAGATTTTGAATGCCATCTAAAATTTCCGTAATAATTCCGACACTTAACGCAGAAAAGGATCTCTTCCTTTGCCTGGAGAGCCTGCTGCCGGGACTTTCAGCAGGGCTGCTGCGTGAAGTGGTCCTGGCCGATGGCGGGTCGGGTGATGCAACCTGGGCGATCGGCGAGGAGGCCGGCTGCCGGATGATCGCATCCGATATGGGCCGCGCACGCCAGTTGCGCACAGGCGCAGGGCAGGCGCGCGGGGACTGGTTGCTTTTCCTGCATGCCGACACCTCTCTCTCGCCTGACTGGGTCGAACGGGTCGCGGCGCATATCAGCGAGCGCCCGGGCAAGGCAGCTACCTTTACCCTGGCCTACCGCTCGGACGCGTCGGCAGCGCGTTGGCTGGCCGCGCGGGCGAACCGGCGCACGCGTTGGTTTGGCCTGCCATATGGTGATCAGGGTCTTCTGATCTCGCGCCAGCTCTATGACGCAGTTGGCGGCTACCCAGACATTGCACTGATGGAGGACGTCGCTCTGGTCCGCGCCCTGGGCAAGCGCCGGATCACGCTTTTATCGGCGCAGGCGCGCACCAGCGCAGCAAAATATGAGCGCGATGGCTGGCGCCGACGCGCCTATGGCAATGCCTGGCTGCTCTTTCGCTATCTGCTGGGCGCGGATCCAGATCGCCTGGCACGCGAGTATACATGAACCGGACAGTGCTGATTTTCGCCAAAGCCCCACGCATGGGCCTTGCCAAAACGCGTCTCGCGCGGGGTCTCGGCCGCACGCCGGCCCAGCGCATTGCCCGCATGGGCGTGATGCAGACATTGCGCGCTGCCCAGGACCCGCGCTGGCAAGCCCGCCTTTACGCCGCGCCGGAGAGTGACGTGAAAGCAACATTTGGCGGACTCTGGCCAGCACAGCTGGATCGATATTCCCAGGGGCGCGGCGATCTTGGAACGCGGCTTGGGCGAGGACTTTCCGAAGCGCCCCCCGGCGCCGCGCTGTTTATCGGAACAGATGCACCGGATATCTCCAGGGCCCTTCTGTGGCAAGCTTTCCGGGCTCTCAACCGGGCGGATTGCGTTGTTGGACCCGCAAGTGATGGCGGTTTCTGGCTATTGGGTTTACGGCGAAGGCTGCGCTTTAGCGCGCCATTTCAGGGTATTCGCTGGTCAAGCATGCACACCCTGTCAGATCTGGAAGCCAATCTTCCGACCGGAGCGCGCATAACGCGGCTTCCTACCCTGATTGATATTGACGAGGCCGAAGACTGGCGCGCCTGGTCTAGCCGAAAGCGCTCATACGGCGGGTGAAATCTTGCGGCGGGGCCGTTTCTTCCATCAGGGAGGCCTTGATCGGGCGCGGCGAACCGAAGACATGGCCCTGACCGAAGGGAACATCATATTCCAGAACGTCCAGCACCGTCGCCTCATCCTCCAGCTTTTCGCCAATCATTGTGATGCCGTAGCGCGAAAATACAGCAGAGACATCCTCGCCCTTGATCTGCGCCATGATCGAAGAGGTCGGCCGCGGTCCCGCCGGATCACGCAACTGATCGACCAGATCGCCACCAGCGAACTTCACGAAACGGATGCCGGCATCCTGCAGGCGCGGCAGATCCAGATCCAGGCTGGCCGCCTGATCCAGCGAGAAGCGGAACCCCATGCTGACCAGCTTGTCCATATTCTCACGCATCTCGCGCGAACGCTGAACAAAGGCATCGGCCGGCATCTCGAAGATCACCGCGCCAGACAGCGACTGATACTCCGACATGAAGTCCAGCATGAAAGGGAAGAATTGCGTGTCTTCCAGCGTGCCTGCAGATATGTTGCAGAACACACCAACGCGGCGATCACGATCAATCAGGCGGCGCACGATCTGCACACAGCGAAACAGGGTCAGTGCCTCGATCATGCCCAGAAGACGCGCCCTGCGGGCCGCATCGGTGAATTCCGCCGGCATGATCAGTGAGCCATCCTCACGGCGCAGGCGAGCGAGCCCTTCATAGAAGGATACCCGGCGCTGGGGCAGAGAGACCACTGGTTGGAGGTGCAGATCAACGCGGTTTTCCTCCAGTGCACCGCGAACATCGCGCAAGACGGGATCATCTCCCCTCATCGGTGACGGGGTAGAGGAGCCATTTACTGTCTTCTGGGATTCCACATTCACCGTAAGGCGCTCGATCAGGCCTTCCAGCTGCTTCATTTCGGCAACCAGCGCATCGCGGCGTTCGGTCAATTCATGCTTCAGCGTGGTTTCGACCGCATCGGTGCGCGCCTCAAGCACATTCACACGACGCGAAGTGCTTTCCTGGGCGGCCATGACCTCATCGGCACGCGCATCCGCGCTACGGTCACGCCCTGAAAACAGGAACAAATGCGCCTGACCAAGCAGCAACGCAGCCAGCGCGCCACCGCCCCCGGAGATGATCCAGTCCTGAGCGAGATAGGTATGGGCGCCATAAGCCGCGCCCGCCCCACAGGCCAGATAGAGGATAAAAAAGGCTGCTCTCATGCCCCAGTCCACGTAACATACTTCCCATTAATCTTAACCGATATGTATGAGAAGTTAATGAATTTGGTGAAGTAAACGGAGTTTAATGACATTTCCAAGGCCGCGCCTTCACCAAGTGTGCGATTACAAGTCTGTGCAGATTCGGGGCCATCTCCTTGGCCGCTCTGCAGTTTGCCCGCCTTATTCGGCAATCTGATGGACGCTTGTTTCGAAGGGCCACGATCCCGGGTTGGACACAACCTCACAATCGAGGCGCATATCAAGGGGTACACCCTGCATCTGCGTGACCGGTCCGCCACATGGTGCGAGCTGTAAGGCACGACCATTATACCGCACCAGAAAGGTGATTTCACCTGACGGCGCCGCAAGTCCATCCACGCTGAGATCTCCAGTATCGAACAGTCGTAGACTTTCTCCAGCGGGCAAAGCCTGTGGGGCAAAGGGCGCAATGTCAAAACGCCCAGTGGGGCGTGCCTCAAGATACAAAACGGCATCCGAGCGGGCATAAGCAGCATCCAGATGTCCGGCGAGAATATCCGTCCCTTCAGGCCCAGCCAGCAAGAGCAACTCCCGGCGCCCCAGTGCCCAGCTGCGGTTGCGTAAACGTGACAGGCCTTCCACGGCGTTCGGATGCAGTGTGGCCAGGAAAACCCCATCCGGCACGGGCGCATCGATCTGTTCCAAGGCTGACATTACGCCCTCAGGCGCGCCGAACACCAGCGTCTTGCCGCCTGCCATGACAATCAGGCATGGCGCGCCAGCCATGACATCCGGGCAGCGCAAGACGGCAAAGGCCGAAGGCGAAACCGCCTTGACTGCATCCGGGGCAGGAGCGGACTGTAATGGACCACTGCAGCCCGCCCCCATTAGGGTCGCCACAGCAATGAGCATCTGCCGTATCACGACGCCCTCTCCTCTCACTCTGATTGCGGACTAGCAGATTCCTTATGCACTTGTACCTTTCACAATTAGAGAGGGAGCGATCTGCAACGGTCCACTCTCTCAACAAGGGCACAGTTTACGCGCGAAAAACAGGCACAAGCACCTCATCCACTGATGGAAAGCCCGACAGGATATTCGTCCGTGTTCCTCCTGTCACACTCCGGCTTCAATTGAATATGGCTTCGCGGTAATCTTGTTGAGCGCATGGCCTCTTCGGAGTAGCGAATAGAGAGAGGCGGAGAAAGAATTTCATGTCCTTAGGCGTAAAGTCGCAAACCATTGATCTCGCGACCCTGTTCGGGCCCGGCCGACATCTCTGCCTTCCCCCCTATCAGCGCAGCTATTCCTGGGGGGAACGCGAGGCTATGGCCCTGCTGGGCGACCTGACCGAGTCGATGGAAACAGGCATGGTGCATTTCATCGGCGCCATCGTGATGGTCAATGAGCCCGGCCATGCGATTGAAATCGTCGACGGCCAGCAGCGTCTGACAACATTGACCATTCTGCTCTGTGTCCTGAGGGATATGGAAAAAAGTCGTGAGCGCTCTGATGCTCTGCACGAGTTGATCGAATCTCAGAACGCCGCGCCCGACACCACGGCATGGCGGCTGTCGCTAAACCATCTTGATGGCGATTTCTTCCGCGCCACCATCCAGCGCCGAGGCATGGCTGCCAGGCTGGATGACGAACCGCATGAAAGCGCCAGCCAGCGGCGTATCAGCGAAGTTGCTGCCGGTTTTACTCGCGAACTTGAAAAAATGTCCGCGGAAGAGCGCACGCATCTGGCAGACACGATCGTCACGCGCTGTGCCATGGTAATCTGTACAGTGGAGAACCGGGATATGGGTTATAAAGTGTTTCGTGTGCTGAACGACCGAGGCAAGGCCCCCAATGCCCATGACATCATCAAGACCGATATTCTCGAACGCGCCGGCCTGACCCTTAAGGAAGCCGACGAATACGCCTCACGGTGGGCGGAGTACGAAGCCATGATCGGTGGGCAGGCGTTCGACGACCTGCTGCGCCAGATCCGGATCCTGTATGACAAATCCTCCAAGGGCGATTTGATCGCCGGGTTGCGGAAAAATGTCATTCCGCGCGTGTCAGCGCGCAGCTTTCTGGACGATATCCTGCCGCGCCATGTGAAAGCCTATGGCGAGATCATCACCGGACGTGTGGAGTTTGGCCCGCTCAGCGATCCAATCAGCGCCTATATCAACCGCATGCGCGCGCTCGACCATCATACCTGGCGCGCACCTGCGCTGAAATTCCTGGTCCACCACCGTAATGCCACCAACTCTGCGGTTGAGTTCTTCCGTCGTCTGGAGCGGTTGTCCTACTGCATGCAGTTGATCACTCCGAAAAAGGATCAGCGCGACAGGCGCTATCGCCGCGTCGCTGAGGCGCTCGACAATCCGCGCACAGTGTTTTCAGAGGCCAGCCCGCTCTCAATCACGCCGGAAGAAGCCAAGAAGGTACGCGAGCGCCTGCTCGGCCGCTTTGCCACTTTCGGCCAGCGTCGCGCCATGGCCCTGCGCCTGAACGCAGCGCTGGATGGCGGACAAACCCTGCCGCCGGAAGCTGACGCTACGGTCGAGCATGTCCTGCCGCGCAATCCCGGTGATGACAGCTACTGGCATACCGTCTGGCCCGATCCGGCCAAGCGCCGCGAACTTTGTGACACGCTCGGTAATTTCATCCTGCTGCCGCATTCGGACAATCAGCAGGCGGACAGGCTGGATTATCGCTCGAAGAAGAAAGTCTATTTCAACGGCTCAGGCGGGGCGCACTTCGCCCTCACACGGGACCTGGAGCAGCAGGAAGCCTGGACCGCGGATGTGGTGCGCCAGCGCACCGAACGCCTGGCGGAAATCCTGTTGCGTGACTGGGACCTGGCCTAGCGGCCGGGAATAGAGAGAGGACCGGCGCGATGGACAAGACAGACAACAGCGCAGCGGTTCGCGAAATCCTGACAGAGCGCGGCCCTCTCCTGGGCAAAGAACTGGCCGAACTCCTGCCCGATCTCAGCCATCTTGCGCTCTGGCAGGCTTGTTTCAGTGATGACGATATCCAGATCTCGCACTTCGCAAGCTATTATCTGCGCTATGATATCCAGCGCGCCGACCAGGTGCGGCTAAGCCCTTCGGTGCTGCGCGACTTTCTTTCCTTCACGCTGATGTCGCTTGCCGGCCAGCGCGGCCAGGTCATCGACCGCCAGGTCATGCTGAGCAACTATCATCGCAGCGTCAGCCAGTCGAAAATCCAGATCGCCCGCACCATCATGACTGATGTGATGGGCAATCTGACCCAGGCCGAAAAGGGCACGATGTGCGCCTTCATCGCTGGCGACAATGCCTATTTCCTGGGCCATGAGGAGCCGCGCCGGGTCGAGCAGACCGGCCAAACCGTGAGTGGATCGGATATCGACATCATCATCGTCCATGACGGCCTTGGCGAGGACAGCGTGGCGATGATCGAGCGCACTATCCTTCAGGCCAAGGCCTTCTATCTGCGCGCGCCCCAGTTCAACCAGGAAGTCGATTTCATCGTGAAGTCAGTCGACAAGATGTTCGCTCAGTTCGCCTATTCGAACATCCACGAGAAGATCGCCAGCAAGATCGCCTATGAGTCGATGTTCATTGCCGGATCGGTGCAACTCTACAGTACAGTGGTGGAGGGCCTTGACAGTTCTGGCGTCAAACACCTGATCGAAGAGGATTTCGAGCGCGCCCGCGCTTTGCGCCAGACGGCAATGCGCACCTTGCTGCATGCCGACCCAGACATGCTGGACGCCAACACCGAGTCGCTCTTTTTCTTTTCACGCGAGCGGCTGGAGTTCCAATAGCCCCCTGCCAATCCGGGAAATCCTGATAAATCCCAGCAAGGCAGTTTCCAATCCGCGCGGGGCGTCCTAAAGCAGCCCGGCACAAACAGGCCGCTAGCAGCGGCGCGCGAACGGTGTGACGGATGAAAGTTTTCTTGACCGGAATGGCGGGCTTCATCGGCTTTCACACCGCCCTTGCACTTGCCGAGGCCGGCCATGAGGTGTTCGGCGTCGACAATATCAACGCATATTATGATCCCCGCCTGAAGCATGCGCGCCTTGCGCAATTGCCGGACCGTGTCGGTTTCGCCCAGCTTGATATCGCGGATGCAGAGAGCTTCGCGCAGGCGCTGCATGCTGCAGCCCCGGATGTGGTGGTTCACCTGGCAGCTCAGCCTGGCGTGCAATATTCCATCGAGAACGCACTGGCCTATGCCCGCTCCAATCTCCTGGGCCATCTTTCGGTTCTCGAAGCCTGCCGTCATGCCAGCGGCCTGTCACATCTGATCTATGCTTCTTCAAGCTCGGTCTATGGCGACACCACACCTGTCCCCTTGCGCGAAACAGCGCGTGTGGATGAGCCGGTTTCCCTCTATGCCGCCACCAAGCGGGCTGATGAGTTGATGAGCTCGACTTATGCCCATCTCTATGGCCTGAAACAGGTCGGCCTGCGTTTCTTCACCGTTTATGGCCGCTGGGGCCGGCCGGACATGGCCTACTGGATCTTTGCCGACAAGATCCTCAAGGGCGAGCCGATCTCCATCTATAATAACGGCCAGATGCGCCGCGACATGACGCATATCCGCGATGTTGTTTCAGGCATTCTTGCGGCCGTCGAAACTCCGCCGCGTTTTGCTGATGAGGCACGACCACATGCCATCTACAATGTCGGCAACAGTACACCGGAGGAGTTGCTCACCATTATCGACACGCTGGAGACCGCGCTTGGCGAGAAAGCCGAGCGTGTCATGTTGCCCATGCGTCCGGGCGATGTAACGGAAACCTATGCTGATATTAGCGCCTTTTCGCGCGATTACGGGTATCGGCCCACCACACCGATTTCCGAAGGCATCCCGGATTTCGTCGACTGGTTCCGCAGCTATCGCGCGGGACTGTAGAGCGCAAAGGCAGGCATACCTGCCCGTTCAAGATAGCAGACCCGGAAGATGACTGCATGCTCAGCCGCCGGCCCCTTGCATTCGGCCCGCGTGTGGGCTTTCAGGGTGCGGGGCGCGTTTCGCAGTGCAGGAGTATGACATCGCATGTTCAGGCAAACCGCCATTCCCGATGTGCTTGAAATTCAACCAAAGCGCTATGGCGATGATCGCGGCTTCCTGGTGGAGACCTGGAACGCCGCACGGTATCGCGATGGCGGCATAGAAGCTGACTTTGTGCAGGACAATATGTCCTTCTCGCGCCATCGCGGCACTGTGCGCGGATTACATTTCCAGCTCGCCCCACATGCCCAGGCCAAGCTGGTCTCCTGCCTGGCGGGACATATTCTGGATGTTGCCGTCGACCTGCGCGCCGGCAGCCCGCACTTCGGCCAGCATGTCGCGCTGGAACTCTCCGCCGAACAGGGCAACCAGATGTATGTGCCCGAAGGATTCGCGCATGGCTTCTGCACGCTAAGCGATGACTGTCTGGTCGCCTATCGCCTGTCGAACACATATGCCCCGCAGGCGGAGCGCTCCCTGGCCTATGACGATCCCGAGCTCGGCATCGATTGGCCGATCAGCCGGGCCGAGGCGCACCTTTCCGAGCGTGATCGCACAGCGTTGAGCTGGGCCGAGATCTCTGCGGATCTTGTATCATGAAAGCGCTGGTCACCGGCGCGGCCGGATTTATCGGCTCGGCGCTTTGCAAGGCTCTGATCGCGCGCGGCTGGCAGGTCACCGGTTTTGACGCCATGACCTATGCCGCCCATCGCGGATCGCTGGAGCCTGAACTCTCCGCCGGGCAAATGCAGCTGATCGAGGCGAATATCTGCGATGGCCGCGCAGTGAGCGAAGCGTTGGCACACGTCGAACCGGACTGCCTGTTCCATCTCGCCGCCGAGAGCCATGTCGACCGCTCAATTGATGGCCCGGAGACTTTTCTCGACACGAATATAGACGGCACCTTTACCCTTCTGCAGGCCGCGCGCACGCTGGCACGCCGGAAGCCGGCCTTTCGTTTCGTGCATGTTTCCACCGATGAAGTGTTCGGCGAACTTGGCGCAGACGGCATGTTTTCCGAAACCAGCGCCTATGCTCCGCGTTCTCCCTATGCTGCCAGCAAGGCCGCTTCTGACCATCTGGTGCGCGCCTGGCAGCACAGCTTCGAACTACCCGTGCTGATCACAAATTGCTGCAACAATTTCGGACCGCGCCAGTTTCCGGAAAAACTCATCCCGCTGATGGTTCTCAAGGCGCTGCGCGGCGAAGCCATGCCGGTTTATGGTGCGGGCGAGCAGGTGCGTGACTGGCTACATGTGGAAGACCACGCCCTCGCCCTGATCACGGTGGCCGAGCGCGGCACAGTGGGCGAGACCTATCTTGTCGGCGCAAATCAGGAGCTGCGGAATATCGATCTGGTCCGACAGATCGCAGCCATGATGGATGAACGCCGCCCGGAAGGCGCCCCGCATGCCCGGCTGATTACCCATGTCGAGGACCGTCCCGGCCATGATTTCCGCTATGCCATCGATGCCAGTAAGCTGCGGACCGAGCTCGGCTGGACCCCGCAGATAGAATTCGAGACAGGCCTCGCCGCAACTGTTGACTGGTATCTTGAAAATCGTGACTGGTGGCAGCCCATCCTGGATGGCACCTATCGCGGCGAGCGCCTGGGGCTGGCCACTTGAACAATACGCGCATTCTCACACTCGGCCGCAGCGGACAAATGGCACAAGCCCTGGCTGCGATGGCAGCCGGGCGCTCGGATATTGAGATGGTCTGCCTTGGACGTCCGGATATCGACCTTGCCCAGCCCGAGAGCTTGCTGCGCGCGATCCATCGCCACCAGCCTGACATCATCATCAATGCTGCCGCGTATACGAATGTTGATGGCGCGGAGACCGAGACCAGCCTCGCCCAAGAGGCCAATGCAACCGCGCCCCGGCAACTTGCCGTGCTGGCCGCTGAGGCGGGCTGCCCCCTGATCCACTTGTCCACCGATTGCGTCTTTGACGGCACACTGCCGCGCGCCTATCGCCCAGATGATGCAACACATCCGCTGGGCGCTTATGGCCGCTCCAAACTGGCGGGGGAAGACGGCGTGCGCGAAGAACTGGACCGGCATCTGATTGTGCGGATCTCCTGGATCTTCAGCGTTTTCGGTTCGAACTTCGTCACCAAGATGCTCGAACTTGCCCAAACGCGCGAGACATTGCGCGTGGTCTCAGATCAGCATGGCTGTCCAACCTATGCGCCGGATCTGGCCGGTGGGCTCATTGAGATGGCACTTGCAGCCTTGCAACCGGGCTTTCAGGACTGGGGCACCTACCACCTCGCGGGGGATGAAAGTGTCAGTCGCCATCACATGGCTGTCGCAGTTATAGAGGAAAGCCTGCGCGCAGGAGGGGCTGGCGCCGATGTGCTTCCGATCTCAACGCAGGAGTTCGGGGCACCCGCGCAACGCCCCTTGAATGCGCGGATCGACTCGACAAGGACCGAACAGGTATTCGGCGTACGGATCGAGGCTTGGCGCGAAAATTTGCAACGCTGCGTGCGCCAGCTCGTCACGGGAGAGACACGCACATGAAGGGTATTGTTCTGGCCGGGGGGAAAGGCACACGCCTTTATCCGCTCACCAAATCCATCTCGAAACAGCTCCTGCCGGTCTATGATAAACCGTTGGTCTATTATCCAATCAGCACGCTAATGCTGGCAGGCATCCGAGAGATCGCGATTATCGCCACGCCCATCTCGCTGCCTCTCTTTGAACGCCTGCTCGGCACCGGAGAGGATTGGGGCGTGCGTTTCTCATATCTTGAGCAGGAAGAGCCGCGCGGCCTGGCTGAGGCGTTTCTTATCGCCGAGGACTTCATAAATGGCGATCCCGTCGCGCTCGCCCTGGGTGACAATATCTTCTACAGTGCTGGCCTGACCGGCCTGTTGACCGAGGCGGCAGAGCTCACGCAGGGCGCACGCATTTTTGCCAGCGAAGTGTCCGATCCGACACAGTTCGGCGTGGTTGGCTTCGACCGCAACGGAATGGCGAACTCGATTGTTGAAAAACCGACCCGTCCAACGTCCAGTTGGGCGGTGACCGGGCTCTATTTCTATGACAGCCAAGTGGTTGAAATCGCCCGCGGGGTTAAACCCTCAGAGCGCAATGAGCTGGAAATCACGGATGTGAACCGCGCTTATCTGGACGCGGGAACCTTGCAGGTTACGCGCCTGCCGCGCGGTACGGCCTGGCTTGATGCCGGCACGGTGGATAGCCTCTTGCAGGCCTCACAATTTGTCGCCACACTGGAGGCTCGCCAGCGCATGAAACTGAGTTGCCCCGAGGAAGTGGCCTTCCGAAAGGGTTTCATAAGCCGGGAGGACCTGCTTCACCTCGCGGCCAGCCTGAAGAATGAATATGGCGCATATTTGCGCAAGATTTCCGAGGGTGACCAATGATGCGGCAAAGCACGAACAAGGCAGCTTTGTTGTGCAGAATATCTGTTTCCAGAGATCAATGCCGGGGCAATTGACCCCATGCCAAGCTGCTTTATGTAGGCCACGCGATCTTTGCACTTGTCGGCACCGGGATGGGACGAGACAGCCGACACCTCTCCAGACAAAGGTATAGTTGTTTATGACAGAACAATCCTCACCAGGGCTCTCGCATCTCGACCGCCTTGAGGCGGAGTCGATTCACATTATGCGCGAGGTGGCGGCAGAGGCCGAGAACCCGGTCATGCTTTACTCCGTGGGCAAGGACAGCTCGGTAATGCTGCACCTGGCTCAAAAAGCCTTCTACCCGTCCGTGCCCCCCTTTCCGCTGATGCATGTCGATACGACCTGGAAATTCCGCGAAATGATCGAGTTTCGCGACCGTCGCGCCAAGGAAGTGGGCATGGACCTGATTGTCCATATCAATCCTGATGGTGTGAAGGACGGCGTTGGTCCCTTTTCGCATGGCTCTTCGGTGCACACCGATGTGATGAAAACCCTGTCGCTGAAGCAGGCCCTGGACAAGTACAAATTCTCTGCCGCCTTTGGTGGCGCGCGCCGGGATGAGGAAAAGTCGCGCGCCAAGGAACGCGTTTTCTCCTTCCGAACTGCCGAGCATCGCTGGGACCCGAAGAACCAGCGCCCGGAATTGTGGAACCTCTACAACTCAAATATTCGCCAGGGTGAGAGCATTCGCGTCTTCCCGCTGTCGAACTGGACCGAACTTGATATCTGGCAATATATCCGCCGTGAGCAAATCGAGATCCCAACGCTTTATTTCGCCGCCGAACGCCCCGTCGTGGAATGGAACGGCGTGCCAATCATGGTTGATGACGACCGGATGCCGAGCGAACTGGCTGCTACGGCCGAGACCAAATGGGTGCGTTTCCGCACCTTGGGCTGCTATCCGCTGACCGGCGCAGTGGAGAGCCGCGCCGCAACCCTGGATGAAATCATCCAGGAGACACTTCTCAACACCTCCTCAGAGCGTCAAGGCCGGGTCATTGATAGTGACCAGGCCGCCTCCATGGAGAAAAAGAAACAGGAAGGGTATTTCTAATGCGCCTTCACGACGATCTCATCGCCAAGGATATCGGCGCCTATCTTGAGGCGCACGAGCACAAATCCCTCCTGCGCTTCATCACCTGCGGTTCTGTGGATGACGGCAAGTCGACCCTGATCGGCCGCATGCTTTACGACTCCAAGATGATCTATGAAGATCAGCTGGCGAGCCTGGAAGCCGATTCCAAGAAGATGGGCACCCAGGGCAAGGATATCGACTTCGCCCTTCTGGTTGATGGCCTGGCCGCCGAACGCGAACAGGGCATCACCATCGATGTCGCCTATCGCTTTTTCTCTACCCAGAAGCGCAAATTCATCGTCGCCGACACGCCCGGTCACGAGCAGTACACCCGCAATATGGCCACCGGTGCGTCCACCGCCGATGTCGCCATCCTGCTGATCGACGCACGCCGCGGCGTGCTGACCCAGACCCGGCGCCATGCCTTCATCACCTATTCGCTGGGCATCCGGCACATGGTGTTGGCGGTCAACAAGATGGACCTTGTGGATTATGACAAGGCGGTGTTCGACGAGATTGTCGCCGAGTTCCACGCCTTTGCCGATGAGCTTGGCCCCGATCTGGAAATCGAGCCGATCCCGCTGTCTGCTCTGAAAGGCGACAATATCACCGGCCCCAGTGAGGCGACATCCTGGTATACAGGCCCGTCGCTGATGGAATATCTGGAGACTGTTCCGGTCGACGATGCCCGCCGCAGCGCGGCTTTCCGCATGCCGGTCCAGTGGGTGAACCGTCCCAATCTCGATTTCCGCGGCTTTTCCGGACAGATCGCGTCGGGCACGGTGTGCGTCGGTGACCGGATCAAAACCCTGCCCTCGGCCAAGGAAAGCCGCGTGGCCCGCATCGTGACCATGGATGGCGATCTTGAAGAAGCCATTGCCGGCCAATCAGTGACCTTGACTCTGGAAGACGAGGTCGACAGTTCGCGTGGGGATGTCATCGCCACCGCCGACAGCCCACCGGAAGTGTCCGACCAGTTCCAGGTCCGTGTCCTGTGGATGTCAGAGCGCCCGCTGCTGCCGGGCCGCAAATACATCTTCAAGATCGGCGCGAAACAGGTGCGCGGCACGGTGAACGCCCCGAAATTCGCGATCGATATCAACACGCTTAGCGACGAGCCTGCGCGAACTCTGGAGCTTAACGAGTTCGGCGTCACGACCATCTCACTGGACGAGCCGATCGCGTTCGACCCCTATAATGAGATCCGCGAAATGGGCGGTTTCATCATTGTCGACCGCCTGACCAATGATACGATGGGCATGGGTTTGATAGACTTTGCCCTGCGTCGTGCCTCCAACATCCACTGGCAGGAACTGGATGTCGACCGCAATGCCCTGTCAGAGCAAAAAGGCCAGAAGCCCGCTGTGCTTTGGTTCACGGGCCTCTCTGGCTCGGGCAAGTCGACCATTGCCAACCAGGTTCAGAAGCGCCTGTTCGCCATGGGACGGCACACTTTTGTCCTGGATGGCGACAATGTCCGCCATGGGTTGAACCGCGATCTCGGCTTCACCGATGCTGACCGGGTGGAGAATATCCGCCGCATTAGCCATGTCGCTAAGCTGATGGCCGATGCCGGCCTGATCGTGCTGGTCTCCTTCATCTCACCTTTCCGGTCTGAACGCCAAATGGCGCGCAACCTGATGTCAGATGGCGAGTTCGTTGAAATTTTCGTCGATACGCCGCTGGATGTGGCCGAGGAACGCGATGTGAAGGGGCTCTACAAGAAGGCCCGTGCAGGCGAGATCAAGAACTTCACGGGCATCGACAGCCCGTATGAAGCGCCCCAGGCCGCCGAAATCACGATCAAGACGCTTGAGCACTCCGTGGATGAAAGCGCTGAAGCCATTCTGAGATGGCTGCAACAGCAAGAGATCGTGTGATCGGCCTGCGGTCTTTTACAATCTGAACTTCCAGAATGCGCAGGGCGTGGAATTTCCACGCCCTGCGTTTTCGGTTCTGGGGGTACACTTTTCAGGGCGGGGCCGGATGTGTTGCGGGAAGACCGCACACGTCTCGAATCTGCACGAGATTCTCTGGTCAGGGGAATTTTGGTCCGAAACCTTACTCCGCAACAGGAGAATTGATGTGTTCTGACCGATCACTGGACATAATTTTTCCTCGGGATTGGTACGTCAATTGCTGAAACGGGCTTTGTGTAAGCGCGTCAAAGCTCGGCTGGGGCCAGGGGCGCAGGGACTTTATTTTGAAGGAATGAAGCATGTCCATTCTCACGCTCGGTAGCGCCGCAATCATTTCATACCAGGAAGATAGTGAAGTTGTCTGGTCCATTGTCCTGCTTGAGGACATCGATGCAGGAACCGAATTCTCGTTTACCGACAATGGCTGGCTCGCCTCTGGCGGCTTCCGGGTCGGCGAAAGCGAAGGCATGACTTTCACGGCCGGCCAGGCGCTCACAGCCGGGACGGTTATCACCTTCACAAACACGACAGCCCATCTGGCCGGCACGACAACATCCGTCGGCACCATGTCAGGTGATCCCATCGACCTCTCGGTTGGGGGATCCAATGGTGAAGACCAGATCTTCATGTACCAGGGCACTTTCAACACCACGACCGGCGCGCTCGATCCGGGCTTCCAGTTCATCACTGCCTATCACGCAAATGGCGGCGGCTGGGACGCCGATGCCATCGACAATGAGACCAGCGCCCAACCCACCGAACTGATCAATTTCAGCGTTGACCAGAGCGAACTGGGCCAG
Organism: Hyphomonadaceae bacterium; assembly: GCA_022760335.1. Classification (GTDB taxonomy): domain Bacteria; phylum Pseudomonadota; class Alphaproteobacteria; order Caulobacterales; family Hyphomonadaceae; genus UBA5336. Next base: position 53,456 of record JALEGE010000077.1, read on the forward strand.
AATGACAATGCGGTCTATGTTGGACCGCTAACCGGCACGCCCTCCCAACTCTGGAATGCAATTCGCGACCAGGGTAACTGGGTTGGTGGCAGCAACCCCGCTGCTGATCCCTATCTGTCGGGCTTCAATGCGCTCGCAGACTTCACTGTCATCGGCACGGATCCCTACATTACCACGCCAGGTGGCCAGCTGTTCGAAGCCAATTCGACCGGCAATGTGATCACCGGCATCTCGATTGCTGATGCCGACAGCGACCGCGTGACCGTCACGATTACCGTGGAAGGCACCGTCTCGCTGGCCCAGACCACCGATCTGAACTTCATGACCGGCGATGGCGTGGATGATTCCACAATGACCTTCTCCGGCCTGATCGAGGATGTGAACGCCGCGCTGGATGGCCTGCTTTACAGCCCGGCCACTGACGATATCGATGGCGACACCTTCCAGATCTCCGTCACCGACGGAACCGCCATCATCACTCCCGGCACCTTCCCCGGCACGGTCGACCTTTCCGCGCTGGACGGGACAGACGGCTTCTCGATCGATGGCCTGACGGCGATCGACCGCCTCGGCTATGACGTTTCCAATGCCGGTGACATCAATGGCGACGGCATCGACGATATCATCATCGGCGCACCGTACTCTGAAACCGGAGTCACCCAGAACACAGGCGAAGCCTATGTCATCTACGGCACCGATGCCGGCTTCTCGGCCAGCTTCGACCTGACCAGCCTCGATGGCACCAATGGCTTCACAATCACCAATGCCAGTGGATATGAGGGAGATGAACTCGGCCACGCCGTGACCGGCCTCGGGGATATCAATGGTGACGGCTATGACGATTTCGCCGTCGGCTCCTTCAATGCCAACAAGGACAATGGCATGGGGGGCGTCGCGAGTGATGTCGGCAAATCCTGGATCATCTTCGGCACCGGCGCGGACCAGCCCGCAACCTTCGATGTCTCAACCATCAACGGCACCAACGGCTTCGTCGTCATCGGCGACCAGGCAGACGACTATGCAGGCCGGGTGATCACCTCCGCAGGTGACATCGATGGCGATGGCATCGACGATATCCTGATCTCCGCCGACCGCACCGATACCCCTGGCGACAAGGCCGGCGGCGTCTATGTCATCTATGGCACTGACAGCGGCTTTGCTGGCGAGATCGACCTGGCCGATATTGAAACCGGGGATGGCAGCGTTGGCACCTATATTCACGGCGCCGCTGCGGGCGACCGCGCAGGCCGTGACGCTCACTCGGCCGGCGACATCAATGGCGACGGCTTTGCCGACATCATTATCGGCGCCTACCAGTCAACATTCGACGCCACTGGCGACACCTATGACGACCACTATGCCGGCAAGGCCTTCGTGGTGTTTGGTGGCTCGGGCGGCCTTGGCGGAACGTTGGATCTTGATGATCTGGACGGTTCGAACGGCTTCACCATGGACGGACTGGCGGCAGAGGACATTACCGGCCGCGGCGTTTCCACCGCCGGTGACCTCAATGGCGACGGGATCGACGACATCATCATCGGCGCCCCCCTTGCCGATGCCAATGGCTCGAATTCCGGCGCGGTCTATGTGGTCTACGGCACCAATTCCGGTTTTGCCGCGAATGTAGATCTGTCCACACTGAACGGCACCAACGGCTTCACCATTCTTGGCGAAAATGCCGATGCCCAGAGCGGTTTCGACCTTGCCAATCTCGGTGACATCAATGGCGACGGCATTGACGATATCCTGATCGGCTCAACCTCGAAATTCGGCAATACCAATGGTTCCTATGTCGTCTTCGGCAATTCCAGTGGCTTTAGCTCGACCCTTGATCTCGGTAGCCTGGATGGCTCCAACGGCTTCCAGATGCCCGACATCACAGGTGGCGACAATACCGGCTTCTCGGTCTCCTCGGCTGGCGACCTGAATGATGACGGCGTCAATGACCTGATCATCGGCGCCAATGGCGCAGATCCGAACATGCAGAACAATGCCGGGCGCGTCTATGTCGTCTTCGGCAACGCCAATATCTCGACCTCCTATGTCAACACCTCCTTCGCGATCGCCCTGGAGGCCCCACCGGTCATTGCAGATTTGGATGGGGACATCGCCACGCACACTGAAGGCGATGCCTTTACCCTTCTGGATGCTGGCACGGCAGTCTCGATCACCGATGCAGAAAGCACCGATTTTGACGGCGGCCTGCTGGACATCCAGTTCGCCACCGGCCAGGTCGCCGAAGACGGCCTGATCGTTGACACCTCTGGCACGGTCGCCCTTTCGGCTGGCCAGACCGCTGGCAGCGAAGTCTCGGTCAGCGGCACGGTGATCGGCACGATTGCAGTTGGCGAAACCGGTGCATCCGGTGAGGGCCTGCAGATCGCGCTCAACGCGGATGCCACCCCGGCCCTGGTGCAGACCCTGCTGGCCGCGATCGGTTACACCAACTCGGCTGGCGACACGCCGACCGTGGGTGACCGCACTTTCACCATCACACTGGATGATGGCGACGGCGCAGACACCGAAGTGACCACGACCGTCACTGTCGTTGCCGTTGACGATGCCCCGACGCTGACCCCGCCTGTGGCGCAGTCCTTCGCGGTCAACTCCACTGGTAACACCATCACCGGCCTCTCGGTGGATGATGTCGACAGCGCCACGGTCACCGTGACGCTCACTGTGGAAGGCGCGCTGACGCTGGCCCAGACCACCGGCCTCACTTTCGATGCGGGTGCCGACGGCTCCTCGACCATGACCATCACCGGTGCCCTGGCCGATGTGAATGCGGCGATTGCCACGCTCACCTATGACCCGGCCACTGATGACCGCGACGGCGACACGCTGACCATGTCCGTCACCGACGGCACCACCCCGGTGGGCGACACGGTCGCTATCGCGCTGACCAACACCGATCCGGTGGCAGCCGATGACGATCTGAACGCGGATGAGGACGGCCCGGCCCTCGCCGGCGATGTCTTCGCCGACAATGGCAATGGCGCCGACAGCGACGCCAATGGCGACACCTTCACCGTGACGGAAGTCAATGGTGTGGGCGCCTCGGTCGACCAGCAGATCACGCTGGGCTCCGGCGCTCTGTTGACGCTGAACAGCGACGGCACGTTCACCTACGATCCGAACGGCCAGTTCGAGGACCTCGACGAGACCGAAACCACGACCGACAGCTTCACCTACACGATTGATGACGGCTTCGGCGGCACCGCCATGGCGACGGCCACCGTCACCATCCAGGGCGCCAATGACCTGCCCGTCGCGGTGGTCCCGGTCGGCCAGTCCTTCGCGGTCAACTCCACCGGCAACGCCATCGCCGGCCTCTCCTTCAGCGATGTCGATGATGATACCGCCACGGTTACGCTCTCGGCCGAGGGGATTATCACCCTGGCCCAGACGACGGGCCTGAGCTTCGATGCCGGCGCCGATGGCTCCTCTTCGATGACCATCTCCGGCACGGTGGCTGACCTCAATGCGGCCATCGCCACGCTGACCTATGCCCCGGCAACCGATGACCGCGATGGCGACACCATCTCCATCGCCATCAATGACGGCACCGGCGTCACCAATGGCTCCATCGCCGTCACCCTGACCAACACCGATCCGGTGGCCCAGGACGATGCGGTTTCCGTCGATGAAACCGGCACGCTCAATGGCGATGTCTTCGCCGACAATGGCAACGGCATCGATGACGACGCCAATGGCGACACGCTCACCGTGACGGAAGTCAACGGCATCGGCGCCTCGGTTGACCAGCAGATCACGCTCACCTCCGGCGCCCAGCTGACGCTGAATGCCGATGGCACCTTCGCTTATGATCCGAATGGCGCCTTTGACAGCCTGGCGGTTGGCGAAACCGACACGGACACCTTCACCTACACGGTCAGCGACGGCTTCACCGGCACAGACACCGCCACGGTGACCGTCACCATCAATGGCGAGAACGAAGCCCCGGTGGCCCAGGATGACGCGGTCTCGGTGACCGAAAGCGGCACGCTGAACGGCGATGTCCTGGCCGACAATGGCAATGGCATTGACGATGACGCCAATGGCGACACGCTCACCGTGGTCGAGGTCAATGGCCAGGCCCTGAGCGTCGGCCAGCAGGTCACGCTGGCTTCCGGCGCCCTGCTGACCCTGAATTCGGACGGCACCTTCGCCTATGATCCCAACGGCGCGTTTGATGAGTTGATCAGCGGTGAAACCGACACGGACAGCTTCATCTACACCATCTCCGACGGCAATGGCGGCACCGACATGGCCACCGCCACGGTCACCATCAATGGTGAAAACGAGCCGCCGGTGGCCCAGGATGACGAGGTCAGCGTCGGTGAGGACGCCACGCTGAACGGCGACCTTCTGGCCGACAATGGCAATGGCGCCGACAGCGACGCTGATGAAGACACGCTGACGGTCACTGAGATCAACGGCATCGGTGTCACCGATGGCCAGCAGGTCACGCTCGCTTCGGGTGCGCTGCTGACGATCAATGCTGACGGCACGTTCACCTATGATCCGAACGGCCAGTTCGAGGATCTGGATGAAACTGAGACCACGACCGACAGCTTCACCTACACGATCGATGACGGCTTCTCCGGCACCGCGACGGCCACCGCCACGGTGACCATCCAGGGCGCAAATGACCTGCCGGTGCTCATCACTCCGGTTGGCCAGTCCTTCGCGGTGAACTCCACCGGCAACACGATCACCGGTCTCTCCTTCAGCGATGTCGATGATGATACCGCCACGGTCACCTTGAGCGCGGAAGGCATCATCACTCTCGCCCAGACCACGGGTCTGAGCTTCGATGCCGGCGCGGATGGCTCCTCTTCGATGACCATCTCCGGCACGGTGGCCGACATCAACGCGGCTATCGCCACGCTGACCTATGCACCAGCGACAGACGACCGCGACGGCGACAGCATCTCTGTCTCCGTCAATGACGGCACCGGCATTGCCAATGGCTCCATCGCCGTCACCCTGACCAACACCGATCCGGTGGCTCAGGATGACGATGTCACGGCCAGCGAAAGCGCCGCCCTGAATGGCGACCTCTTCGCTGACAATGGCAATGGCGCCGATGATGACGCCAATGGCGACGCGCTGACCATCACGGACGTGAACGGCCAGTCCGCCAATGTCGGATCGCAGATCACGCTGGCCTCCGGCGCCCTGCTGACGGTGAACTCAGACGGCACCTTCACCTATGACCCGAACGGCCAGTTCGAGGATCTGGACGAGACCGAAACCGACAGCGAAAGCTTCACCTATACGGTGGATGACGGCTTCGGCGGCACATCACAGGCCACGGCAACCGTGACCATCCAGGGCAGCAATGACGGCCCGACTGTGACGCTGCCGAAAGATGCAGACTTCACGGTGGGTGCTTCCAACCAGATTGTCGGCCTGTCGGTAGATGATATCGACGATGCCAGCCTGACGGTCACGCTGACCGCCGACAATGGCATCCTCAGCCTGGCTCAGACGACCGGCCTGTCCTTCGTGCTCGGCGACGGCACCGATGATGATACGCTGGTCTTCTCCGGCACAGTGGCCGACATCAATGCCGCCCTGGCCGATGTGGGCTACACCCCCGACAATGGCGGGGCCGATGGCGACCGGATCACCCTGGCGGTGGGCGACGGCAATGCCAATGCCACAGCGGACATCCTCTACGGCACATCCGGCAATGATACGCTGAACGGACTGTCCGGCGATGATGACATGTACGGCTATGACGGTGACGACACGCTTAATGGCGATGGCGGCAACGACTTGCTGGTTGGCGGCCTCGGGGCGGACACTCTGCTCGGCGGCGATGGCGACGACCATATCGTCATGGACAGCGACGATATCCGCGCTGACATCAACGGCGCGATCGATCTGGGCGGAGCCGGCACCGACACGCTGGAAATGGAAGCCGGCAGCCAGTTCATCACCAATGTCCTGGGCGCCTATGGCTTCGAGATCTTCCGCGGCGCGGACGGCGATGACCGGGTGCGTGGCAACCTGAACACGGTCGATTATGATCTCGATGGCGGAGCAGGCAATGACGAGCTGACCGGAAGCGGTGGCAATGACACCCTGTCTGGCGGGGCTGACAATGACACCCTTGATGGTGACAGCGGCAGCGACACGCTGATGGGGGGTGACGGCAACGACATCCTGATCGGCGGCGGCGGGTCGGACCTCATGCTCGGCGGCGCCGGGGATGACACGATCTACTATGACAGCAGCGATATCCGCTCCGATGAAGGCGGCGCCATTAATCTAGGCGGCGAGGGACGCGATACGCTGATCATCGAGACCGGAAGCCAGTTCATCACCAATGGCCTCGGCGTCTACGGCTTCGAAGTCTTCCGCGGCGCCGATGGCAATGACCGGGTGCGCGGCAACCTCTCCAGTGTCGACTATGACCTGGATGGCGGGGCCGGCAATGATACGCTGGAAGGCCGCAACGGCAGCGACACCCTGTCGGGCGGTGAAGGCGATGACCTGATCATCGGCGGCGGCGGTGCTGACGCAATGTCGGGCGGAACTGGCAACGACACGGTCAGCTTCGGAACGGCAAGCGGGCGGGTTGAGGTGCGCCTCTACAATCAGACGGTGACCGGCGCCTTCCAAACCTTCGGCGATACGCTCTCCAGCTTCGAGAACGCGATTACCGGCAGCGGGAATGATGCTCTGATCGGCTCGGACGGCATCAACCGACTGGAAGGCGGCGCAGGCGACGACCTGGTCAGCGGCCTGGGCGGCAATGACACGCTGATTGGTGGGCTCGGCGATGACCGCTATCGCGGCGGCGATGGCAATGACACCTTCGTGATCGAAGATGGCGACGACCAGATCCTGGACTTTGAAGTCGGCGATACGGTGGACCTGACCGCCTATACCGACATCAACAGCTTCGGCGAACTCTCCGCCCTGCACAGTCAGGATGGCGCTGACAGCCTGTTCGATCTCGGCGACGGCAATTCCCTGCGCATCAAGGGGGTCACGCTGGCCCAACTGAGCGATGGCGATTTCGACTTCGCACCGGGCGGCTCCCCGCCGCCGGCTCCGCCGGCCGCACCGCCCGCCGCGCCGATGGCCGACTATGGCTCAGGCGACGAGGCCCCGATGGAACTAGTTTCTCCAGACGACAGCTTCGACTTCGGCGCGATTTCGGCAGACACCAGCGATGTTGCAACCGACACAAGCGGATTTGGCGCCTGGCAGGATCTCTTCCTGACGACCTCGATCGACCAGCTTGACACACCTGAAGAGACTTCAGCCCATGGTGGTGGTGGCAGCCCAGCCGCAACAGCCTTTGGCTTCGATGACTTCAGAAGCGACTGGTTCGATGATGCCAGCCCACTTGATAATCCCTACGAGGATTGGGGATAGGCCCCTAATCTTGCGCCCCGGCCTGAGGTCGGGGCGCAACACATTTGAGACCTGGTATCTTGGGTTCAGCCCATGGACAAATGCCCCAACGCCTTTGATAGTGAAGCGGCGCTCGCACAGGCCTTAAGAACCTGGTGATGCGCGCGCCAAAGGGAGCAATGGCAAAGGGGACCAAGAATGCAGATTGCCCGGATCGAGCGGCTGTTCGAAATGTCAGATCGTGGTGCTGCCGGCTTTTTTCGGCTGGATGAGGCTGCATCCTCCCGCTTTTTGAGCGAGCACGGAGCTCAAGCCGTCACGCTCAGTGAAACCGATGGAGGCTGTGGCTGTCCCAGCTGTGTCCTGGCGCGGTCTTCTACCGATGAATCTCCCGCTGCTTCAGGCACCATCGTTACGGATTTCACCGCACTGCTCAATCCCACATTAGAGGATTATTCGCGTTGGAACTATAATGACGACATGCCGGTTATCGGCGTGACCTTCGTCACCTATTCCTTCCGGGAAACCGCAGACCTGCCCGATCCTTCAAGCGTTGCCTATGATCCCGACGAGGTCTTCTCGTATACCGAGGCCCAGCGCCAGCAAGTGCGCGATGCGTTTGACTATTATACGGCGGTGACAGGTATCGTCTTTGTTGAAACCGAAGACCGCGGGATGCTCGACTTCATGGGCGTGACCGGATCGGGCTATGGCGGTTATGCCTACTATCCCAGTATCTATCGCGACATTTCCAATGGCGTCTATATGGAAGGCACCGACGAGACAGTCTTCAATCTTGGTGTCCTGCTGCATGAAATCGGCCATGCAGTCGGCCTGAAGCACCCGTTTGAAGGCGCCATTGTGCTCGATACACCTGTCGACAACAAAGACTACACCGTCATGAGCTATACGGGCGGTTCCGGCCCGGTGACCGATCTCGGCCCGCTGGATGTCGATGCGCTGCACTATCTCTATGGCACACCGGTTGATCTGCAGGCTGCCGGCATCAGCCATTCCTGGAATGAAGCAACCAATGAGCTGACCATCAATGGTGGCAGTGGCGATGACAATCTCTCCGGGGTGAACTTCACCAATATCATCAGCGGCAGTGCCGGCCATGACCAGATTCTCGGCGGCGCAGGCAATGACACGCTGAACGGCGATGGCGGCAGCGACACGATTCTCGGCGGTCTGGGCGATGACATCATCAATGGCGGCAGCGGCCATGACGACCTGTCGGGCGGCTATGGCACCAATACGGTCAATGGCGGCACCGGCAATGACACGATCCGGACCCTGTCGGGCAGCGATACGGTTTCAGGCGATGATGGCAACGACACTTTCCTGCTGACCTATCTAAGCAGTGGCACAAGCATTGATGGCGGCGCTGACACCGATACAGTTTCTTTTGAAGAGGCCACCTCTGGCATCTATGCCAATTTCACGACCGCCAGTCTCACCTCGATCGAAGAGTTCCTCGGCAGCGATTTCGACGATACATTCTTCGGCTCGGTGCCAGGTGCTGAAATTCGCGCCGGTCTCGGCGATGACACCTTCCGGCCAACCGGCGGCGGGCACGACCTGTTCGGCGGCGGTGGCACCGATACAGTCTATTATTGGGGCAGCAGCGTCGGCGTCACCGTTAACCTTACCACGGGCATGGGCACCGGCGGCTATGCCGATGGCGACACATATTCCAGTATCGAGAATATTGTCGGCACCTCCTATAATGATGTGCTGACCGGCAACAGCGCCGACAATGTGTTTACCTATGTCGGAGGCAGCGACAGTTTCGATGGCGCAGGCGGCATCGACCTGATCAGCTTTGAATTCTACGCCAACAGCCATGAAGTCGACCTGCGGACCAATTCCTTCAAATGGCAGTCCGGAAACAGTATCTATTATTCCTATAGCGGATTTTCCGCGACCTCTATCGAAGGCGCCATCGGCTCCAGTGTAGGCGACCTCCTGACCGGCGATGACAATGCAAACCGCTTCGAAGGGCGCGGCGGCAATGACACGATCGACGGCAATGGCGGCAATGATGAACTCGACGGCGGCAGCGGCGATGATGATATTCAAGGTGGCAGTGGCGATGACACGCTGATCGGTGGCGACGGCAACGACTATCTCAATGGCGAGCTTGGCAGCGACCGGTTCTCCGGCGGCGCTGGCGACGATATCATCGTCGTTGACGATGACGATATCTTCAGCGACGGCAACACTGCCCTTGATCTTGGCGGGGACGGTCGCGACCGGCTAGTCATCGCGACAGGCTCGACCTTCATCACCAATGCGCTCAGCGCCTTTGGTTTCGAGATCTTTGAAGGCGCCGATGGCAATGACCAGGTGCGCGGCAATGACGGCTCTGTGAATTACGAATTGCTCGGCGGCGATGGCGATGATGAGCTGACCGGCAATGATGGCGATGACGAGCTGAATGGCGGGCGCGATGACGACATTCTCATCGGCGGGCTCGGCGCCGACCTCCTGATCGGCAGCACCGGCAACGACACCATTCATCTCGACGATGACGATATCCGCAGCGATGCGGGCGGTATCATCAATCTCGGCGGCGCCGGGCTCGACACGCTGATCATCGAGGCCGGCTCGCGCTTCGTGACCAATGTGCTCTCGGCCTATGGCTTTGAGATATTCGAGGGCGCAGAGCGGAATGACCGCGTGCGCGGCAACCGCAATGATACCGACTACATCCTTGATGGCGGTGAAGGCGATGACGAACTCACCGGGAATGGCGGCAATGACACACTGATCGGCGGACTTGGCGCGGACCTGCTCATGGGTGGCGGTGGCGACGACACGATCTATTTCGACAGTGATGACATCCGCAACGATGGCGGCGCGGTGGATATTGGCGGGGCCGGCCGCGACACGCTGATCATCGAGACTGGCAGCCAGTTCGTCACCAATGGCCTCGGTGTTTACGGCATTGAGGTATTCCGCGGCGCGGACGGCAATGACCGGGTGCGCGGGAACCTGAATTCGGTCGATTATGACCTGGATGGCGGAGACGGCAATGACACGCTGGAAAGCCGCAATGGCAGCGACATCCTAACTGGCGGGCCGGGCGATGACATCATGATCGGCGCAGGTGGCGGCGACACCATGTCCGGCGGCATCGGCGTGGATACGGTCAGCTATGTCAATGCGGCCGGGCGCGTCGAGGTGCGGCTCTACAATCAGACCGCCACAGGCAGCCAGGCCAATGGCGACACGATTTCCGGCATCGAGAATGCCATTGGCGGGCGCGGCAATGACGCCCTGATCGGCTCTGATCTCGCCAACCGTCTGGAAGGCGGGGACGGCGACGATCTGGTCAGCGGCCAGGGCGGCGATGACACGCTGATCGGCGGGCTTGGCGATGACCGCTATCGCGGCGGCGATGGCAATGACACCTTCATTATCGAGGCCGGGGCTGAGGAAATCCTCGATTTCGAGACCGGAGACACGGTGGACCTGACCGCCTTTACCAGCATCACCAGCTTCAGCGCGCTCTCGGCTACCCATACCCAGGACAGTGCCGACAGCGTCTTCGATCTCGGCTCGGGCAACACCCTGCGCATCACCAATACCACGCTGGGCGAGCTTTCCGGCGGTGATTTCGACTTCGCCGCCCCGCCCGCGCCACCCGCTGCAGCGCCCGCCTCTGCCGACCTCACCACCGGCCAGGAAAGCCCGCTGGAGCGTGCCTTGATCGAGGATCAGTTCGAATTTGACGGGGTGGCTTCGGGCGCGCCGGGAGAAGCCCGGTTTGCAATCGAATCCGATTGGATCTTTGCGAATGAACAGGTCGGCAAGCTTGGTGGATACGAGGCCGCTGAGTTCTCAGATTCCTTCCCGGATCACACACCCACAAAGACAATTGATCTTTTCGATTTTGTGCAACACCCGGACGAGGATTTCGGTTTCATCGCCTGATAAGGCAGGTGATCTGGAACAACTTCCGCCTCTATAATCGAAAATTTCAGGCGCCAGATATGGGTGATCAAGTCCGGCCAGGCTTGTGAACTTGCTTGGCGCTCGGGCGTCAATTGGTTAACCTCCTGTAAAAGTCCATTTATGGGGGGAACCAATGGCGACCTTTATCGGCAGTGGCCTGACATTTCGCGACAATGTCAATGATACCGACAATGCGAGCTTTTTCCTCAAGAGCATGCGCGGTATCCACACGCTTGAGGTCGGCGGCAAGACCTATGTCTATGTTCAGGACCGCAGCGATGACGGGCTCAGCGTTTTCCAGCTGACCTCGTCTGGCCAGTTCGTCTCTGTCCAGCATTTCGACGCAACCGGGATTACCGGCCTGGATCTCAGCGAATATGGCGAATTCGCCTCAACCGAGATCGGCGGCACCACCTATCTCTACGCCTCGGCCCAGGATGGCCGCATCAATATTTTCAGCGTCAACAGCGCCAATGGAAACCTGACCTTCCTGGATGCGGTAGTCGATGATGCGGGTCTCGAAATCGCAGCCACCTCTGGCGACATGACCATCGCCACAGTGGGCAGCAACACCTTCCTGATCGCCGCCGGGCGCGATGATGACGGCTTTACCGTGTTTTCCATCGGCAATGACGGCCTGCTCAGCGAAGCCAGCAGCTGGGACATTGCCGACAGCGCGCTGCACTCCCTCAATGGCCCGCGCAGTGTCAGCCATGCGGTGGTCAACGGGAAGACCTTCCTTTTCGTGCCGGCCGTATTCGACGATGCCATCAATGTGTTCGAACTGCTCAGCACGGGCCAGGTGCAGTTCGCCTCCAAACTCACCGATACCGGCACGCTCAATCTCGACAGTGCCTCGGAATCGGCGGCCGTGACGATTGGCAATGCCACCTATCTCTTCGTCTCCGGCCCGTCTGACAATGGCATCAGCGTCTTCGGCGTCAGCGATACCGGCGTGCTCACCAATCTCTTCAATTATGATACGGGCGATTTTGCAGGCCTGGTCGGCGCGTTTGACCTCGACATTCTGGAAATCAATGGCGCAGCCTTTCTCAGCGTTGTCGGCGATGGCGCGGTCAATCAGAATTTTGTTTCGGTCTTCTCAATCGGGACTGATGGCGCGCTCACCCTGGATGGCGCAGAGCAGGAGGCCGATGCGATCGACCCCCAGCCGGTCAATCTCGAAGACGGGCTCTATTCCGCCTTCGCCGTGGTCGATGGGCGCCTTTTCATCATCGGAACGGGCCCGTTCGATGATGGCCTGACAAGTTTCGAGCTTGGCGCGAACAATGACACGCTGAGCGGCACCTCAGGCGATGATTCCATCCTTGGCCTCGCCGGTGATGACACGCTGAGCGGCGATGATGGCAATGACACGATTGATGGCGGCACCGGCGCGGACACGGTGAATGGCGATGGCGGCAATGATGCCCTGTCAGTGCGCGGGGATGGCGACGGCAATGATGTGGTCAATGGCGGGGCCGGCGAGGATGACATCACGGTCAGCTTTTTCAGCGGGCCCTATACTGTGGATGTCGATGCCGGGGCGGACAATGACACCGTCACGCTGGTGGGCGTGGACTCAACCGTGCGCGGCAGCCTGGAGGGCGGCAGCGGCACCGATACGCTCACCGGCCTCGGCGCGTCCATACGGCGCATGACGCTCTCGGGATTCGAGATTCTGGAAGCCAACAATTCCAGCTGGACCGCCACGCTGGACCAGTGGAACTCTTTCACTACTATCAATGATGTCGCGCTGATCGGTATTTTCGGCGGCTCCGGGTCGCTGGACCTGACGACGCGCGTGCAGGCTGATGATGGCGGGTCGCTGACCCTGACCCTGGTCAATTCCGCCCTTTCGGTGGATGCCAGCCATGCCACGGCAGGCTGGACCATGACGGGCGGCGGCGGGGCCAACACATTCGAGACCGGCTCGGGCGATGACACGCTGGAAGGCCGCGGGGGCGACGACATCCTCATCGGCGGCGGCGGCAATGACATCCTTCGCGGCGAGGACGGCGCGGACCTGATGATGGGCGGGGCTGGCGATGACACGATCTATTTCGACAGTGACGACATCCGCTCTGATGGCGGCGCGGTGGATATTGGCGGCACCGGCCGTGACACGCTGATCCTGGAAGCGGGCACGAAATTCGTCACCAATGGGCTCAGCGTCTATGGCCTGGAGGTGTTCCGCGGCGCCGAGCAAAACGATCGCGTGCGCGGCAATCTCAACACAGTGGACTATGACCTGGATGGCGGGGCCGGCAATGACACGCTGGAGGCGCGCCGCGGCAATGACATTCTTACCGGCGGGGATGGCGATGATATCCTCATCGGCGGCGGCGGCGGGGATGTGCTCGCCGGCGGCGACGGCATTGATACTGTGGACTATTCCAGTGCGCGCGGGCGCATCGAAGTGCGCC
>JALEGE010000078.1 GCA_022760335.1 Hyphomonadaceae bacterium
ACAAAACCGAATTATGTCTTTCTTTTTCTGATTCTAAGCGCTCTTTTGATGTGTTCAATAAAGCATTAATTCTGCTGCATGACCGGTCGAATATTGGGGCCAACGCATTTTCAATAACTGATACTTGTGTTCGCCTTGGAAATTCGTAATTAGTTCCATCTGGCCCAACTACAGTGACAGGGCCTCTAAGCTCAAAGCTTAGCGGATTTTCAGCTAATGGGTTTTCAGATGCGGCTGTAAGGGCTGCTAACATGGCTTGCTGCAAATCAATCCGGTCTTGTACATCTAGATCTTCGAGTTCAACCAGCTCAGCGTCGCAAGCGACCTGTTCAGAGAGTTCTAATTCTTCAATGTGGTGCTTGCTTGTAGACAATGACTTTTGTTGTTCAAATAGAATTGTCCAAGCAACGCTTGCGAAGAGTAAGAAGATGACTCCGGCTATCACGATCCGCAGCCGCATGATCCCGTTCAGTTTCATGCGGCCCTCCGCGCCTAAAGCAACATTGCCTCGGGCGTCTGCACATAGCGCTTGAACGCCGACAGGAACTGCGCGCCTTCCGCGCCGCCGATGACGCGGTGGTCGCAGGTCAGGGTGACGCTCATCACCGTGCCGACGGTCAGCTCGCCATCCGCGCCGACCACGGGGCGTTTCTCGCCGGCGCCGACCGAGAGGATCATGCCCTCCGGCGGGTTCAGGATCGAGCCGAACGACTTGATGCCGAACATGCCGAGATTGGAGATGGAGAAGGTGCCGCCCATATATTCCTGCGGTTTCAGTTTGCGTTCCCGCGCCCGCGCGGCGAGGTCTTTCATCTCCGCTGCAATGGTCGACAGGCCCTTTTGTTCCGCATGGAAGATGACCGGCGTGATCAGCCCGCCATCTACGGCCACGGCGACCGAGATATGGGCGTGGTGGTGATAGGCGATGCCTTCGTCTGTGTAGCTGGCATTGGTCTCTGGCGCGTCCATCAGGGCGAGCGCTGAGGCCTTGATCAGCATGTCATTGACCGAGACTTTCACGCCCTCGGGCGCATTGTCATTGATCTTCTTGCGGAAGGAGAGGAGCTCATCCAGCTGCAAATCCATCTGCAGCGGGAAGTGCGGCACCTGCATGAAGCTTTCGGTCAGGCGGCGCGCCACGGTGCGGCGCATGCCGTCGAGCGGGACGAGGTCGTAGGTCTCGGGGGGGTAGACGCGCTCGTCCAGGGTCTGCGGCAGGATCAGCCCGCCTTCCTGGCGCACGGCCACTTCGCGGCTTTGCTGGGTGGCCGGGGCCGGCGCGTCGGCAGCAGGCGCGGCGCTGGTGCCGGCCTCGGCGGCTTCGACATCTTTCTTCACGATGCGGCCATGGGGGCCGGAGCCCTTGCCGGCCAGCGGGGCGAGATCGACGCCCTTCTGCGCGGCGATGCGGCGGGCGAGGGGGGAGGCCTTGATGCGATCGTCACCGATCTCGGTGGAGGCAAGGGTGGCGCTTGCCGCTCCCCCCTCCGACCCGCTCGCGCGGGCTACCTCCCCCGCCAGCGGGGGAGGAGAACCATTCTTCGTAGCTGCAGAGGGCTCTGATCCTCCCCCGTTCACGGGGGAGGTGGCGTCGGAGGGGGCAGACACGCTATCGGCATCCTCGCCCTCTTCGGCGAGCACCGCGATGACGGCGTTGACCTTCACGCCCTCGGTGCCCGCCTCGACCAGGATCTTCGCCACGGTGCCTTCATCTACGGCCTCGACTTCCATCGTGGCCTTGTCGGTCTCGATCTCGGCGATGACATCGCCGGATTCCACACTGTCGCCCGGCTTCACGAGCCATTTGGCCAGCGTGCCTTCCTCCATGGTCGGCGACAGGGCGGGCATGGTGATGTTGATGGGCATGTCAGGAGATCCGGGGCAGATCGGCCATGCGCAAGGCGAGGCCTGGAATGTGTGTTGCGGTCATCGTGTCTGTAAAGCCGAGCTTTTTAGGTGCGCCATAGCCCCCGTCCTCGCGCAAATGATGCGCGTAGAGGCATTTTTCCTCAGGGTCGATCACCCAATATTCGTGAATGCCATGTTCGGCATACTTTTCTGCTTTCTCACCAAGATCATAGTGCAGGGTTGTATCGGAAACCTCGATCAGGAGCGCGACATCGGCGGGCTGGAGAGACGTAATGGGCGTGTCCGCCGGGATCACATGAAAATCCGGCGTGGGAGCCCAATATTCGGCGAGTTTCAGTGTCTTGTCCGGAACGACATGAAATTGTTCAGGCAGGGCGCGCACAAGCCACATGTTCAAGGCTGTATTCCACTCGATCGTGCGCGGTCCATCTGCGGGCATTTCGTAGATCACTCCATCAAGGAGTTCTGTCTTGTCGAACAATTGATTGATGAGCGCCCGGCTCTGCACATAGGCGTCCGCGGTGAAGCGCGCCGGGCGATGGCCGTCTTTGGAAAAGGGATGCTGAATGTTCATGCTGTCAGTCTATCACATCCCCTTACAGACAGCCCGCGCTGCCGCGACGATGTCTTCCGTGCCCGGCAGGGAGAGCGCTTCCAGATTGCCGGCATAGGGAAGCGGGACATCTTTCTGGGTGACGCGCGCCGGCGGGGCATCCAGATAATCGAACGCCTCATTGACCACCGTGGCGCAGATTTCCGCGCCGACGCCCATGAAGCGCCAGCTTTCCTCGCAGGTGACGAGGCGGTTTGTCTTCTTCACGCTCTCGACAATGGTCTGAGTGTCCAGCGGGCGGATTGTGCGCAGGTCGATCACCTCGGCCTCGATCCCGTCCCCGGCGAGGATTTCCGCTGCTTTCAGCGCGAAACCGACCATTCTCGAATGCGCCGTCAGCGTCACGTGGCGGCCCTCACGGCGGATCTTGGCCTTGCCGATGGGCAGGACGTAGTCATCCAGATCCGGCACCGGATGGCTCTCGCCATAGAGCAGTTCATGCTCCAGGAAGACCACCGGGTTCGGGTCGCGGATGGCGGCCTTCAAGAGGCCCTTGGCATCGGCCGCGTCATAGGGCGCGATGACTTTCAGGCCGGGCACATGGCCATACCAGGGGGCATAATCCTGGCTGTGCTGGGCGCCGACGCGGCTGGCCGCGCCGTTTGGTCCGCGAAACACGATGGGACAGCCCATCTGACCGCCCGACATATAGAGCGTCTTGGCGGCGGAATTGATGATATGGTCGATGGCCTGCATGGCGAAATTGAAGGTCATGAACTCGACAATCGGCTTCAGCCCGCCAAAGGCGAGGCCGACGCCGACCCCGGCAAAGCCATGCTCGGTGATCGGCGTGTCGATCACGCGCTGGGCGCCGAATTCCTGCAGCAGTTCCCGCGTCACCTTATAGGCGCCCTGATATTCGGCGACTTCCTCGCCCATGATGAGCACCTTGTCGTCGCGCCGCATTTCCTCGGCCATGGCATCGCGCAGGGCATCGCGAATGGTGGTGTCGGTGAAGCTGGTGCCGTCGGGCACGTCCGGATCCACGAGATTGGCCGAGTTGTGGCCCATGGTGGCGGGGGCAGGCTCTGGCGCGGGCGCCGGGGCCTCCGCCTCGATAGCGCTACCATTTGTCGCCGGATCGTTCACCGAAACATTGGAGGCATCCTCGCCCTCCTCGGCCAGAAGCGCGATGACAGCGTTGACCTTCACCCCTTCAGTGCCTTCGGGCACCAGGATTTTCGCCAGCGTGCCTTCGTCGACGGCTTCGACTTCCATGGTCGCCTTGTCGGTCTCGATCTCGGCAATGATGTCGCCAGAGGCCACCTTGTCGCCTTCGGATTTCAACCATTTCGAGAGCGTGCCTTCTTCCATGGTGGGCGAGAGGGCCGGCATCAGAATATCAACGGACATCAGCTATTCTCCGCGCTCGGGGTAATCATGCCGACCACATTGCCTTGTCCGTCTTCAACATAGGCGCATCTGCCAATATCAGGATAATCCGCCGGCGGCAGGGCTTCAGACCCCCCATTCGCAAGCGCCCAAGCATAGCTCTGATCGCAGTCGTCGACTTCGAATGACATGATCGCGCCGCGGATTGAGGAGCCGGGCACCGGCCCTGCATCCATCCGGCGCATCATGCCGCCGCCGAGGTCACCAGTAAAAGCCGGCCCATGGATGAACTGATAGTCCACTGCCTCGCCGCCCGGCATGGCTGTAAAGGTCCAGCCGAAGAGGCCGGCATAAAAACGCTTGGCTGCGGCAACGTCATTAACGTGGATTTCGAAACGCGCGCCCATTACACAGCCTCCGCTTCGCGCAGCACATCGGTCCACAGCTCGGCCGGATCGGGCTCGGGACTTTCCAGGGCGAAATCGGCAGCGTCCTTCACGATCGCCTTGATCTCCTTGTCGAGCGCCTTCAGCTCGTCCTCGGTGGCAATCTCGGCCTCGATCATCTGGCCCTTCAGGCCCTCGATCGGGTCGCGATGGGAGCGGATATCGTCGACTTCCTCGCGTTTCCTGTACTTCGCCGGGTCGGACATGGAGTGGCCGCGATAGCGATAGGTTTTCATTTCCAGGATATAGGGTCCCTTGCCCGAGCGGGCATATTTCACCGCCTTCTCGCCGGCCTTCTTCACGGCCATGACATCCATGCCGTCGACTTCCTCGCCCTCGATCTCGAAGCTGATACCGCGCTTGTACAGCTCGGTCTCGGCCGAGGCGCGCTCGACGCTCGTGCCCATGGCATACATGTTGTTTTCAATGATGTAGACGACGGGCAGGTCCCAGAGCGAGGCCATGTTGAAGGCCTCATAGACCTGGCCCTGATTGGTGGCGCCATCGCCGAAATAGGTCAGGCACACACGGTCTGTGCCCTTGTATTTGTTGGACATGGCAAGCCCGGTGCCGATCGGCACCTGCGCGCCGACAATGCCATGGCCGCCATAGAAATTCTTCTCTTTCGAGAACATGTGCATCGAGCCGCCCTTGCCGCGGCTGTATCCGCCCTCGCGCCCGGTCAGTTCGGCCATGACCCCTTTCGGGTCCATGCCGCAGGCCAGCATATGGCCGTGGTCGCGATAGCCGGTGATGACCTGGTCACCCTCGCCGATACAGGCCTGCATGCCCGTCACCACGGCTTCCTGGCCGATATAGAGGTGACAGAACCCGGCGATATGGCCCATGCCATAAAGCTGCCCCGCGCGCTCTTCAAAGCGGCGGATGAGCAGCATCATCCGGTAATATTCCTTGATGTCTTCGTGCGTGGCGCCCTTCAGAGGGCCCTTCGCAATTTTTGTTGCCTTTGGCATTGATGTTCCAACCCTATTTTTTGCTAACTTGAAGCAGAGGTGACGTAACGTCCAGTGCCTGAGCCATGCGTTACTGCATAGTATCTCTGTCTTCAGCCAGCAAAATCAGCTCGTTTGGGTAAACATAGGCGAGTTTCTCGCGTGCCAGGGCCTCAATAAAGTCCGGATCGACCGTCCCTGGGGTCAGGCGCTGGATATCGCGTTCAAGCAGGGAGATCTCGCTTTCGAGCGCTTCCAGCTCGGCCTGTTTTTCGGCCAGGTCGGCCTGCATGTCGCTCCATGTGCCAAGCCCTGTCTCTCCCGCAAAGGCGTGGAAAGCGAAGTAGAGCATCAGGGCCGAGAGGCCGAAGGCGGCGAGCTTGTTGGACATGGCAGACGTCATTTTCTCGCGCGATCGGTTAAAGGGCTGTTTACATTCTTGAGGCGGCCTGGAAATGCCGTTCATTCGTCCTGCTATCCGGCTCAAAATGGCCGTGGTGGTTACAGATCAAAAATATGGACGAATGGTAAGATAGATTTTTCCTTGCCGGCGGAAGTCATCAACCTAATTCAATTTTTCGAGATAAATGATTGCGTTTGGGTCTGAAATGATCGCGCAATTTATCTCTGGGTTGTTGTGCCTTGGGCCAAGTATTACAGCCTGTTTGGGAAGCAGGGCCTCGGAAATTACTATGTCATTTTATAAGCATTCGCCTCGCGTGCTCTACGCGGGATCAACTGCACTCGCGCTAATTTTTACTGCGCCAGCAGCTTTTGCCGATGCCACACCAGACTGTAATGCCAATGCTGGGGAGGCAACTGCCCTGGAGTGTGGAACGGACTCATCGGCAACCGGCGTCGATGCCATAGCGATCGGGACTGAAGCAACGGCCACTGGAAATTCCACCACAGCAGTGGGCGGCGAATCCATCGCCATGGGACCGGGTGCAACCGCGATTGGGTGGCAGTCTGCGGCCACGGCAGAACGCGCCCAGGCCTTTGGTCATCTGGCGAGCGCGACGGGTATCCGCTCCACCGCCGTTGGCGAGGCCGCCAGTGCCTCGGGCCTTGAAAGTATCGCCATGGGCAATCTGGCCGTCGCGGACGGCACAGATGCTGTCGCCATCGGCACCACAGCAAGCGCGAGCGGACCATCGACAACGGCGATTGGCGGCGAATCCGTCGCCATGGGGCCGGGTGCAACCGCAATTGGCTGGCAGTCCGCCGCGACAGCAGAGCGCGCGCAAGCTTTCGGTCATCTTGCCAGTGCGACAGGTATTCGCTCTACAGCTGTGGGTGAAGCCGCCTCAGCTTCCGGGCTTGAAAGCATCGCCATGGGCAATCTCGCAGTGGCCGACGGTGTCGACGCCGTCGCCATCGGCACCACGGCGAGCGCAACCGGCCCATCGACAACGGCGATTGGCGGCGAGTCTGTAGCCATGGGACCAGGTGCCTCGGCAATCGGTTGGCAATCGGCCGCAACAGCAGAACGCGCCCAGGCCATTGGGCATTTGGCAAACGCTTCGGGCGTGCGGTCTCTTGCCGTTGGCGAAGCGGCCAGCGCGGCCGGTCTTGAAAGCATCGCCCAAGGCAACCTGGCTTCGGCCACAGGCGCGGACGCGATCGCGATCGGGACAACCACGGTTGCGAATGGCAACTCCACCACGGTTGTTGGCGGTGAGGCTCTGGCAGACGGTATTGCGGCCACGGCCTTTGGCTGGCAGTCGTCGGCCACGGCAGAACGCGCCCATGCGTTCGGTCACCTGGCCAGTGCCAGCGGCGTCCGCTCGCTCGCGGTGGGTGAGGCGGCCAGCGCAGCCGGCCTTGAGAGCATCGCCCAGGGTAATCTGGCCTCAGCCACGGGTGCGGACGCCATCGCGATCGGTACCACCACCGTGGCCGATGGGAACTCGACAACCGTGGTCGGCGGTGAAGCCACCGCGTCCGGCATCGCGGCGACCTCCTATGGCTGGCAATCGGCGGCAACGGCCGAGCGCGCCCACGCCTTCGGACACCTGGCCAATGCCAGCGGTGTACGCTCCCTCGCCGTGGGTGAAGCTGCCGTTGCAAGCGCAGATTTTGCCACCGCGCTCGGCAACCAGGCTTCGGCCGGGTTCGCCAATTCGGTCGCCATCGGCAACATGGCCACCACGACCCGTGAGAACCAGGTTGCGGTCGGCACGGCTGACAGCACCTACACCATGGCGGGCATCAACTCGGCGGCCAGCACGGCGGCCCAGTCCGGCCCCATTGGCCTGGTGACGACAGACCAGAGCGGCAATCTCGCCGCCGACTACACCCTGTCGAACACGTTGACGGCCAATCAGGGCGCGATCTCGTCGAACACCGCCGCGATTGCCCTGAATTCGCAGGCGCTCGGCACACTGTCTGACAGCATCACCGACAACCGCGCCGGGATTGCCGCAGCCTTTGCGTTGAACACTGCCTATGTGCCCGAGGGCAAGCGCTTCGCCCTTTCGGGCGGCTATGGCTTCTATGATGATGAAGGCGCGATTGGCGCGTCGGCGGCCATGCGGATCAGCGACACGCTGCAATTTGATGCCGGAGTGGCCTCTGGTGTCGACAATGGCGACATGGGTGGCCGCGTTGGCTTCTCGGCTGCCTGGTGAGCCAGAAATGAAGGTCACATCCAACCTTTGCCCCCCGCTTCGGTGGGGGGCATTTGCCTTTGCGATACTGCTCGCGACGCCAGGTATTGCAGCCGCACAGCAGCCGGCTCAGACAGCTGTCATGCAAACCGTGCCGGATGAGAACACGCTCGCGCGGCTGGTCTGGTCGACCATGATTGCGCTCGACAATGCCAACCGGACTGAAAATTACAGCGTGCTCTATGCGCTTGGATCAGACGGCTTCAAGGCGCGCAATTCGCCCGATACGCTCTCGGCAACCTTCGCGCCTTTGCGCATGTCGCGCATTGATGTTGGCCGCGCCATCCTGATCCGGCCAACTTACTATATTCCACCCCAGGTCAACGGTGATGGCCTGCTGCGTCTGCGCGGCGGGTTTGACTACCGGCCCAACTCCATCCGTTTCGATATCCTGTTCGAGAACCGTGGAGGCGGCTGGCGCATCCACGCGCTCTCGGTGGCAGAGATGGACTACAACGCCCCGATGTGAGCACCGGAGCGCTCTCTAGATCGTCTTAAGTTTCAGCGGAATCGTATTTACGCCGCAGACACCTGCGAAAGCAGGTGTCCATGGACCATTCCAGCAACCGGGAGCGCTCGAGGCATCTTTCGTCCATGGATGCCTGCCTGCGCAGGCATTCGCGGAGTTTATGTTTTCACCAAGGCTTGAAAGGCTTTATGCGTTGATATGCGCACGGCCAGCATAATAGCCGCTGGCGCCGAGTTCTTCCTCGATGCGGATGAGCTGGTTGTATTTCGCCAGCCGGTCCGAGCGTGCCAGTGAACCGGTCTTGATCTGCCCGCAATTGGTGGCCACGGCGAGGTCGGCAATCGTGGTGTCCTCGGTTTCGCCGGAGCGGTGGGACATCACGGCGGTGTATGCGTGGCGGTGGGCGAGCTCCACCGCTTCCAGCGTCTCGGTGAGCGTGCCGATCTGGTTGACCTTGACCAGGATGGAGTTCGCCGCGCCGCGCTCCAGGCCCATGGACAGGCGTTCGGGATTGGTCACGAAGAGATCGTCGCCAACCAACTGGCACTTGTCGCCAATCATGTCGGTGAGAATGCCCCAGCCGTCCCAGTCATCTTCGGCCATGCCGTCTTCGATGGAGATGATCGGATAGCGGTTGACCAGGTCTTCGAGATATTTCGCCATGCCTTCGCCATCGAGGCTCTTGCCCTCGCCGACCAGCTCATACTTGCCGCCTTTATAGAACTCGGTGGAGGCGGCATCGAGCGCCAGCGCGATATCGTCGCCCGGCGTGTAGCCGGCGGTCTCGATGGCCTTCATGATGAAGGTGATGGCCTCGTCAGCGGAATTCAGGCCCGGCGCGAAGCCGCCTTCATCGCCGACATTGGTGTTGTGACCGGCATCGCGCAGCTGTTTCTTCAGCGCGTGGAACACTTCCGCGCCCATGCGAACCGCGTCGGCAATGCTCGGCGCGGAGACCGGCATGATCATGAATTCCTGGATGTCGATCGGATTGTCGGCATGTTCGCCGCCATTGATGATGTTCATCATCGGGGTCGGCAGGATGCGGGCATTGGCGCCGCCGACATAGCGGTAAAGCGGCAGGGCGCAGCTTTCAGCCGCCGCCTTGGCCACGGCCAGCGAGACACCCAGCATGGCATTGGCGCCGAGGCGGGATTTGTTGTCGGTGCCGTCCACCTCGATCATCAACTCGTCGATCAGGCGCTGGTCGGTGGCGTCCAGGCCCTCAATGGCGGAGAAGATCTCGCCATTCACCGCCTCGCAGGCCTTTTCCACGCCCTTGCCGCCATAGCGGGCTGGCTCGCCATCGCGCAGCTCATGGGCCTCATAAGCGCCGGTGGACGCGCCGGAGGGGACCGCAGCACGGCCGGTGGAGCCATCGCCCAGGGTCACATCCACTTCCACTGTGGGGTTGCCCCGGCTGTCCAGGATTTCGCGGGCGAAAATGTCGACGATCTCACTCATGCCTTCAGGCTCCCCAAATGGCGGTCACTTCAATTGTCACGCGCATAGTCGCATTGCTGCGGCAGGGCAACTGACCCTCGCGCCGCAGAGTGTGCCGGCGCGCTTGAATTCGCCTCATTCGTGGCCTTCATGGAAAAGGGATGTCCGGCTACGGAGTGTGACCGTCATGCGTGTACAGATTATAGCGGCGCTGATCGCCGTACTCGCGCCGGCCGCAAGCGCAGAGCCGGTCATCAAGCTGATCAATTTCACCGCCGACTGGTGCCCCAATTGCCGGATCATCGATCCGCGCATTGCCGAAGCGCTGGAGCGGTTTCCCGCCGGTGAGATTGAGTATGTCGAGCTGGACATGACCGCGGCGCGGCGCGCCAGCCCGGCGGTGCGCGATCAAGTGCTGGCGGATGCGATCATGCTGGCGGGGGAGCACAAGGCGGCGTATCTCTGGGACTGGTATGGCGGGCTGACGGGGATCAGCGTGATCATCTCTGCCGACACAGGCGAACCGATTTCCTGCGTCATGCGCCCGATGGAAGTTTCAGATATCGAGTTCCGCCTGCTTGAGGCGAAGATCCTGTCTCTGCGTTTGCCGGCGGGTGAGCGCAAGCCCGATGGGCCGGATTGCCCTGCGCCGGGATCGCTTTAGAGACGGCCTACTGAATCCGCTGCACCCCATACACCACGCCATGGTCCGGCGCCTGAACGAGCAACGCACACCCGCTTTCGCAACTTTGTGAGAGAGACACCGCACCGCCGCGCTGTAAATGGGCCAGGGTGTCCATGCCGGTAACGGGATTGACCATGTCCGTCACATGGTCGCCCATGGCGCGGAAACGGATCAGATGCACTTCACAGTCCACGCCGGGCGGCACATCCACGGTCCAGCCAAACTCGGTCTCGCGAATGGCAATGCCGGGGATCGGGGTTTCCTCCACTTCGCTCAGGCGCAGGGCGACATCGCTGGGTTTGTTGCCCTGGCACTGGGCCGCGCCATTATAGACGGTCTGGGGGGTGTAAGGCCCGCGCAGATTGAAGCGCTCGACATAGGCTTCCTGGCGCTGGGTGGAGATGTCCATGGCCATGGGATCAGGCTCGCCGAGATAGTCCCAATAGTCCACGGACCAGGTGAGGATCAGCACATCGTCGCGCTCATGGTCGACCTGCGCCATGGTGCGGTGCGCCTGGGGGCAGGCCGGGCAATTGTGCGAGGAAAACAGTTCGACCAGCACAGGCTGGGCCATTGCCGGCACGGCCAGCATCAGTGTGCTGAAGAGAAGAATGAGAGCATTGCGCATATCAGGCATGTACAGTCGCTGCGCGGTGCATGAAAATCAAACGGCTGTGAACAGCAGTTGGCCCCGCCGTGAGGGCGGGGCCAAACACGAGGCCCTAGGCGGCCTCTTTTGCCAGATTGCGCAGCACATAGTGCAGGATGCCGCCATTGCGGTAATAATCGAGCTCGTTCTCGGTATCGATCCGCACAATCGTGTTGGCCGTCAGCGTTTCGCCATTGGCGCGGGTGATCGTGACTTCCAGGGTCTGGCGCGGGGTGATGTCGGCAATGCCGGAGATCGACACGCTTTCATCACCGATGAGGCCGAGGGTTTCCCAGGTCGTGCCCTCTTCGAATTGCAGGGGAAGAACACCCATACCGATCAGGTTGGAGCGGTGGATCCGCTCGAAGCTGCCGGCGATCACGGCACGCACACCGAGCAGGACGGTGCCCTTCGCGGCCCAGTCGCGCGAGGAGCCATTGCCATAAAGATGGCCGGCGAAGACGACCAGCGGCGTGTCGTCTTCCTCGTATTTCATCGCCGCATCATAGATCGGCATCTGCGCGCCGTCCGGGAAATGCTTGGTCTCGCCGCCTTCCACGCCCGGCACCATCTGGTTCTTGATGCGGATATTGGCGAAGGTGCCGCGCATCATGACCTCGTGATTGCCCCGGCGTGAGCCGTAGGAGTTGAAGTCGAGCGGTGAAACCTGGCGCTCCTGCAGATAGACGCCGGCTGGGCTGGAGGCCTTGATCGAGCCGGCCGGGGAGATGTGGTCTGTGGTGATGGAGTCGCCGAAGAGGGCGAGCACGCGGGCACTTTTCACATCTTCCGGCGCGTCCACATCCAGGCCCATGCCTTCGAAATAGGGTGGGTTCTGGACATAGGTCGAAGCCGGCGGCCAGCTATAGGTCTGCCCGCCGGAAACCTCGATGCCCTGCCAGTGTTCATCGCCCTTGAAGACATCGGAATAGCGCTCGGCGAACATTTCCGGCGTCACGGCCTTGGCCATCACTTCGGCGATTTCGTGCGAGGTCGGCCAGATGTCTTTCAGGAAGACGTCATTGCCGTCCTTGTCCTGGCCCAGCGGGTCGGTCGTCAGATTTTTGCGCAGCGTGCCGGCAATGGCATAGGCGACGACCAGCGGCGGGGAGGCGAGATAGTTCGCCTTGATGTCCGGCCCGATCCGGCCTTCGAAATTGCGGTTGCCTGAGAGCACCGAGCAGGAGACCAGATCGCCATCGGCAATGGCCTTGGCGAGTTTCGGCTCCAGCGGGCCGGAATTGCCGATACAGGTGGTGCAGCCATAGCCGACCAGGTTGAAGCCGAGCGCATCAAGCTCGTCCTGCAGGCCGGCTTTTTCCAGATAGTCGGTGACCACCTGCGAGCCAGGGGCCAGCGAGGTCTTCACCCAGGGCTTGCGGGTGAGGCCGAGTTCGCGGGCTTTCTTGGCCACCAGGCCAGCGGCGATCAGCACCGACGGGTTGGAGGTGTTGGTGCACGAGGTAATGGCGGCAATGAACACGTCGCCATGGGTGACGGTATAATCCTCGCCTTCCACGGCGATCGGCTCGGCGGCGTCGGCGGCCTTGCCGAATTCCTTGGTCATGGCGCTGGCAAAGGCGGTGTCGCCTTCTGACAGGAGGATACGGTCCTGCGGGCGTTTCGGGCCGGAGATGGAGGGCACGACGGCGGCGAGATCCAGTTCCAGCGTGTCGGTAAAGGTCGGCTCGGCCATGTCCGGGCGCCAATAGCCCTGGGCCTTGGCATAGGCCTCTACCAGGGCGACACGCTCGGCCTCGCGGCCTGTGTTGGTGAGATATTTCACCGTGTCATGGTCGACTGGGAAGAAACCGCAGGTCGCGCCATATTCCGGCGCCATATTCGAGATGGTGGCCTGGTCTTCCAGGGTGAGGTTGGAGAGGCCCGGGCCGTAGAACTCGACGAATTTGCCGACCACGCCCTTCTCGCGCAGCATCTGCACCACGGTCAGCACCAGGTCGGTCGCCGTGGCACCTTCGGCCATCTTGCCCTCCAGGCGGAAGCCGATGACTTCCGGGATCAGCATGGAGACAGGCTGGCCCAGCATGGCTGCTTCGGCCTCGATGCCGCCAACGCCCCAGCCAAGGACCGACAGGCCATTGATCATGGTGGTGTGGCTGTCGGTGCCGACGCAGGTGTCGGGATAGGCCACTTCCTCGCCATTCTCATCCTTGGTCCAGACAGTCTGGCCGAGATATTCCAGGTTCACCTGGTGGCAGATGCCGGTGCCGGGGGGGACAACGCGGAAATTCTTGAACGCGGTCGAGCCCCAGCGCAGGAACTCATAGCGCTCCTGGTTGCGCTTGTATTCGATCTCGACATTCTTGATGAAGCTGTCCGGGCCGGCGAAATTATCCACCATCACAGAGTGGTCGATGACGAGATCGACCGGCACTTGCGGGTTGATCGCCTCAGCCGATGCGCCGAGCTTTTGCGCCGCATCGCGCATGGCGGCGAGATCCACGACCGCCGGCACGCCGGTGAAATCCTGCATCAGGACGCGGGCCGGGCGGTAGGCGATCTCGTGCTGGGCGGTGCCTTTATCCGTCAGCCAGGCGGCCATGGCCTGGATGTCTTCCTTTTTCACCGTATTGCCGTCTTCAAAGCGCAAGAGGTTTTCCAGGAGCACTTTCAGCGAGGCTGGAAGTTTCGACACATCGCCAAGGCCATTTTCGGCCGCCTTGGCGAGGGAGTAGTAAGTGTAGGTCTTGTCGCCGACGGTGAGGGTGCTTTTGGCTTTGAAACTGTCGAGTGACGGCATGGTTGGAGACCTCGCTGTGCTGGAATGCGTTATCGTTGCCGCCTCTTTAGACCTGCACGCTGAAAGCTGCAATCATACCAATGGCGCGGCTTAAGGGAGCAGGGCCTGCGACGCCCGGCTTGATGACAGCGGCACAGAACGCGCATAGCAAAAATACTATGGCTTCCGCGCTGCTCTCCGCCACCCATCTTGCCGCCGCGCGCGGTGAGCGCCTTCTCTTTCGAGAGGTGTCGCTTTCGCTTGCGCCGGGTGAGGCGCTGGTGCTGCGCGGAGCCAATGGAGCGGGCAAGACCACCCTGCAGCCCCACCAGGCCCGGCTGACACGGCCAGAGGCGGGCGAGGTGCATCGCGATGGCGCCCATCATTGGATCGCGCATCGCACCGGGCTGAAGCCGCATGAGACCCCGCGCCAGCATTTACAGCTCTGGGCCCGCGCCTGGGGCAGTGATGAAGCCGATGTGGACGAGGTGCTTGCCGCCATGGGGCTTGCCCGCCCGGCCGATTTGCCCGCGCGGCTCTTATCGGCCGGCCAACGCCAGCGCACCGCGCTCGCCCGCCTGAAGCTGCAGCACCGCCCTGTCTGGCTGATGGACGAACCGTTCAGCGCGCTGGACGTGGATGCCCGCAAGCGCCTCGAAAACGAGATCGAAGTGCATTGCTCAGGCGGCGGCGCGGTGATCGCGGCGGTGCATGGCGAGCCAGGTTTTGCGGTGAGCGGGGAGGTGGTGTTGTGAACACGCTCATTCAAATCGAGGACTGGATGATGCAGTGGATCGGTTGGGACAGAACCGACCCGTTCAATCACTGGACAGTGCGCCTCTGGATCTTCTACGCGCCCTTCTTCGGCGGCTATGCAGCCTGGTCCAGGCTGAGCGGTCACATACCGGCGCAACCCTATGGCGGCCCTGCAGAGATTACCCTCGTCGCTATTCTGGTCCCGCTCATCCTCCTGGGCCTCTTCGCTCATTGGCGGAACCGAAGGAGGGAGCGGAAATGACGCCCACCCCCATCCTTTCCGCTTTCCGGCAAGCGCTCGGCGAGGCCTGGGCGGGGGGCGCGGGGGCGTTGCTCCCGGTAGGCTTCTTTGCCGGGGCGGCGATGCTGGTGCCGTTCGGGATCGGGCATGAGGCGGCGCAATTGCGCGAAATCGGGCCGGGCATCCTGTGGGTCGCGCTGGCGCTCTCGTCGCTGGTCACCATGGAGCGCCTCTTTCAGGCCGACCTTGAAGACGGCGCGCTCGATCTTTGGCTTCAGACAGACGCGCCGCTCAGCGCCATTGCGGCGGCCAAGACGCTGGCCCATTGGCTGGCGGCGGGCCTGCCGCTCGCTCTCATCACGCCGCTGCTCGGCCTGATGCTGCAGGTGCCGCCGGAAGATGTGCTGCCCGCCAGCGCAGCCTATGCCCTTGGCGGGCTCGCCTTCTTTTTCTGGGGCGGGGTCGGCGCGGCGTTGACGGCCACTGTGCGGCGTGGCGGCCTGCTGATCGCGCTGATCGCCTTGCCCCTCTATGTGCCCACAGCCATCTTCGGCGCACTTGCGCTGCAATCTACCGCATCGGGATTGCCGCCCGAAGCCCTATATCTCGCCGCGAGCACGCTGTTTGCGCTGGCCGTGGCACCCTTCGCCATGGCGGCTGCACTCCGGCTGGCCGCTGATTAGAGGACGCCCATGATCCAGGTCTTCGCCAATCCGCACCGGTTCATGGCCTTCTCGAAGGCCGTGCAACCCTGGCTCTATGCGCTCGCCCTGCCGATGATCGCCTATAGCCTGTGGCAGGCCTTCTATGTGGTTGCGCCGGAACAGGTGCAGGGCGACAGTGCGCGCATCCTCTTCATTCATGTGCCGGCCGCCTGGCTCTCCATGGCGACCTATGTCGGCCTTTTCGTGTGCAGCTTCATTTGGTTCATCTGGCGCCATGAACTGGCCGACACGGCGGCGAAATCACTCGCGCCCATCGGGGCGGCCTATACCGCGATCTGCCTGGCCACCGGCTCGATCTGGGGCAAGCCGACCTGGGGCACCTGGTGGCAGTGGGACGATACCCGCATGGTCTCGGTGCTGGTGCTGTTCTTCCTCTATCTCGGCTACATGGCCCTGCGCGCGGCGATGGATACCCGCCAGAAGGCCGCGCGGGCCGGGGCGATCCTCGCCATGGTCGGCCTTGTGAATGTGCCGATCATCAAGTTCTCGGTCGATATCTGGGCAAGCCTGCATCAGAGCGCCAGCGTGATCCGCATGGACGGACCGAGCATGGATGCCTCCTATCTCGTCCCGCTGCTGATCGGCGCGTTGGGGCACACTCTTCTGATGGCGGCGCTGACCCTGACGGCGATGCGCACCGATGTGATGACGCGCCGGGCCAACGCGCTGGTCCTGCGCCAGGCGGTGGGCTGATGATCCCGGTTTTCGACCATACCGCGCCCTATATCTGGGCCGCCTATGGCCTCGCGGCGGCTGTGCTCATCGCGCTGGTCGGCGCGGTGCTGTGGCGCGCGCATGCCGCCCGGGCCCGGCTGGAGCGCGTACAGAAACAGGCCGAGAAGGATGACGCGGCATGAAACGCTGGATCTTTGCCCTGCCGCTGGTGGCGCTGATCGGTTTTGGCGGGCTTGGCCTTGTCCAGCTGTTCGACGGCTCGAAGCCAAGCTTTGATCGGCCCCTGCGCGATGCGCCCGACATGGCGTTTGCCCCGCTGGGCGGCGGCGCACCGATCAATTTCAGCACGCTGGGCGAAGAGGAACCGATCCTCGTCAATCTCTGGGCCAGCTGGTGCGTGCCCTGCATTGTCGAACACCCGCTGCTGGTGGAGCTGTCCGGGCAATATCCCGGCCGCGTCCACGGGCTTGTCTTCGACGACACGGAAGAAAATGCCGAAGATTTCCTGGCCGCGCGGGGCAATCCCTTTGCCAGTATCGCCATGGACCCGACCGGGCAGGGCGCCCTTGCTTTTGGTCATCTTGGCGTGCCGGAGACCTTTGTCATCGCCCCCGGCGGGGTGATCACC
Organism: Hyphomonadaceae bacterium; assembly: GCA_022760335.1. Taxonomy (GTDB): domain Bacteria; phylum Pseudomonadota; class Alphaproteobacteria; order Caulobacterales; family Hyphomonadaceae; genus UBA5336. The sequence goes on from JALEGE010000078.1 coordinate 16,894, forward strand.
TTCCACCATGACGGCCAGCTGACGCGCGAAGACTTGCCGGCCTTGCGTGCCGCCATGGATGCTGGCCCGAAGTCTGAGAGTTAGCCAATCGGCGGTGTAAAACTGGTTGCCGCCGGGACCACCAGTTCCGCGCCAATGCCGGCTTTGATTTCCATGATGGCCAGAGCGCGCTCAGGCGTGCCGTCCACGCGGAAGCGGAACAGGCCATTGGCGCCGAGGAAGCCATCAGGATTGGTGATGCCGGAAAAGTCGAGACGCTCTGTCTCTGAAAGACCGATCGCCACGCCGGCTGCATCAAAGCCCAGGCTCGACAACTCACTTGGTGCGCGGCCATAGATCCGGCGATAGGCGCTGGAGAATGTGTTCGCCTCATCGGAACTGGGTACCGGGAACCAGGCGCGCGAGAGTGTCGGCTCGCGCCACAGACTGGAATCATTCCATTGGCTGGTGCCCAGCATGCGTAGGCGGCGAAAATCCACACCATAATAGGGCAAAAGCGGTGCGACGGACCTCAGCTTCACGCCAGATTCCGGAATCATCACGCCAATCTGGCTTCTGGGATCCTCGGTCAGGGGCTTCAGGATATTGGCCAGGGTCTGGGCTTCGTCTACGGGGGCGTCATTGTATGGGCTGTAAAACTGACTGGCGACGACATAGCCACCCTGCCGGGCCGCCTCGAAACGCAAGGCGCGCTCAACGCGCTCGCCATAGGTGTTGCGCGGGCCGAGAAAGGCGAATGTGGTGACGCCATTCAGCGCAGCATGCTGCACGACACGCGCGACTTCCTCTTCCACCGTGAAGGCGGCGAGGAAGGCTCCGCCGCCGGCGGCGGTTGGATCGTTGGAAAATGCGATGACCGGAATATTGAGATCCCGCGCCAGCGGCGTGATCTGGCGCACATTCTGGGCAAAAAGCGGGCCGAGCAGGACGTCAGCGCCTTCCTCTACAACTTCCTTGAAGGCTGTTTCTGCGCCCGCCACCGTACCGGCCGTATCCTTGGGGATGATCAGGAAATTCTCGCCGGCCTGTTCAAACAGCGCCATTTCGATGCCGGCCAGCATGCCCTGGGCCTCATTGCGCACCGCGCGGTTGGGATGCGAGAAGGGCAAAAGCACAGCAGCTCGCGTAATCTCGCGGCCGACCATATGGGCCGGTGTGATGCCGTTTTCCTGGGCTTCTTCAACATCCTCGCGGGAAGGCTTTTCGCGATCCGGCTTTTCCAGGTCGCCCAGTGTCGGTTGCGGCTCGGCGCGCGGCTCTCCAGAGGAGGGCGGCAGCGGCGCGCGCGGGGTGCTTGTGCAGGCCGACATCAGGAAGGCGGCAAAAAGGAAGCTTGGCGCCAGGGCCAACACGCGCAATTGTTTCACTGATGTCCTCCAATGATCCTGCAAGCCCGACTCGCGTCTCACGCGACCCTAAGCCCGGCCCCGATGGCCGGCAACCGGTCGATCTGCGTCTTGATGCCGGGCTCTACGTCGTCTCGACCCCGATTGGCAATCTCCGGGATGTGACATTGCGCGCCCTCGATACACTTTCCGCCGCCGATGAAATCCTGGCCGAGGACACCAGAACCGCCCGCAAGCTGCTCGATGCCCACGGCATTTCCGGCAAGGTGACCCCTTATCATGACCATAATGGGGCGCAGCGCCGGCCTGAACTGCTCGAAAAACTGGAAGGGGGTGCGGCCATCGCCCTGATCAGCGATGCCGGCACGCCGCTGGTCTCCGATCCGGGCTACAAGCTGGTGCGCGAGGCTGCCGAGGTGGGTATCCGCGTGGTGCCAGTGCCGGGTGCCTCGGCACTGCTGGCGGGGCTCGTCATGGCTGGTTTGCCGAGTGACCGGTTCCTGTTCGCTGGCTTCCTACCGCCCAAATCCGGTGCGCGAAAAAAGGTACTGGAAGAGCTGGCGCGCGTGCCGGCGACATTGGTTTTTTACGAGACCGGGCCGCGCCTGACAGATGTTCTCGCTGATATGTCAGATGTTTTGGGCGGGGACCGCGCGGCCTGTGTCGCGCGCGAAATCACCAAATTGTTCGAGGAAGCGCGCCGTGCACCGCTTGCCAAACTGGCGGAACAGTATGCCGATGAAGCCCCGCCAAAGGGCGAGATCGTCGTTCTGGTTGGCCCGCCCGGCGTGGCTGTCGTGGGCGCGGCAGATCTCGATGCTGCCTTGCTGGAGGCGCTTGCCGAGTTGCCCACAAAGCAGGCCGCCAACCAGGTGGCCGAAGCGCTCGGCATTCCCAAGCGCGAGGCCTATCAGCGCGCGCTTGCCTTGAAGGCCGATGGCGCGGGCTGAGCGCATCGCCGCCGAGCGCCGGGGACGGCGTGGGGAATGGCTGGCCGCGCTGGCCTTGCAGCTGAAAGGCTATCGCATTCTCGCGCGCCGGGTGCGCACGCCTTCTGGCGAGATTGATCTTGTCGCCCGGCGCGGGGCGATATTCGCGTTTATCGAAGTAAAGGCGCGCGCGAGTGTGGAAGATGCTCTCGATGCTGTTTCGGAACGCGCCTGGCAGCGGATTTCGGCGGCGGCCGAAATCTGGGCGGCGCGGCATATGCCGGCTGGAGACTTTGGCTGGCGATATGATCTGGTGGCGATTCTGCCCAGACAGTGGCCAAAACATCTTCGTGATGCCTGGCGCCCAGATTTTGCCCTAACCGGGCGGTAATACCATGCGAGCTAAGTCACACATCCCTTGTCGCAGAGAGGTTGTTCTCATGTCTGCCCGTCTTGTACTTGCCGCCGGTCTTCTGATGTTTCCGCTGACAGGTTGTGTCGCCGCTGCCGTGGGCACGGCTGGCGCTGTCGGTGTGGCTGCCGCTCAGGACCGCTCTGTCGGTCAGGCCGTGGATGACGCTACAGCTTCCAATGAAATCAAGGCCAAACTTCTGTCTGAAGCTGGCTATGGCGAGGTGGATGTAGAGGTTGCCAATGGTCTGGTGCTCCTCTCCGGCCGGGTCAATTCCCCAGAATTGCGCGTTCGGGCCGAGGATCTCGCTTGGAGTTCTCAACTCACCCAGGATGTCGCCAATGAGATACAGATCCAGCGGCCCGGCGGCTTTTTCGCCAATGTCAGCGATGAAGTGATCACCGCGCGCGTACGGGCCAATCTGGTTGGCTCGTCGACGGTGAAAAGTGTTAATTTCAACATCGAAACCTATGATGGCGTGGTCTATCTGATGGGCATTGCGCGTACTCAGGAAGAGCTGGTGGCTGCTGCGGAAGAGGCCGCGAATGTCACCGGCGTGCAGCAGGTTGTCTCTTATGTCCGTGTGCGCCCCTCGGCAACAATCGCCCAGCCTGCCCCTTCTCAAGGCCCAAGCGCGCCCGCATATAGCGGCGCAGCAGCCGAGGCCGACAAGGACCTGCTCGGCGGCACATACTAATCTCGCCAGGCCGGGCTCGCCGTCCTGGCAATGGCCGATAGGGGAGAGCCATGGGCCTGCGCGTTGCGATCCAGATGGATCCGCTGGAGACGGTGGACATTGATGCTGATACCAGCTTTGCCCTTGCTGAGGCCGCACAGGATCGCGGCGCCAAGCTCTGGGTCTACGGGCCAGAGCATCTGACCTATGAGAGCGGTCATGTCCGCGCGTTGGCCCGGCCCGTCACCGTCCAGCGCGTGGCCGAGGCGCCAGGCGTCTTTGGCGCGGCGGAGATGATCGATCTTGCCGAGGATGTGGATGTCGTCCTGATGCGCCAGGATCCGCCCTTCGATATGAGCTATATCACCGCCTGCCACCTGTTGGAGCAGATTGCCGGCCGTACGCTGGTGCTCAACGATCCCATGCAGGTGCTCGCCAGCCCGGAAAAGATCTTCCCGCTGCTCTTCCCTCAGCTGATGCCGCCGACCCTGATCTCGCGCGACCCAGCCGCGATAACTGCCTTCCGCGCGCGCCATAATGATATCATCCTAAAGCCGCTCTACGGCAATGGCGGGGCCGGCGTTTTCCGTGTGAAGCCCGATGACGGCAACTACCAATCATTGCTGGAAATGTTCTTCGAACGCTCTCGCGAGCCGGTCATGGCCCAGGCCTTTCTGCCGGCGGTGCGCGAGGGCGACAAGCGCGTGATCCTGATCGACGGGGTGGCCGTAGGCGGCATCAATCGCCGGCCGAAAGCAGGCGAAACGCGCTCCAATCTGCATGTCGGCGGCACTGCAGAGCCGACCCAGCTCACAGAGGCCGACAAGGCAATCTGCAGCGCAATTGGCCCAGAACTCAAACGCCGCGGTCTTGTTCTCGTCGGCATAGATGTGATCGGCGGCAAACTCACGGAAGTGAATGTCACCTCGCCCACGGGCGTTCAGGAAATGAAGCGGTTCTCTGGTGTCGATGCCGCCAGCCTGTTCTGGGACGCGGTCGACCGCCGGCTGGCCGAGCGCGCAGGCGGCTAGGCGTTCAGGTCGAATAGAGCCTCATGGTGAGCGAAGACGAAGCATGGGGCGGAATTGTAACCCGGACCCAATTTTGTTCTTTATTTGTTCGGATCACCGTGTTAACCCTTTTGCCGGTGGGGGGACGCACGCATGGTCAGCCGGATCACGACATTTGCTTTCGAAGGGGTTGAGGCTCGCCCGATTGATGTGCAGGTGCAGATCACCGGTGCGAACAAGCCCTATATCGGTATAGTCGGTCTGCCGGACAAAGCTGTGGCCGAAAGCCGGGAGAGGGTGCGCTGTGCCTTCGCCGCCATTGGGCTCGCCATTCCACCCAAACGGATCATCGTCAATCTCGCGCCCGCGGATATGCCTAAAGAGGGCAGCCACTATGATCTCGCCATCGCGCTGGCCATGCTCGCGGCCATGGGCGTGATCGCGCCTGATGCGCTCGACGGGCATGCCGCCATGGGCGAGTTGGCGCTGGATGGTGAGGTGGCCGAGACTTTGGGCGTCCTGCCGGCGGCCATGGCGGCCAATGGCATGGATCTGCGCTTTATCTGCCCGGCGCCCTGCGGACCGGAAGCGGCCTGGGCTGGCGGAGAGGTCATCGCTGCGCCCAGCCTGATTGCCCTGATCAATCATTTTGCAGGCCGTAGCGCGCTCTCGCCCCCGCGCGCGGGCGATGTCGCCGAGCCGCCTGCCGGGCCGGACCTGAGGGATGTCAAAGGCCAGGAGGGCGCCAAGCGCGTTTTGGAGATCGCGGCGGCCGGTGGGCACAATCTGGTGTTTTGCGGGCCGCCTGGTTCGGGCAAGTCCATGCTGGCCCAGCGTCTGCCGGGCTTGTTGCCGCCCCTGTCGGCACGCGAATTGTTGGAAGTCAGCCAGATCCAGTCTGTTGCCGGTCTTTTGGAGCGTGGACGGCTTTCACGTCAGCGCCCGTTTCGCGCGCCGCATCATTCTGCGTCCATGGCGGCCCTGGTCGGCGGCGGAATTCACGCCAAGCCGGGCGAGGTCTCGCTCGCCCATCATGGCGTCCTGTTCCTCGATGAATTGCCAGAATTCACCGCCCAGGTGCTCGACAGTCTGCGCCAGCCGCTAGAGGCCGGCGAGGCTGTGGTGGCGCGTGCCAATCGGCATGTGCGCTATCCCGCCCGGTTCCAGCTGGTCGCGGCCATGAACCCTTGCAAATGCGGGGGTGGACCAGGCGAGGCGGCCTGTCGCAAGGGCCCGCGTTGCGCGGTCTCGTATCAGTCGCGCCTGTCCGGGCCTTTCATGGACCGGATCGATCTTTTCTATGAAGTCGCGCCTGTCACGGCCATGGATCTTACGCTGCCGGCTCCGGCCGAGGGCACACAAGAGGCGGCCGCGCGCGTTTCCCAGGCCCGCGCAATGCAGGCGGCCCGTTATGCTGAAGCTG
>JALEGE010000079.1 GCA_022760335.1 Hyphomonadaceae bacterium
ATCAACCAGCGCAGCCTGCTCATTGAACATGGTCTCCCGCAGCACTGCGCCGATCGATTTGCGTTTGGCGAACCAATGTCGGCGTTTCTTGCCAAGGACTTTCTCGGCTTCCGCCTTGTCCATGGCAATGAACCGTGTCGCCCAGCGATAGGCGAAGCCTTGCCGGTTCAGTTCATCGAGAATGCCCGGCAGCGTCGAGGCGGGAAATCCGAGAATGGTCAGGGTGCGTAGATGCGCCTCTCCAATCATGGGCTCCAGCCCGCCAGCGAAGGGTTCATCTGCGAGGACCGCGTCGAGGAAGACGGGCAGCTCTGGCGTCTTCACTGGGTGGCGTTTCGTCGAGATCGTTGAGTGGAGATAGGTCAGAGTTTCATCATCATCGAGTTTTGCGATCTCAGCGAGACAGGTCGAGAGGAGATCGAAGACGCGGTCGGCGTGCTGCTGGAACGTCTCCAGCCGATGCCGCCAAGTCGCTGCATCTTCTGTATCAGCGCGCTGGATCAGGGCCTTCTCGGCGCGGCCCGTGGCATCGGCGGGTGGAAGCCATAGCAGGGTCAAATAGTAGGCGCTTTCGAAACGCGCACCGCTTTCCTCTGCCTGTAACCCGCGTTCCTGATCGATCAGCCAGGTCAGCGCGTCCGGGAAATCGCTTTCAGGATAGTCATGTACCTCATGGCGCTGCGCCTCGAAGAAAAGTGCCCAACCAGACCCGAACCGGCGCAGCACATTATTGACCCGCGCCATGACGGAGACGAGTTCCTCTTCGGTCGAGCTTTCGAGGTCAGGGCCGCGATATTTGAACGTGGTCTGGAAAGACCCATCCTTGTTGAGGACGACGCCGGGCGCGACGAGACAGGCCCAGGGAAGATAGTCAGCGAGAAGCGTGGGCGTTTCGGCGTATTCTTTGAGGTTCAGCATGTCAGATGCTCCTTGTGGCGGGTCGAACGGCTGGCAACGGCCATGAAATCAGGGTCAGATCGCGCCATGAACACGGCCGCGGAATGGCCCACGACCCAGAGCAGGAGGCCCGGTATCCAGAGCTGGAGGCCAAGGCCAACGGCTGCGGCGAGGGTCCCGATGGCAATGGCGGCTGTGCGCGGCGCGCCTGCCATCAGGATCGGCTCGGTCAAGGACCGGTGGAGCGGGATTTCATAGCCTTCAGCCACTAGATCAGCGCTCCGCCGCCAAAGCTGAAGAAGGTCAGGAAGAACGAGGTCGCGGCGAAGGCGATGGAGAGACCGAACACGATTTGGATCAGCTTGCGCATACCGCCTGAGGTTTCGCCGAAAGCCAGGGTGAGGCCGGTCAGGGTAATGATGATCACCGCCACGATGCGGGCCACCGGGCCTTCTATCGAGGTCAGGATCTGGTCGAGCGGACCTTCCCAGGGCATGCCTGACCCTGCAGCGTGAGCCGGGCCTACGATCAGAAGGCCGATGCCGATTGCAGCTGCGATTTGAACCGCACGGTTGATGGGGTTTAGTGGAGTGGTGGACATGAAAGGTCTCCGTTTTGGACAATTGAAAGGGATCGGGAAATCAGCGGGGCAGTGTCATAGCTCTCGCCATTGAAGCCTGTGACGCGGATGGCTTCTTCGATGCGGCGCTGGCCGCCGCTTCTGGTCATGAAGATGACGACATCCACGGCCTCCGCGATAAGGTCGAAAGGCGGTCGCCTCGTTGCTTCCATGGCGAGCTGTTCTAGCCGGGTCAGTGCGCCTTGCGCAGAATTGGCATGCAGCGTCGTGATCCCGCCGGGATGGCCTGTGTTCCAGGCTTTCAAGAGATCGAGCGCTTCTGCGCCGCGCACCTCGCCGACAATGATCCGGTCGGGGCGCAGCCGCAGTGTTGAACGGACAAGGTCCTGCAGGCTGGTGCTGCCGCGATGTGTACGAAGCTGGACCACATTGGGCGCAGCACATTTCAGCTCGCGCGTATCTTCGAGGATGACGATCCGGTCTTCACAAAAAGCGGGCTCGGCAAGGAGCGCATTGGTGAATGTCGTCTTGCCGGACGATGTGCCGCCCGCGATGAGGATGTTCTGTCGGTTGATGATGGCGTTACGTAGCGCTGCACATAGCGCCGGAGATAACGCGCCTTGATCGACATAGTCGCCAAGTTCGAAAGGCGTTGTTGCAGGCTTTCGGATCGAAAAGCACGGCGCTGTCGAGACAGGTGGGAGAAGCCCTTCAAACCGCTCGCCCGTGCCGGGGAGTTCGGCAGAGACGATCGGGGAGGCGCGGCTTGCAGCTTCTCCCACCCCGGAGGCGACCAGGAGAATAACGCGTTCCCGGTCGGAGGTGGAAAGGGTATGTTTCGAGACGGTGAGACCGATACCGGCTTTTTCGATCCAGACGGATCCGTCAGGATTAGCCATAATCTCGATCGTGTCAGGGGCGTTGAGCGCCTCACGCACCACCGGGCAGAAGGCCGTACGCAGCATGGCGCTGCGGCGGGCTTCTGTCTGCGTGTGATGCGTGGGCTGAGACATCTTTCTGCGCTCCTGTCACTGACGGTTGGTGTGACTGAAACCTCGCAGGTTGAGCCCGCGCAGAAG